>NZ_JARLJK010000122.1:0-491146 GCF_031291215.1 Silvimonas sp.
ACGCCTTCCCATCCCGAACAGGACCGTGAAACGACTTAGCGCCGATGATAGTGCGGATTACCCGTGTGAAAGTAGGTCATTGCCAGACACCCTTTTGAACGCCCGGACAGGAACCTGTACCGGGCGTTTTGCTTTGCACCGTGCGCAAGGCGCGCAAGGCAAAAGGCAGTACGCAAGGACAAAGCCCCGCAGGGATGCACTGCGGGGCTTTTTTTATGCCTGCGGAGTCAGAACATTACCAGTTCTGCCGCGTAATGCTGTAACCCACACGAACCTGATTGCTGTGCTTGTTGTAGTCCAGCAGGTTTTCGCCGTAGCCAGAGAACAGATCTGCATAGAAATAGCCGCCCGCGCCGGCCCAGACTTTGGCTACTGGATAGGTGAATTGCAGTTCTGCGCTGCCATAATCGGCCTTGGTGCCCTTGCGCAATGTCCCTGCCAGCTGCCAGCCATCCGAGGTCCCGTATGCGACGTCCAGGTCAACATAGCCGCGGTACTGATGCATATCCGGGTTGTTGTTATCAACCGGGTAGTAGTACAACTTGGGCGCCACGGTCCATTCGCCTTTGGTGGGATCGCCAAAATGCAGGATCGGTCGCACATACGCGTAATTCATGCTGCGCGATTCATCGCCAGCTTTGCCGTTGGACTCATGCCTTAGCCCGCTTTCCAGGCCCAGCTTGCTGAACCAGCTGGCTTTCACGCCAGTATCGGGGACGTAGTAAAACAGGCTCGGCATGTAGCTGCTGTCTTCAAACGGGTGCGAGTCTGCAGACAAGTCCCACATTGAGCGCTCGGTAAAGCTGAAATACAGATTGTCGACCAGGGCACGTGAAGTGGGGTCTTTAGGTAGACCCAGGCGATATTTAAAGCTGAGCTGGAATTTGGCGGTGGTGTCGCCATTTTTGCCAACTGCAAAATACATTGGCTCGTACGGCGACAAGCGATCCTCCGCGCCGCGTAGCAACGCAGTGGACGCGGCATCTTGCCCGCCGGGGCTGGCTACCTGGCTGGCGGCCAGTGCTGCTACGCTGACTGGCGCAGCAGTTTGGGTTGGGCCGGTTTCTGTGCCGTTAGCAGATGGGTCGGCTGCTGGTGATTTGTTTGCGGCTGAATCCAGCGCTATCAAGACTGGCGCCGTATCAAAGCTGGTAAGTTGCACCCGGATTGTGCCGCGCAGGTTAGGGGGTAAGCGCGCCAGGTAAGCCACTTTTCTAAAGCCACCTGGCTTGACCTCGATCGCGCCGGTTGAATGATCCGCCCGCAACAAGGTAATGGGTAACTGCGGGAAATCGGCATTGCTGATATTGGCGTGCAACTGCTCTGGCACCGTAATCGTTGCTGCTTCCTTATCGGGATTGTCCAGCAATAAAGTAATGGTGAACGGCGCATCAGTTTTGAGTGTACTGGCTGGATATAAAACGGAGACATCTGCGTGGGCTATTCCCGGCAATATCGCCAGGCTGGCAATTGCGCTGCTCAGCAAACTTGCCATGCCGCGAACGGCACCAGCTTTCGCCTGTGGATGCGATGCGGATGTGCAGGCACTCAAGATAAACCTCTCTTTGCGGATAACCGGGCCGGCTATTAAGGCATCGTCGTTTCATCAATGCTGATAAGTTGTCAGATAAAACTGACTTGGCTCGATGATCATGGATTTGCTACCGATTGGGCTGTCAGCAAAGGTCTTAATGCAATGAAAGACTGTTCCTGCACGTCGCGTCGGATAATGCCTCGGCCGGGGCTATCCAGATCAAGCGTGACATAGATAACCATCGCGGTAAGCAAAGAAAAGCCGATATAGCCTGCCCAACTGAATTTGCCGGATGCACCATGCGTATAGCCGCTGGTATAGGCGGTGGCGATGGCCATTACAAACAAGAGCCAGACTATGGCTGCGGGCATATGTGCTTGCGAGGCGATCTGTCGGCTCGCTGTTAGCGCAAACACTTTATCCAGCGCATTCAGCATTTGTACACTGGCCAGGCTATTGGCCGGATCGCGCGACCAGTTGCTGACTTTTGCCCACAATTGCTGTTGTATTGCATCGCTTTGCTGAATCAGCATACCCAGGGAATGTGGATCACTTTCCTGGTTATAGAATGAGATCTGTAATTCCAGATATTGGCGCAGATCTTTGCGCAAAGTATCCCGCTCGGCTGCCGGATATAAATCGGTGCGCAATATGGCGCCATGCATGGCGTTGGCGGCATCAATCAGCAGGGCCGCTCTATTGTCAAAACGCGATGCCGCGCCAGAAAAAGTAAAAGCCAATAGCAGCCCCAATAATCCAAATAACCCGGTTTCAATTGCCGAGAGGTTGGTTTGCGCGGTTTCTTTACCGGCGCGACCGCGTTGGTGGGCAACGCGAGCGCCCAATGCCGCCGCCGCAATCATTAGCACGCCCAAGGTAACGCTAACTAGACCAGCGTCGAATTGATAAATTGCGCTATCTGCTACCATGCATTTCCGCCATAAGTGAGTTTGAGCCGCATTGATAGTTAATCATAAAGACCGATACTCGCAAGAATGCCGTGTAATCAGTCGCAGAAATACCCGCGCAAAGCCTGACATTTGATTAGGTTTATCGGTGTGGTTGAAGTACGTGGCCAGGGTATGTGAATTGAAAAGTTTGGCCCGAACAGTGAACCTCCCCGGCATTGGCGAACCCAACCGGCAGGCGCAGTACCAAACCGACCAGGCCTTGTCAGCAGCGGGAGAAGCATCATCGATCGTGATTTGCTACTGATTCAGCGCACCGCGTTTAGCTATTTTGAGCACGAAACCAACCCTGCCAATGGGTTGGTACTTGATAAAACGGCGCCAGACTGGCCCGCGAGCATTGCCGCCGTGGGCATGGCGCTTGCCTCGTATCCGGTTGGCGTGGAGGCGGGTTTTATCACGCGGCAGGCGGCGCGAGAGCGCGTGCTCACCACCTTGCGCTTTTTCTGGCAATCGCCGCAAGGACCGGAGCCGGATGCGACCGGTTATCACGGTTTCTATTACCACTTTCTGGATATGCAAACTGGACGCCGCGCCGCACATTGCGAGTTATCGACGATCGATACCGCATTTTTGCTGGCTGGTGCGCTGACCTGCGCTCAGTATTTTACCGGCGAACATTTGGCCGAGGCAGAGATCCGGGCTTTGGCGGATGGCTTGTATCGCCGCGCGGACTGGACTTGGGCGCTGGATCAGCAAAATACCGTGTCCATGGGCTGGACTCCGGAACAAGGCTTCCTGGCCGCGCGCTGGAATGGCTATGACGAAGCGTTGCTGCTCTACATTCTGGGCTTGGGCTCGCCGACATACCCGCTGCCCGCCGCCAGCTATCCGGCCTGGGCTGCGGCGTATCAGTGGGGAAACAGCTACGGGATTGACTACTTGTATGCGGGCTCACTGTTTACGCATCAACTCTCACATATCTGGGTCGACTTTCGGGGCATCCAGGATGAGTTCATGCGAGGGCGAGGTATTGATTACTTTGAAAACAGTCGCCGCGCCACGCTGGTGCAGCAGCGTTATGCCATCGATAACCCAGGCAGATTCAAAGGCTATAACCAGCATTGCTGGGGCCTTACCGCAACGGATGGCCCCGGTCCGGCACGACGGATCGTGGATGGCGTTGTGCGGGAGTTCTACGACTATCTGGCGCGCGGCGTGCCATACGGGCCGGACGACGGCACGATTGCACCGTGGGTGGTGGTGGCTTCTTTGCCATTTGCACCGGAAGTGGTGCTGCCCAGCATTGATTATTTTGTGCACGAGCTGGATCTGCATGCGGGCAATCCGTACGGGTTCAAAGCCAGTTTTAATCCCACCTGGCCGGACTCGCAGGGTAGCGCGTATGGCTGGGTTTCTCCCTGGCACTTCGGCATTGATCAGGGACCGATTGTGCTGATGATCGAGAACTACCGCAGCGGACTGATCTGGCAGATCATGCGGCGCTGCCCGTATATCGTTCAGGGTCTGCAGCGTGCCGGTTTTGGCGGAGGCTGGCTGGCACAAACAGTCGCAGATTCGCGTCCTAGTGGTGTGGTATCGGCAGAAAACTTGTCACGCTGACGTAACATTCGCTGATTACTATGCGCTCATCCCACTGCGGATGACTTTTGCGAGGCTGAGTCCGAAATGCCTTGCACCAATATCCAGACACTGCCATTGCGCAGGGTTTTTGCTTGCTGGGCGGGCTGAACCGCTTAGTTGATTGCGACCTGATGCTTGCCTTGCGCTTTGGCGCGATACATGGCGGCGTCCGCAATGGCCAGCAGTTTCTCTGGCGTGACAGGCTCGCCTGCGGCTACTGTGGCCGCGCCGATACTGGCCCGCAAATGCACTGCTTCGTCGCCAATGGTATGGACGGTAGCCAGGCTGGCCAGCAACTTGTGGGCCACTGTTTGCACTGCCAACTCGGTGACATCCAGCCCTTCGAGGATCACCGTGAATTCGTCCCCGGCCAGACGCGCCACGGTATCGGTTTCGCGCACCGAGTTTCGCAGGGTCTGGGCGAACTGGCGTAAGACCTGATCGCCGAATTCATGGCCACGCTGATCATTGATCTGTTTGAAGCCATCCAGATCGAGAAACAACAATGCCATGCCTTTACCGCTGCGATGGCTGCGCGCAAGGCTCTCATGCAAGACGCGCATAAAAGCGCGACGGTTGGGCAGGCCGGTCAACGCGTCGTGGGTGGCTTCAAAGGCCAACTTGTTTTCGAGGTTTTTCCGTTCGGTAATATCCTGCGAGAGGATATAAAACCCTTGTGGGCGGCCATCGGCCCGGAAGTTGGGCACAAGTGTGGTGTGAACGTGCAGCACGCCTTTGCGGGTCACCAGCTTGTTATCAAAACTGACCTGTTGCCCCTTCAATGCCTTCGCGGCATAAAGCTTGGTATGCGCATAAGCTTTCGGGTCCAGTAGTTCACTCATATGGGTGCCGATCAGGCTGTCGGTGTTGCCGCCAAACCAGCTTTCATAGGTGCGGTTAGCGAACTGATAGCGCAACTGCTCGTCCACGAAGCTGATCAGCACGGGCATGTTGTCGGTGATCAGGCGCAGGCGCGAGCGGCTGCTCAGGATCTCTTGTTCATCGGCTTTGCGCTGCGAGATGTCGCGCAAAAATGCATTCACCACACGACGCCCCTGGATGCGGTTTTCTGCCAGGGTCAGCTCTACAGGAAACTCCGAGCCGTCTTTGCGCATGGCTTTGAACTGGATGTGCCGATCTATGGCCGGGTCGGCCTTGCCAATCACAAACTGGTCAAAACCGTTCTGCCCGGGTTCGCGTAACTGCGGCGGAATGACCAGTTCGGCCACGGGGCGAGCCAGCGCATCATCCAGGGTCCAGCCAAAAATGTGTTCTGCCGCGCTATTCCAGGCCATGACCCGGCCGCTTTCATCCAGCTCGATAAAGGCATCGGTAGCGTTGGCCAGGGTGAGGCGAAAACGCTCTTTCTCCAGTACCAGCTTGTGTTGCACCTGGGTGCGCAGTTCGACTTCCTCGTGTAACTGTTCCACCGCCACCTGCAATTCTCTGGTGCGCAGGCCAACCCGCTGTTCCAGTTCTTGCTGCAGTGAAAGTAATTCCGATTCAATGTTTTTGCGCTCGGTGATATCGGTCACCACCGAAACAAATGATTTGCTCTGGTCAAATTCATCGTAAATCAACGAAACACTCAGCAAGACCCAGACGATCGAGCCGTTGGCATGGAAGTAACGTTTTTCTATCGAATAAGCAGAAATCTCGCCATCCAGCAGTTGTTTGAGCGCGGCCAGATCTGCTTGCAAGTCGTCCGGATGCGTAATTTCCTGGAAGGTTTTTTGCTGCATCGTCGGGACGTCGTAGCCCAGCATGCTGCTCAGTTGCTGATTGACTCGCAGCCAGCGGCCTGTTATCGAGACCAGCGCAATACCCACCGCCGCATGAGCAAAAGTTTTTTCAAACAAGGTATGCGAATGGGCCAGCTCGCGTTCAGTCTTGCGGCTGCGCATGGAGGATTCTTGCTGCTGGAAATACTCCTGTGCGATGGCGGCCAGGTCTTCCAGAGTTGCTTCATCTTGCGTACTGAATGTGCGGGGCGACGGGCTGATCAGGCAGAGGGTGCCAATTGGCAAACCCGCCAACGAATGCAATGGCTGGCCCGCATAAAAACGTAAATGGAGCGGGCCAGCTACCAGTGGGTTATCGGCAAAACGCGGATCATGTTCTGCATCGTTAACCAAAAAACGGCCTGGTTGCAAAATGGCATGAGCACATAGCGAAATGTCGCGCGGGGTTTGCAAGGTATCCAGCCCGACTCTGGATTTGAACCACTGCCGATTGTTATCTACCAGCGATATCAGCACGATCGGCACATCAAACAAGCGTGCGGCCAGGCGCGTTATGCGATCCAGCTCTGGCACCGGCGGCGTATCCAGTACACACATCGCCCGCAGGGCTTCCAGGCGCTGTTGCTCCTTTTCATGCAGGGCGGGGCTTTGCAAGCTCGTTCTCCATGCTGTTCACCGCATGATAAGCAATCTGCAGCCTTTTCCCAGGACAAGCTCTGAATCGGGGCGACGGGCAACGGCCAGCCGGTTCAGGCCATTGCAGGCATAGCTATGCCAGACAGGCACTTACGCCAGAAAGCGTTGGCTGCTCACAGCGACGGCCAGGCATCGTCCCTATGATGAAATCCATGCAGAGATAACACTGCATTTCCATTCTATGAGGAATAAATCATGAACAAAGATCAAGTGAAAGGCCGCATCAACGAAGCCAAAGGCGCCGTTAAAGAAACCGTGGGTAAAGCCATCGGTAATCCGGGCACCCAGTTGAAGGGTAACCTGGAAAAGAACGTGGGCAAGGTGCAGGCTGCCGTGGGTGATGCCCGCGAAGATGCCAAGCGCACTTCGACCACTGGTAAGCACTAAGCCGCTTGCGAGGTCAGTTGTTCAGCTTGGCTGTTTTGCACTCACGCTAGTGGCTGCTTCGGCGACCCAACTCTCCTTTGTCTGAGTAACTGAGTGCCGCCGCGCCGTATCGCAGCTTTTGCTGTGGTCGGCGCGGTTTGTTTTTGCTGGTAGATCGGTGACAGATTACCGAAAATGTAGGTCATAACCGACAAAAAAACGGCTGAGCCAGCGACAGCACTGACCAAGCCATGCAGATACAGTGCAATCACGACTTGTGTCTTGCCGGAGATGTCGTTCAAGGCGACAGCGTTGAGCAGCAGCTACCGGTCTACCCGGATAATACAAAGGAGAACCACCATGAAACGCATGTGTGTACTTGCTGCTCTGTTACTCGCTGCCAGTTTGTCTGCCTGCAATACCGTAAAAGGTGCGGGCCAGGATATCCAGAAAGGTGGTGAAAAGGTAGAGAACTCTGCGGAAAAAGCGCAGCAATAAGCGGCTACGCTCCGGCCACTATGGACATCAGGACAGCACCTTCGGGTGCTGTTTTTCTTTGTTGAAACGCCGCGGCAGTAACACGCGGGTAAATAGCCCCTCGCCAGGCTGGCTGGTGAAGTCCACCTTGCCACCAATGGCGGTGGCGCGGTGGCGGATGCCTTGCAGGCCGTGGGTTTCCGCTGGTAGATCATCCAGATTAAACCCGATGCCGTCGTCTTCCAGTTCCAGTTTGATGTGCTCGTCGTCGACCATCAAGCTGATGGAGATAGTCTTGGCTTTGGCATACTTGGCGGCATTGTTCAGCGTTTCCTGCACGATGCGGTAAACGATCAACGACAAAGTGTCGTCGATACTGGTTTCTTCGTCGGGCAAAGCCAGTTCCAGTTGCCAGTCACTGCGTTGCGCAGCTTCTTCTGCCAATGAACGCACGGACGCAATCAGCCCGAAAGTAGATAGCAGTGACGGATGCAGTTCTTGCACCACTCGGCGTTTGAACTGGATGCCTTGATCCAGATTGCGCGTGGTCTTGTTCAACTTTTCGCTCACCGCTGGCATTGAATCGCGCAATTCGCGCTGCACCCACGAGATATCCATTTTGGTGGCGGTCAGAATGGAGCCCAGCTCATCATGCAACTCGCGCGCCAGCTTGGCCCGCTCGCGCTCCACCCCAAGCTGGTAATCCATGGCCAGTTGTTTGAGCAGGGTGGTGTGTTCATTGACCTTGGCATCCAGTTGCGCATGACGTTCGGTCATTTCGCGTGCCTGCTGGCTCTTGTTTGCCAGCATGCTGGATAACAGCAGCAGCAAACCTGCTTCCAGTAGCAAAACCAGTACCCAGGCGCTGGCGACGGCCAGTCGCACGTAAAACACCACGCGCTGCCGGTTCTGGCGCTCCCGGTTCAATGCTTTGTCTTCTGCATCTAACAGGGCATCGATACGGCGACTGATAGATCCGGCCAGTTCAAACCCGCGATTGGTGTTGACCAGCTCGCGTGCACGTTCGATATCGCCATTGCGGGCGTAGCCGACGCCGATATCCATTTCAGCCAGCTTTTCGCCAATCTCCACCGACAATTGCTGCACCTGACGCGCATCACGATCCGGGCCGGCTGGGGCGACGTTGGCATAACGATCAACCAGTTGCCCAGCCAGTTGCCGGATTTTAGGCAGAGTCTGATCGTAGGCCATTTGGTATTGCAGTTCGCCGTTTACCAGAAACCCGCGCTGTGCGGATTCCGCTGACAGCAGCATGGTCTGCAATTCGTGCAACGCCAGAATACGGCCATGCGTGGCCACAATGGCCTGATTGTCTTCTTCGGCCTGGCTGATCCACACGTCAGACAGAATGGCCGTCAAGATGGGCACCAGAATGGCCAATAACAAACCAGCTTGCAGCTTCCAGCCCAACGCCTTGAGATTGCGTGCCAGTTTATGCAGCATGTTTTTCATGGATAAGCTCAATTCCTGAACGTGGGCCAAGACCGCATCATGCCCGTTGTGCCGGAGAAATCCGGCCCGCTTGCTGCCGTTAATTGTTGTAGGAATACACCGACATCAGCTTCAGTGCTGCCCGCATAGGGAGACAAGCCCGACCTGCCTATAGTGGGGACAAGCAAATTCAAATCGTGACTGGATTGCCAGCCCGCTCAAGTTACGCCCCAGGCGAGCCCGCAGCGGCCGGTGTCATTCATCAACTTCTTTATATCACAGCGTGCCGACCAGTCCTGCAGACCTGCTGCGCAGAGGTGAAGCCTGATCCGTTCGCTTTGGAGCCAACCATGTCCCATGCTGATGATTTTGTACTCGATATTGGTGAAATCCGCGAAAAAGCGCGCAAGAACGTCGCCGATGGCGCGCAGACGTCCAGCTATAAAGGGGATGTTGGTACCATAATCCGTTTGCTCAACGAAGCGCTGGCGACCGAACTGGTCTGTGTCTTGCGTTACAAGCTGCATCACTACGCGGCCAAAGGTGTGCAATCTGAGGCCATTGCCGAAGAATTTGCCGTGCATGCCGAAGAAGAACTGGGTCATGCCGACAAGCTGGCGCAGCGCATTGTACAACTGGGCGGTTTGCCGGATTTCTCCCCCAAGGGACTGGCTGAGCGCGCACATTCTGATTACGTGGTCGTCTCTACCTTGCAAGAAATGATTCGCGAGAACCTGGTGGCCGAGCGGATCGCCATCGATGTGTACCGTGAAATGGTGCGCTTTATTGGCGATAAAGATCCGACCACCCGCCGCGTGCTGGAAGATATTCTAGCGGTAGAAGAAGAGCACGCCGACGAGTTGTCAGACTGGCTGGTCAAGACGCAGTAACGGCGAGTCAACTTCCAGAGCACAATCACCCTGATCAATAAAATAGAGAGGCAGTGGGCGATGCGGGCATCGTTCCAGCAAAAACCATGGTGAATAGCACAAACAAAAGACGCATTCTGTTAGTCGACGATCACGGCATTGTCAGGTCGGGTATGCGCTCGCTGATTGAGCTTGAGGATGACCTGGAAGTGACAGGTGAAGCAGGTTCCGGCATGGAAGCGCTGCAGCTGATCCGTAAACAGGACTTCGACATCGTGCTGCTGGATATCTCCATGCCGGATAAAAACGGCGTAGATACCCTGCGCGATATGCAGCGCATCAAGCCAGAACTGGCGGTGCTTATCCTGAGCGGTTACGCCGAAGAACTGTACGCGCTCAATCTGATCCGTTCCGGTTGCCGCGGTTATTTATCCAAAGATGCTGATCCGGCCGAGATCATCAAAGCGATCCGCACCATTTGCAACGGGCGTCGTTATGTGTCGGTTGAGCTGGCTGATCTCTTGGCCAACGAGCTGATCAAGCCCAGCGACAAGCGCATGCACGAGACGTTGTCAGAACGCGAGTTCCAGGTGTTTTACAAGCTGGCCAGCGGCAAATCGCCCACCGACATCGCCAATGAACTGTTCCTGAGCGTGAAAACGGTCAGTACTTACCGTGCCCGCGTGCTGGAGAAAATGAATCTAAAAACCAACGCTGATTTGACCTATTACGCCATCAAGAACGAGTTAATCAACTAGCTCACGGGAAACGACGGAGTTCGTACTAACCGGTTGTCAGTCCGAGTGTAAAAACGTGACGCTGATTACCATTCATGTCAAAGCCTTCGTTGTAGCGTAATGGTGGGTTGAAATTGTTGGATGTTCCACGCGGCCATGAGGTTGCGGGCGCTGGATGCCTGCAGCCCAGTAAAGGGGATGCCGTTTGAAAACGAGTATGGGTCACCGACCAGCAAGCGCGTATGGCGCACCAGCAAGCTGTCTGCCAGCACGACAAGAGATGCCGTCAGGGTATGGGCCTGTCGACAAAAGCAATCGCAAGAGCCAGCAGCCCGAGACGTAAAATGAATACAGATCCATCAAATATCCCTCCGCAAGACAGACCCACAGTGACCGCTTTGCTGGTCGAGGATTCCGTGTTGATCCGCGAAGCCTTGGTGGAAGCCTTGGGCAGTTCCGGTCATGTGGTATTTACCGCGTTTGCCGCCACAGCCAAAGACGCCATCGTTGCGCTGCAACAGCAGAGTTTCGATCTGGCGGTTATTGATCTGGAACTACTTGAAGGGACCGGTTTTGATGTTTTGTCCTACATCAAAAACAACGACCCGACGCCGCCGGTGCGCGTGGTACTGACCAACCACGCTTTCAGCTTGTACGAGCGACGCGCACGTATGCTGGGTGTTGAGCACTTCTTCGACAAGTCCATGCATTTTTCCGAGGCGGTGCAAACTATCGAAAACATTGCTCCAAAGTCGCCGAATCCGGCGATTTGAGCGCACCCGGAAACGGGCGGTGGGTACAAACAACATTGCTCCGCTACATAGGGTGGCATTGTTGTTTGCGCTGCCACTGAGCTTGCCGCCGCAATAAACCGGCTGATATGTAAGAACAATCTCACATCAGCCGCGCAAGCCACCCTACAGCGCAATCAGGGCGGCACAGACAGCCAGGCCGCGTCGGCTGCCATAAAGTGTAATCACCGAAGCAAAACATCAAGGTGATCGCAATGGCCAAATATCTGGTTGCATGGGTTCTGGGCGTCCCGTTCTCATTGTTATTGCTGTTTTATCTTTTCTTCCATTAAGCGCCCGCCCGTTGATGACCACCGCAGATTGGTCAACCCGCCGTGAGCGCCCCGGCGAAGCCGTTACTTGCCTCAGGCGCTCAGGCTTTGCGTATCGCTTTCATGTTAAGTCCTGACTAAAGGAGTGTTCCCATGCCTTATTCGCGAACCCGAACCAGTTTGAGTCTGCTTGCCGGTGCATTGTTGTTGTCCGGCGTGTTGGCCGGTTGCCAGCGTCATGATGACAGCACCGAAATGTCCGCATCCAGCGTGGCTTCTTCCGTGAGTGGTGCCGCCGCTACCACGACCGATACGGCCAGTGCCAAGTTGCAGGATGCTGCATCTGACATCAAGGCTGCGGCATCGGCAGCGGCTGATAACGTTTCGGATAAATCTGCAGTGGCGGGTGCCAAGCTGGACGATGCCGCCATTACCACCAAGGTTAAAGCTGCGCTGGCACAAGATGCTGGCTTGAGCACACTGGCTCTGAACGTGGCGACCACGGGCGGTGTGGTTACGCTTGCTGGCACGGTAGATAACGAAGCCAAGCACAGCGAAATCAAGACCGTGGTTTCTGGTGTGGAAGGTGTGACCTCGGTGGTGGATAACACCACGGTCAAATCCAACTAACTTCTAACCAAGTTGAGCTGATTACGCTTGCAGCACCCGCAATACCTGCGGTTTAACTGTTTACACGCCAGTGCATGCCTTTCCCCTGGGGCTATATGCGCTGGCGTTTTCTATGTAACGGGCCAGGCCGATTTCGTCGCCCGCCAATTGGCGGCCTTGGCGGATAGAGCGATAATCGCCATCCATTCTTTGCGCTCCCGGCTGGCCTGTCGTGATTCCTCTCCTGTATACCTTCCGCCGTTGCCCGTATGCCATCCGTGCACGGCTGGCCATCGCTGTCAGTGGCGTACCGGTCCAGCAGCATGAGGTGGTGCTACGCGACAAACCCGCCGCCATGCTGGCGTGTTCACCCAAGGGCACGGTGCCGGTGCTGCAGCTACCTGATGGCACGGTGCTGGAGCAAAGCCTGGACATCATGTTGTGGGCGCTGAATCTGGCTGATCCAGAAGGTTGGCTGCAAGGGGAGGGCTGGTCTGTGGCGGCGCAAGAGCTGGTCGCGCAGAACGATGGCAGCTTCAAATTTTATCTGGACCGCTACAAATATCCGGAACGGTATCCAGAGCACAGCGCCGTGTATTACCGCGAGCAGGGCGAACTCTACTTACAGCAGCTGGAGCAACGGTTGCAACGGCAAGACTGGCTGGCTGGAGACAAACCCGGGCTGGTCGATATGGCCGCATTCCCGTTTGTGCGCCAGTTTGCCCATGTCGATAAAACCTGGTTCTATCAATCGCCGTATCCGCGTTTGATTGCGTGGCTGGATAACCAACTGGCCAGCGCGTTGTTTGCGCAGGTTATGCAAAAGTAAACGCGCGCCAGCCAGGCAGAAGATGGGCAACCTCGAACGTTAGCCAAAAAAAACCGGATTACCCAATACAGGCATCCGGTTGTCGAAGTGAGGCAAAGAGAGGGAAACAAGCGCCTGATCCAGGCGGTACTGCAACAACTGCGCGAACAGCTACTGAACCGCTACCACCCGCGCAAGAAGCCAAGCACGATACTGACCACAAAAATAACAATGAACAGGAAGAACAAAATCCGCGCGATATCGGCGGCGCCTGCCGCAATGCCGGTAAAACCCAGCAAGCCGGCAATCAGGGCGATGATGAAGAAGACTACGGCGTAGTGCAGCATGGCTTTACTCCTTTGCGGAAAATTAAAATAACTGCCAGGTATTCATCTGCAACCGGTACAACTATCGGGGCGCTCAGGCAGATTGGCGTTGCGCTTGTTGCGTTACGCCGCCAGAGATCGCGACCATCAGCATGTTGTGCTTGCTGGTGTAGGCACTGGACACGCTGGCAGGCGCGCGCTGACCCAGACCAAATTCGATTTCACTCAAGCCAAACAACAGTTCATCGCGGCAAGAAGCCACCATTTCGCAAATAGCGCTGCGCTGGATGGCTTTCCAGCCAGCCAGACAAACCATGCCTGGCATAAAACGCTGTGCTTCATTGATCTGTGCCAGTTGATCGCGATACCAGACTTCGCACAGTTCATCCTTGTATTTGCCCTGCAGGTAAGGCAAATAATCGGCAACCGGATTAAACAAGCGGCTGACGCCAAGTTCTTCTTGCAACTCGTCCGGAATAAACTCGGTCGGGAAGCGAATCGACTCAATCACCAGCTGATTTCCCTGCAACTTGACGAACGATTGCGCGGGGATCTCACGGTATTCCGGCAACGCTTGGTGCTGCGGATAACCATTGAGTTCGTGTTCAGCCCAGTCGCGCACCCGGTTGTTACCAGTATCCTGGGCCAACCGACGCGTGCGCAGCAGCAAGCTCACCAAGTCTTCACGGCGGTTGAGCAAGGCATCCCGGATCGCTTTGCATTCGTTCATCGTTATGTACCTTCTTGCGGGGTGAGCGGGTTAAAGGGCCGGGAATCTCGCGCTGTGTGCGTCTTGTTTCACCGTTGTCAGTGAGGTCATCTTAGCGCTGGCTACGCCACAGAAATGTCGGGCTGCTGACGCGACATGCTGTCGGCAGGGCGGGCAGCACTTGTAGGTTGTGTCCGACATCGGTAAATGTGATTGCAGCCGCGTCTATGTGGACAACATCTGTGCGAAGGAAGGCTGAAAAGAATGCAGCCGCCGGACCTTTGCGGGTCGGGCGGCTGCGTTCAATCACGCAAATGGCTGGAGACGCTTAGTGCCAGTACGGATCGGCGCGATAGTAGCTATGCAGATTGCTGGCCCATTGTTCATCGGCAAAAGCTGGCCAGTGGTCCTTATCAAAGCCTGGGGCGTTTTTCAGGCTTTCTTTGTCGATACCGATCAAGGCGAATTCTTTATTGGTTTCGTCCAGCTGTAAGGCTGACCATGGAATGGCAAACAGTTTGTCGCCCATGCCTAAAAAGCCGCCAAACGACAGCACGGCATAGGCCACTTTGCCGTTACTGACATCAAGCACAAACTGGTCAATCTTGCCCAGATTTTCGCCTTGTTCATTGACCACTTTGTAGCCTTCCACTTCATGCGAAGCGATAACCTGGGTGCTAAAGCCCGGGGTCACTGGCGGCAGGCCGGTGGAGCGTACGTCCGTATTGAGAGGTTGGTTGCCTGGCAAAGTCATGATGAATACTCCTGTGATAATGCGTGGGCTGCGGTGGGGCACCGCGGACATCGGAACGTAATGGACTCGTTCGATGCTTCTCATCATGGACTTCAGCGCAAAAACGGAATGTCGGTGCTTGTCTGGAAAACCGTACGCTTTGTGGAGGGCAGGCTATGAGCCCATGCCTACAGCTTCCTACATGACCATCGCCCGGAGCAATTGCGCCGGGCGATGGTGATGGATTTGGCACGAAGCCTGCCGAGAAACGCCTGGATGCGGTACGAGGCGCATCGAACAACACGTGAACGTGGCCACGGCTTAGATCAGCTTCACGCCCTCGGGTTGAATCATCTCTTGCTGGTCATTGAAGTTGACCGGGCTGGCAGGCGATCTGGCTGACATGGTTTTGCCCGGCGCACATGCCAGTGGCTGGCTCAATACATCGCCATCGGCGATGGCGTGTTCCAGCAGCAGATAGCCGCTATAACCTTGCAGCAGGGAGTTATCGTCCCGCGTTTTGTGAGCCTGGCAGGGTGTTCGGGCTTGCGCTGCCCGCATCACCGTGGCCGGGCCGGTTGCCGCTTCGGTGGCGGGAACGCTACGCGTGGTATCGGCCACTGTTTCCAGCAATGTCCACGCCTGCAATATGGCCAGCGACAAGGCCATTGCGGCCAGCAGGTTCAGCATCAATTGGCTGCGATCATGGCGCTGTTCGGTGTTGCTACGCTGAATGGTCATTGCCGCATCTCCTTGACCCGAGGCCAGCCCGGGCGCGCAGTATTAACAGACAACACAAGAACAAGAACAAAGCCGCAGCGACGCTAAATCACGCCAACGACCAGCAGCACAATCAGCACAATCAACAGTAAGCCAACCCCACCACTGGGACCATAACCCCAGTTACGACTATGCGGCCAGGTGGGTAGGGCGCCGACGACGATCAGCAACAGCACGATGAGTAGAATCAGGCCAAGTGACATGACGTTCTCCTTATTTAAGGTATGCAAGCCACCGGAAAAACGTTAATGAATTGCCCGGTGAACTTGCCCGTCATAAAGATACGTCAGTCGTCTGGCCAGTCATGTCGGCGGGCGGCGCAATGCCATCGCCAAACTCGCGCAGGTATTTGCAGGAATATGCCTACATAATGCGATGCGCTGGTTTGTAGGTGACGTCTGGCAAGACAACCCGCCGGTGCGCGGATAGCCCGGTCCTGCCTCAATGCGATAATGCAATCATGCGCTTTTCGTTCTTTCTGCAAATAGCCATGTCATAAGAACATCTAACGTGAGAGTCCCGTTTTATGGCGACACAACGTAAAAAAATAGTCCTCTCTAGCTTGGCAGCCATCATCGCCCTGTTCGCGCTGGCACTTTATCTGTTCCAGTGGAACATGCTGCGCGGCCCGATCGCACGCCAGGTTTCGCAAAAACTGGGCCGCGAGTTCGTTATCAAGGGCGATTTACATGTGCATCTTTCCATGCAGCCCACCATCACCGTAGAAGATTTGCAGCTGGCCAACGCCAGCTGGAGCACAACGCCAGTCATGGCCACTGTGCGAAAGCTGGAGTTCGATCTGCCACTGCGCCCGCTGTGGCATCGGCAAGTCGAATTGCCGCGCGTGGTGATTACCGAACCCAATGTTTTGCTGGAACAAAACGCCCAAGGGCAAGCCAACTGGAATTTCGACCAGCTCACCGCGTCATCACCCGCCAGTGGCAGTAGTTCGCCCAGCGTGAAACTGGGGCAGCTGGATGTAGTAAATGGGCAAATCCACTATCTGGATGCCGAAGGTTCGGACGTTACCGCCAAAGTCGCCACCGACCATGGCGTTCAGGGCAAAGCCGCCGCCGTGAATGTCGATGCCAAAGGCGCTTTTCGCAAGCTGGATTTCAACGTGACGGCGGTGGGCGGCGGTTTGCTGAACCTGCGCGACACCACACAGCCTTATCCTTTGCAGGTAACGGGTTCCGTCGACAAGACGCACTTCAGCGCCAAAGGGACGGTCACCAACCCATTGCAAATGAGCGGTCTGGCGATCAACTTCAATCTGTCTGGGCAAAGCCTGGCGCAGCTTTATCCGATCCTCAAATTGCCGTTGCCCGCTACGCCGCCTTATCGCCTGGCTGGCAATCTGCAACATGAGAACCAGGTATGGAAGCTGCAGGGTTTTGCCGGCAAGGTGGGCAGCAGCGATGTGGGTGGCGATTTTGCTGTTGATCTCGCCCGCAAGCCCAAGTTCATTACCGCCAACCTGACTTCCAGACGTGTCGATCTGCAGGATTTTTCCGGCTTTATCGGGGCGCGCCAGGAAAGTGGTCAGCCCGCGCCGCCCAAGGGTGATCGCATACTGCCCAGCAACCCGTTCAATCTGGACAAACTCAATATCGCTGATGCGGATGTGAAGTTTCGCGGCACGCAGATCGTGAACGCCAGTCTGCCGCTGGATAACATCCAGACTCATCTCTTGCTGAACAACGGCGTACTGACGCTAGACCCGCTTAATGTGGGCGTGGCCGGTGGTCATGTGGTGGCGCAATTGCAGATGGATAGCGGTGCCACGCCGCTTAAAACCAGTGTCGACATGACCGCAGCCCATTTGCAGCTGGAACAACTTGTTCCGTCCTTGGGCGAAAGTCGCCAGGCCAGCGCCGGTTTGGTCGGCGGCAAGGCGCGGCTGGCCATGCAGGGTAATTCAGTGGCGCAGATGCTGGGCTCGGCCAATGGCAACGTGGCGGTGATCATGGATGGCGGCAAGATCAGCAAGCTGCTGCTGCGCCTGACCAATCTGGATCTGGCCAATCTGCTGCCCATTCTGTTTACCGGCGACAAGCCGGTGCCGGTGCGTTGCATGGTGGCCGATTTGTCCGCGCAAAATGGTGATGCGACTATCAAAACGTTTGTGCTGGATACCGACAAGCAAGTGATTAACGGCTCGGGCAATATCAATTTTCGCGATGAAAAGCTGGATATGGCGTTGAAGGTTGATCCGAAAGACATCAGCCTGGCGGCCTTGCGTGGGCCGATAGATATTGGCGGGACTTTCAAAAAGCCGTCGGTGAAACCGTCACTGCCACAACCCGTGGGCCGCACGGCCGCGGCAGTGGCGCTGGCGTTTGTTTATCCACCGCTGGTCTTGCTACCGCTGATTGAGGTGGGGACCGCCAAAGATTCGCCGTGTGCCCAGTTGATGCAGCAGGCGGACACCAACGCCAAAAAGAATCCGGAGGCTCATCCGCATTCTTGATACAGCATCGATCATGTGCGTGCGGGATAACCGAAAGCTTCTTCACAGCACTCTAGCCATGCGCGGGCCGCTCGCGACAAATAATCCTGACGCCATACCAGTCCTAGTTCCCAAGCCAGCGCGGGATCGGCCAGCGGGCGGCAAACTACGCGGGCCGGATCGAGCTGGCGAGCGATGGGGTCGGGCAAAATGGCGATGCCGACATCGTTGGCAACCAGTTCACCAATGAAATCCCAATGACGGCTTTGCCCGGCAATTTGCGGGGTAAATCCGGCGGCTTCACAGGCGTGGATGATGACGTGATTCAGCACGAAGTCATCCTCGTACATGATGAAGGGCAGGGCGGCCAACTCGGCCAGTGCCACCGGTTTTGCTTTGACCGGCGCCCGCACCACTGGATAAACCACCATCAACGCCTGGCGGGTGACCGGCAAAGTGGCCAGACCGGGCACGGTGGCAGGCAGCACGGTGACGCCCAGATCCAGTTCGCCATTGACCACGCTTTCTTCCAGCGCCCGGCCACCTTGTTCGCGCAGCCGGAGTGCCACGCCGGGATATTGCTTGCGATAGCGCCCGATGACCGGCGCAAAGTAGCGCCCGGCCATGGGTGGAATACCCACCGCCAGTTCTCCGCGTGCCATGCCATCGACTTCGGCCACTTCCTGGCGCAAGCGCGCTACTTCAGCCAGTACCGATTGCGCCCTGGCGTAGGCCACTTTACCGGCGTCCGTCAGCAGCACTTTGCGACCCTCACGCAGTAGCAATGGACCGCCGAGTTCATCTTCCAGCTGCTTGATCATTTTGCTCACGGTGGGCTGGGTAACAAACAAGGTTTCAGCCGCGCGGGTAAAGCCTTGCTGGCGTACCACCTCAACAAAATAACGCAACGCACGGACATCCATCTTTGCCTCGCCATGCATTCCATAATGGAATGAATTGGATAATTATTATTCATTTTATGTCTGGATAGACGCTTCGTATACTGGCGTTATTCAATCTTTTACGCCGTGCCCGTCATCATGGAACTCGCTTCAAGCCCCGCGTTGCCAGCACCCGTCGCCTCGGCTACTTCTGCCTTGGGCGCGCGGCTTTACGCCTTTGGCTGTGTCGCGACGCAAGTGGTGGCGTTGTCGGCGTTGTGGCTGGTGGCGGCTTGGGTGCAGGCCCGGTTCGATCTGCCATTGCCAGCCAGTTTGCTGGGGCTGGGCGCGATGGCTGCATTACTGTTTGCGGGCGTAGTGCAGACAGGCTGGATTCGCCGTGGCGCCAACTGGTTGCTGGGCGAGATGTTGCTGTTCTTTGTACCGGCCGTGTTGGCCGTGGTGAATTATCCGGCACTGATTCTGAGCGACGGCTGGCGCATCTGTACCGTGATCGGCCTGAGCACCGTGGCGGTCATGGTGGTCACCGCGCTGGTGGTGGACCAGGTATATCGGCTGGAGCTCAAACTGGCCCGCCGCCGGTGTAATCACCATGCCTGATTCAATGCTGGCTGCAGGCTGTTTCATTCTCACCGTTGGTTTGTATTACGCCAACAAGCGGCTGTATGAAAAAAGCCTGCGGCTGATCCTGATGCCTTTGCTGGCAACCCCGGCGGTGCTGATCGCCATTGTGCTGCTGGCCGATATCCCGTACCACGACTACATCGCTGATACCCACTGGTTGATGTGGCTGCTCGGCCCGGCCACTATCGCTTTTGCTTTGCCCATTTACGACAACCGCAACATGGTGCGTAAACACTGGCTGTCGATTTCTGCGGGCGTGATCGCCGCAGTGGTGACTTCGGTAAGCACTTCCGTCTTGCTGGCGCGCTGGCTGGGCTTGTCGGTGATGCTGCAAAAAGGCCTGGCCGTGCGTTCAGTGACGACACCGTTTGCCATTGAAGCCGCGCGTTCAATTGGCGGCCCCGCGGACTTGGCAGCAGTGTTTGTGGTCATCACTGGCGTGCTGGGCATGGCGATTGGTGAAACCGTGCTGACCTGCCTGCCAATGGTGCGCAGCCGCCTTGCGCACGGCGCCATCTTTGGCGCCGCCGCCCATGGCGCCGGTACCGCCAAAGCCCGCCAGCTTGGCGAAGTGCAGGGCGTAGTCTCCAGCCTGGTGATGATGATTGCCGGTTTGATCAGCGTGCTGGGCGCTCCGGTGATCGGCAAATTGTTTTTCTAGGCCCGCGTCCATAACGCAGTCTGGAAGCACCTCTGGCGCGTGATTTGTTTTCACCTACCACGCTGGGCATGAAATAAGCAGTCGTCAAATTGTTGATGCAGAGACTCCCGGCAGCAGAACCTGGTGCCGGGAGCCCGGTTGCCGCTGATTACCACCACGCGTGAAAGTGATGCACCGGGCCAATTCCGTGGCCGACATCCAGCCGGTCCGCTGCGATCAACGCTGCTTGCAACCATTCGCGTGCTGCTGCCACGGTCTGCGGCCAGTCCTGATGTTGCGGACGCAAAGCGGCCAGCGCGGCAGACAGCGTGCAACCGGTACCGTGCGTGTTGCGGGTGGCGATGCGGATATTGGCAAAGCGCGTTTCGGACTGTGGCGTGATCAGCCAATCCGGGCTCTCGGCGCCACCCAGATGTCCCCCTTTCATCAGCACCGCTTTGGCACCGGCGGCGATCAGTGCATAACCTTGTGCGCGCATCTCATCTTCTGTGGTGGCGACCGGGGCGCCTAGCAACGCCGCGGCTTCTGGCAAGTTAGGCGTGATCAGCGAAGCCAGCGGCAACAACGCGTCGCGAATCGCCGACACAGCTTCGGCCACCAGCAACGGGTGCCCACCTTTGGCGATCATCACGGTGTCGAGCACGATGTGCGTCGGCTGATACTTTGCCAGGCTGGCCGCAACGGCATGGACGATCCCCGCATTGGCCAGCATGCCCAGTTTGACGGCATCGACCCGGATATCGCTGAACACGGCATCCAGTTGGGCTGTGACAAACTCGGGCGGCACTGGATGCACCGCATGCACGCCTTGGGTGTTCTGTGCGGTCAGCGCGGTCAACACGCTCATGCCGTATGCGCCCAGCGCCGAGAAGGTTTTCAGATCTGCCTGGATGCCAGCGCCACCGCCAGAATCCGAACCGGCGATGGTGAGAGCATGCGGGATCGTTGAGGGGCTCATGTTCGGCCTCCGGTAATTTCAATGAATAGATGGCCAGTCGCGCCAGCGATATCGGCTTGACCGCAAATGGCCGAAACCACGGCCACGCCATCGGCCCCGGCGCGGATCAGTGGCGCTGCCGTGCCATGCTTGATGCCGCCAATCGCCACCACTGGCAGTGGCTTGGCCCGCATAAGCTGGCCGAATTCGTCCAGCCCGATCACGGGCGAGGCATCCAGTTTGGTGCCGGTGGGGTACACCGGACCAACGCCCAGATAATCCACCAGTCCCAACGGTACATCGGCCATTTGCGCCGCATTGGAGGTCGACAGCCCAAGAATTTTATCTGGGCCGATCAACCGGCGCGTGGCGTCGGGCGGCAGATCGGCCTGGCCGATGTGCACGCCTGCGGCATCGACCGCGATTGCGACGTCGATATGGTCATTAATGATCAGCGGCACGCCAAGTGGGTCCAGCACGGCCTTGAGCGCAAATGCGGTTTCCAGCCACTGGCGTTTTTTCCAGTTGGGCGCGCGCAGTTGCACGATGGTGGCACCGTTCTCGGCGGCGATACGGGCGGTGTCCACCATGCCCTGCGGACCGCCGCACAGGTCAGGGTCGAGCACCAGATAAAGCGATAAATCAAACGGCTTCACGCGGTCATCTCCCGCAGTTCGTTGGGGCTCAATAAATATAGCGTGTCGAGGAATGCCGCTTTGAACGAGCCTGGTCCATTACTAATGGCTTGTGCCCGCTGACCGCTAATCCCGGCCAGGGCGCAGGCTGCCGCTACGGCGTTCAAACGGTTGGGGGCTTGCGCGGTGAACGCGGCGACCAGCGCAGAAAGTGCGCAGCCGGTGCCGACCACTTGCGTCATTAGCGGATGGCCCCAGGGCGTAGCCCAGGTGCTGTTGCCATCGGTGATGTAATCAATTTCGCCAGTCACAGCCACGACGGCGCCGCTATCGCGGGCCAATTGCTGGGCGGCGGCCAACGCGGTGTTGGAGCCCGCCGTGCTGTCTACGCCACGCCCGCCGCTGCCCATACCGGCTAGCGCGAGGATTTCCGAGGCATTACCGCGAATGGCTGCGGGCTTTTGCCGGATAAATTCACGGCAGGCATTGCTGCGATATTCGAGGGCGCCAACCGCCACCGGATCAAGCGTCCATGGCACGTTGGCTGCATTGGCTGCGGTGATGGCCTGCCGCATGGCCGCCAGTTGTGTGTCGCGCAAGGTGCCGACATTGATCAGCACTGCGCCCGCAATGCTGGCAAAAATACTGACTTCTTCCTGCGCCACAATCATGGCTGGCGCGGCACCCGCAGCCAGCAAAACATTGGCGGTGATTTCCTGTACCACTTCATTGGTCAGCACATGCACCAGCGGATGCACGCTGCGAAAGCGTTCCAACTCGTCGGCAATGATGGAAAACGGCAGGGTGGGGATTGCGGATGATGACATTTATGTGGCTCCTTGGCGGCCCGGATTGATCCATCCATGTAATACGGACGGTCAGTGCAGGCGAGCAGCACAGGGCCACTTGGGACTTCCCTCCGCCAGCATTATCCGGATCAGGTAACGGGTATCTCTCAGCCTTTGCAACTGCAAAAGCACCCCGAGTCAGGGGAGGATTGTCCGCTGTTGGGGTGTTGTGGGCAAGGAGGGTTTTGGTGGGATTTGAAGGGAGGCGACAATCCATTGTGGACTGGCTGATTTGGCTTCCGTTTCAAGTGTTGCTGGTGCCTGCGGGACGGGTGTAAAAGGCGTTTGATACCTGGTGGTGACCGGGAGTACCTTACTTTTCTTTGCTTCGCCAAAGAAAAGTAACCAAAAGAAAGGCGACCCGGGACGCGAGCGTCCGACGGGGCCCGAAGTCAAAAGCCGAAACGAACAGTTTGTTTGCCAGTGTTCTTTGCGCGGCTCCGCCGTTCCCTCGGTCGGCCGGAGCCTAAGGTCTCCGACTCTCGGTCGGCGTGATCGGCTGCTTTGTTTGCTTGGTAAAAGTCAAAAACATGAAGTTGCAGGGTGGATTGGGTTTAGCCAATCCACCATTTGTGGGCCTAAACCCATGTAGCCCGGATGAAGCGTCAGCGGGAATCCGGGATTGCAATGAGTCATCGAACCGCCGGTGATTAAATTTGCCCCATGTTGCTCCCGGATTGCTACGCGAATCCAGGCTACAAACGATCCCAAGGCTCAAATCCCCGATACCCGTGCCCGCCGGTTCTGCCCAGATGCCGTCACCCGCAGTTTGGGTGCCGGGTCCCAGCGCCAGGCTTGTTGCAATTGCTCACTCACAAACGCCACAAACTGTCGCACGCGCGGGGCCAAGTGTCGGCTGTGCAGGTATACCGCGTGCAATGGTGCGGAGGCGATGGCGTGTTCGGGGAGGACACGGATCAATTGGCCGCTGTCCAGATCGGCGCCGACATCCCAGATCGATTTGAGGACGATCCCGGCGCCGCATAAGGCCAGTTCGTGCGCGGCTTCGCCGTGGTTGGTGACGATGTTGCCGTGCACTTTGATGCTCTCATCGTGAAACTGCCATTCGGTGACCAATTGCTCGCCAAACAGAATGCAGTCGTGTTGCACCAGTTCGGCCGCGGATTGCGGTAAGCCACGGCGGGCAATGTAATCGGGCGAAGCGCACAGTACGCGATAGTTGGGCGCCAACTCGCGGGCGAACAGGCTGGAGTCGGGCAGGCTGCCAAAGCGGATGGCTACATCCACGCCGCCTTCAACCAGATCGATCACCGCGTCGGTCAAGTCCAGCTGAACGCGTAGTTGCGGGTGGCGTGCCTGGAAGGCGGTGACCAGCGGCACCAGATGACGGCGGCCAAAGGCGTTGGGCGCGTTGATGCGCAGCACGCCACTGACGCTGTCACGATGCAGCAAGAGTTGCGTTTCGGCTTCGCTGACTTCGGCCAGAATGCGCACGCAACTGGCGTAAAACAATTGGCCTTCTTCCGTCAGCGACTGTTGGCGCGTGGTGCGATTCAGCAAGCGCACGCCAAGTTGTTTCTCCAGCAATGCCAGCCGTTTGCTGACCACAGCCAGTGACACATCCAGTTCTCTGGCTGCGGCCGATTGACTGCCCGTAGCAACGACTTTGGCGAAGATGCTCAGGTCCTGCAGGTTATCCAGTGTCATGGCGTGAAGTGCCCGGAATATTCTCAACGAAATGTAGAGGGATTGTCGCTTTTTTGCTGGATTATCTCCAGACGTTGAGTGGATAAACTGCCCTTCATTCAACTGAATATCCACACAGCAGCACAACCAGGGAGCAATGCAATGACTTCATTTATTGATCAGCGGGTTTTGGTTGTCGGCGGTAGTTCCGGCATTGGTCTGGCCACGGCACAAGCCTTTGTCCGCGCCGGAGCAAAGGTGACGATTGCTTCGCGCTCATTACCCAAGCTGCAAGTGGCGGCGGAACAGGTGGTGGGGCAGGTTGAAATCGCCGCATTGGATATGACCAGCGATGCGGACGTTGAAAGCTTCTTTGCCAAAGCCGGCGAGTGGGATCACATCGTGATCTCTGCAGCGCAAACGGCAACTGGCGCAGTGCGCACGCTGGCGCTGGAAGATGCCTACAGCGCCATGAACAGCAAGTTCTGGGGCGCTTATCGCATTGCGCGGGCTGCGCGGTTTACGCCAAATGCTTCACTCACGTTTGTCTCGGGCTTTTTGTCGGTGCGCCCCAGCAGCCGTTCCGTGTTGCAAGGGGCAATCAACGCTGCGCTGGAGGCGTTGGCCCGCGGGCTGGCGCTGGAGTTGTCGCCAGTGCGCGTCAACACCGTTTCGCCAGGGCTGATTGTCACGCCGCTATGGGACAAGTTTGCCGAGGCGGATCGGCTGCAGATGTTCGACAAAGTGGCGGCATCGTTGCCCGCCAAACGTGTGGGTCAGCCAGAAGATATCGCCAATGCCGTGCTGTATCTGGCCGGTACGCCGTTCTCTACCGGTTCGACTGTACTGGTCGACGGTGGTGGAGCGATTGGGTGAGTCAGACCACGACCGCCGCGCAAGCGCCGCTCGCTGACGGTGCTTTGCGCTGGATTCCGTTTCTGGTGGCCGCTGCGTTCTTTATGGAGAACCTGGACGCGACGGTCATCACCACGGCGTTGCCGCAAATGGCGGCCAGCTTTGGTGTGGCCCCGGCGCGGCTGTCGATAGGTATGAGTGCTTACATGCTGGCGCTGGCGGTGTTTATTCCCGTCAGCGGCTGGCTGGCGGACCGCTTTGGCCCGCGCCGGGTGTTTTGCTCGGCTATTGTGGTGTTCACGCTGGCGTCGTTGCTATGTGGGCTGTGCACCAGCCTGTGGCAATTTACTGCTGCGCGCATTTTGCAAGGCTTGGGCGGTGCCATGATGGTGCCGGTAGGGCGGCTGGTGGTATTGCGTAACACCCAGCGCAAAGACCTGGTACGGGCGATTGCCACGATCACCTGGCCGGGTCTGGTGGCGCCGGTGATTGGTCCACCAGTGGGTGGCTTGATCACCACCTGGCTGAGCTGGCACTGGATCTTTTTGCTGAATGTGCCGCTGGGCGTGATTGCCTGGCTGGCGGCATTGCGGTTGATTCGTGGCGACGGCGCGCAATCGCGACCGTTTGATGTGTTTGGCTTTGTCAGCAGCGGTATCGGTTGCAGCGCCGTGATGATGGGGCTGGAGGCCGCCAGCCATCAACCGGTGGCGCCATTGTGGGTCGGCGGTTTGTTGCTCGCTGGCCTGGCTGCGCTGGCCGTCACCGTCTGGCATATGCGCCGGGTGGGAAACCCCTTGGTCGATCTGAGCGCGCTGCGTATTCCGACTTTTGCCGTGACCATTGTGGGTGGTTCGTTGTTTCGCATTGCTATTGGCAGCGCACCGTTTCTGCTGCCACTCATGTTCCAGCTCGCGTTTGGCCTGAGTGCGGTCCAATCGGGCATGTTGATGCTGGCGCTGTTCGCCGGAAATCTGTGCATGAAACCGGCCACCAGCTGGATCATGCGGCGTTTTGGTTTTCGCAATGTACTGGTGGGCAATGGTCTGTTGGTGGCGGTGGGTTTCGCCGCCTGCGCTGGCCTGATGCCCAACACCCCGCTGGCTATTATCGCTGCCGTACTGTTCTTTGGCGGTTTGTGCCGCTCGATGCAATTTACTGCGCTCAATACCATTGGTTTTGCTGATGTACCACAAGCCCGCATGACCGGCGCAACCACCTTGTTTAGCGTGTTCCAGCAAATGAATGCGGGCATGGGGATTGCTTTTGGAGCATTGGCGCTACGCATCGCTGAAGTCGTGCACGGGCAAGTGGCAGGTACGCCTGGCGTGAGCGAGTTTCATCTGGCTTTTGGTCTGGTGGCGCTGATTGCATTACTGGCCGTGGGCGACAGTTTGTTGCTGGCCAGAAACGCCGGGGCCGAGGTCAGTGGGCCCACACCCGCTGAAGCCACAATCGCAAATCAATCCAGGCGAACGTCGCGCTGAAGCCCACACGTTGTCACAATGCTGATCGCATATATTCGGTACGCTGAAATAGTTTTGTTTGAAACAAGTTCAATCTTGCAACAGGAAAAGCCGCGATGGTCCTCCCACTCTTAGCCCTTGCCGCCGCCGCATTTGGCATTGGCACAACTGAATTCGTGATCATGGGCTTGCTGCCGGAAGTGGCCCGCGACTTCTCCGTTTCCACGCCCGCCGCCGGTATGTTGATTTCCGGCTACGCGATTGGCGTAACGATTGGCGCGCCGATTCTGGCCATCGTTACCGCCAAATGGCCACGCAAGCAGGCGCTGATTGGTTTGATGGGTTTGTTCATCCTCGGCAACGCCCTGTGCGCGCTGGCACCCAGCTACGCCATGTTGATGGTGGCGCGGGTGGTGACTGCGTTCTGCCATGCCGCATTCTTTGGCATTGGCTCGGTAGTGGCGGCAGATCTGGTGCCGCGTAACAAACGCGCCCAAGCGGTGGCCATGATGTTTACCGGCCTGACCGTGGCCAACATCATTGGCGTGCCGTTTGGTACGGCACTGGGCCATGTGGCGGGCTGGCGCGCGCCGTTCTGGGCGGTGGTAGCGATTGGTTTGATCGCCGCAACGGCATTGGCAGTGTGGTTGCCCAAAGTTGCCACGCCGCAAGGTGGCGGTATCCTGGGTGAGTTTCGCAAAATTGCAGAAACCCAGACCCAACTTGCATTGCTGATTAGCACCTTGGCGTCGGTCAGCATGTTCAGCGTGGTGACGTACATCGCGTACATCCTGCGCGACGTCACCGGTTTTACCGCCGCTGAGGAAAGCTGGGTGTTGCTGCTGTTTGGTGCCGGTATTACCGCGGGCGGTTTGGTGGGCGGCAAGCTGGCCGATTGGCGCTTGATGCGGGGTCTGGCCATTATTTTCTGCATGATCGCCGTGGTGCTGGCGGTGTTCTCGTTCACCAGTCATTACAAGGTGCCAACCCTGGTGACCGTGTTCTTCTGGGGCATGTTTGCCTTTGCGGTTGTGCCTGCGGCCCAAGTGCGAGTTATCGACAAAGCGCAGGGTGCGCCGAACCTGGCTCCGACATTGAACCAGGGCGCTTTCAATCTGGGCAATGCGTCCGGTGCGTGGCTGGGCGGGGCGATGCTGGGTGCGGGTTATCCGCTGACCAATTTGCCGTGGCTGGGCGCGGCGGTGGCGCTGATCGGGTTTGCGGTGGTGATACTGTCTGGCGCGCTGGATCGCAAGCGGCAACAACCGGCTTATCAACCCTGAGCGCCAGAATCGGCGCTGGTTGCGGCGCATTGTCTTGCTGGTTGTACGGGAATCTACCGACTCAATCTTTTGCCAGATAGATATGATGGGAACATCTGCAGCATTATTGGTGTAGATGTCCCGTCACAAAGCAGCAATGCGTATTGGTTTGCACATAGTTATGGAAACGCTCGACCCCGACTGCATTACCTCCCCGAATACCCGTCCAGCGCTGGACAGCGTTGCGCTGCTGAGCCAGGCGCTGACCACGCGTGGTTACAGCTATGTGCCCGCTGCCCGTACTCAAGCCTTGCTGGCAGGCCAGGGCTTTAGCGATGCAGCCACGCTGGCCGCAGATTGGCCGCAGTTTCAGGCCAGTTGGGAACGCTTGTGCCTGGATAACTATATGGCCGACGGCGGGCGCTATCGCAAACGCCGGCACGCGACGTTAACGGCTATGTCTGGGCAACGCAGTTTTGTGGTGGAACCGCATCAGCCGCATTTTCAAAGCCGCGAATACAACGCGCTCAATGGTGGCATCGCCCGTCACTATCAACCGGTTGAGCATGCGGTTGTGCATGGCGCCACCTTGCGCAGTGTGGTCGCACTGGGGTGTGAGATATTCGGGCTACGTTCTCCCAACGCCAACTGGCACATCGAAGTACACCAGTTCCGCATTGAGGCGGGCAGCGAGCAACTTGGCTTGCCGACGCCGGAAGGCGTGCATCGCGATGGGGTGGATTTTGTGCTGATGCTGATGGTGCAACGGCGCAATGTCGAACAGGGCGTCAGCACCATTTACGACTTGCAGGGTAATCCGCTGCGCACCTTTACTTTGGCGGATACGCTGGATATGGCCTTGGTGGACGACGAACGTGTGCTGCATGGCGTATCACCCATCGTGCCGCAGCAAGCCGGGCAATTTGCTTGCCGCGATGTGCTGGTGGTCACTTTCCGGCGCAAGGTTTGAGCCGGTTTGTGATCTGAGTTGATGCCCGTTGTTACATCGGCGGGCTGGTTGATCCCAACACCGCCGCACAGCCAATCACCCCAACGAAAACCACCGCTTCCAGCAGCAAGAGCGCCATGAACTGGCGCTGGGCGCGTTGCTGATTCAAATCCAGCGCGGGCATGATGCTCCAGCGATTGGTGGCGCCAAGCAACACGGCAATGGCGACCAGCGCGAGCTTGGTTTTCAGGATCACGCTCCAGGGCTGTTGCCACGGTTCCACCGCAGATGCGCCCAACTGCAGCACTCGCCAGGCATTGGCGGCGCCGGTCAGCACCACAACCATCACCGCCCACAACGCCACTTGCGACAGATGGCGCGCGCTCGGGCTATCGAACCATTTGCCGTCTTGCCGCAGCTTGCGATGCTGAGCCAGAAAGACCAGCACGCTGCCAGCCCACGCGCCCGCGGCCAGCAAATGTACGGTATGCACCAGCGGGGCCAGGCTGAACATGCCCGCATCGGCCACATGACCGGTGCAGGCGCGAAAATAGACAAACAGTACGATGATGACTGCGGTTGACGCTCTGCCGTTGCGGTAACGGTTGTCCAGCAGCAAGGCTGCGATGCAGGTCGCTCCGGCCAGCCACATCAGGCCGTAATGCGTATGCAGCACTAGCGGGAGCGCCGCAAACGCGGCCCAAAGTGGCACACCCGCCATGCTGGCACTATTAACCAGCAGACTGGCACAAAATACCAGACCGAGCAGGCTGGGCAGCTGCCAGCCAGGCTTGCCGCGCGTGTTCAACCATTGCCCGATCAGCAGGGCAATCAGTATGTCCAGCAGCGCGGCCACGCTGGCTGACGCCGGGCCAGCCCACTCGAATCCACTCATGTCGTCTGAGGCTTTGTCGCGTTATTTAACGGTAAAAGTGTATTTGCCATTGGTGCGATGGCCATCCTCCGCCACCGCTACCCATTCCACGGTGTACACACCGGCAGACAGTGCTGGCAATGGCAGGTGAATGACTTTGTGATCGGCCGCATCCAGCGTGGCTTTATCGGCCAGCACTTTACCGCTGCCATCAAGCACTTTGAGCGAGCTGAGCGATTGCTCTAGCTCTTCGGTATAAGCGATGCGCACTTCCTGCGGTGCCGCTACGGTGGCATTGGGCGCAGGGCTTTGTTCGTGTGGATGGGCATGGGCGCTGGCCAGTTGGGCGGTGAACAGCAGGGCTGATGCGGCAAATGCAAACAGGGTACGGATGGATTTCATGATTAATTCTCTTGAATAGGGCTACAAGCACGCCTTGCAAATGCAGGGTAAAGACATACGCCAGCATACGGGCACGCGTGCTCGGCAAGACCAGCGGGCTGTTGGTTATGGCCACGCTAGTCCATCTTGAATGGGGGAAATACGAAAAAACCGGCCAGAAATACCGGCTAAAGCAGGCTTGGTGGGCCGCGTGCGGGTGGAGTAAACAAGCTGTCGCGTGACGAGAATATCCGCCACACCGGCTGCAAAACAAGCGCCAACCCCAGCGGAGCCACCCAGACCATCGGTGGAACTGCTGCCAATGCGGGGACGTGGCAGGCCAGGGAGCACATCAAACAGCTATCCATATCGCCGTTGAGATCCGCACTGGATGCCGGGTGATGCATCTGTAGCATCGCCGGGTCATTGCAACCTGGCATCGCGTCAGCCATCAGTACCGCCGGGCGCAGCACCTGCATGACCGGCGGCACGAACGCCAGCGCCAGCAATGCAATGATTGCGGCGTAAAGGGCGAATAGATGCAAACGAGGCTGGCGATACATGGGGGCAGATTGTGCCGCCGATGGCCCATGTATGTCGAGATTGTTATTGCGAATTATTCTCACTTGTAGTTTTGCCAGCCCACTTCAGCCGTGCGGGTCGCCGCTTGGCTCATGCGGTGGACGAGTGGCTGCCAGATCTACTTGCCAGGAAAAGAGGAGAGGGAGGGGGAGGTTGCCGTCGCTTTTGGCAACGGCAACCCGAAGGGCAAATACGGTGTGATCGGTGCGGGTAGCGCCGACCAGAACACATTGCCCAAAGGCAATTGCAATTTGATTCGGATAACTGCTGGTAGCAATTGCGCAACGCAATTTGCCTGATCAGTATGCTGTGTTTATTCGGTTGTCAGACATGTCTGTGCTGGGTTGAAAATGCAGTGATAGATTCTGGATAAATAATGATGCACCAAAGCTGATTTATAGACAATCACATGAAAACTGCATTGCATAACTGGGGCTAGTCTCAACTGATTAATTTGGCTAAATTATTTTTCTGCTGCTTGATGAAAAATACCAATGTATATAATTAATGTAATGTTGTTGATATGGATTTTTGGTCTGGTGTATGAATTAATAAACAGTTGTCTTGCTAACTATGTCGCTCAAAATAAGGCCAGCTTGCTGGTATCATCCGTGGATACCTTGCCATGAGGAAACCTGCTAAAGCTGACAGGCGGCAATTGCGGCGTCGATGCATCAGAATGGTGGTCACGGTTCTGCGTGTTCTGCATAACGATGGCAAGAGATCTTGTGTGAGGATGACGGAACGAAGGAAGGGGTTGGTTTTTTGAATGGCTGACAGCCAGGCTATTTGATGTTCGCAAATATATTTTCTGCGCAACAATCCACTGCAATTCAATTGCATTGAATTTGTGCTTCCCAAAAACAGTATAGTTAGCCTCTGCTGGCTATAGCAACCCGCGTAACGCCGCTTGCACCACAGCAGAAGTTTTATTGGCGGCATTCAATTTGGTTAACGTGCTGTTCACATGAAAATTAACAGTTCGCTCGGCGATATTCAGTATTTCGCCAATTTCGGCAGAGGTTTTGCCCTCGGCGGTCCAGCGCAAGATTTCGGTTTCGCGCGGGGTGAGTTTTACCTCGTGCCCATAAGACGAGTGTTCGAGAAAGAAGCGGGACATGCCAACATGCGCCACCTGGGCCAGGTACATTAGTAACGGTTCGTGTTCATTGAGTTCGGCATCGCTGATTTCGTCGCTGGAGCGAGCCAGCGTCATCATGCCCACGACGCCGCTAACATCGCGGCAAGCCTGGGCCCAGCCGTTGCGCAACCCGTGTGAGCGTGCGTCTTCCCACAGTTCGCGGGAGCCCGAAAACAAGGCTTCGCTCCACACAAAGGGAATAGTCGAGCGCAAACCAATCGCTACGGTCGGGTCTTGCGTTATGTAGTGTTTGCTTTGATAACAATGCTGCCATGCGACAGGATAGTTATTCACCATTTCCGTGCGGGGGGCGCTTAAAGGGAAGGGCATGCGAGCGCCATAGGCGCAATATTCAAAGCCCAGTTCCTGCGCCATATGGGTAATCTTGCTGAAATACTGCCCTTGGTCGTGGATGGTAAGCAGTGAATGCAGGTTTTCTTCTACGAAAGGTGACATCTCGTTATCCCCCAGCCTGTTTGTGGTTTTGTTATCAACACCCGGCTTGTCAGCAAACCTTTGTTATGCGTGTTAGCTGATAACTCTGACAATGGCAATGTGTGATCAATGTTCATTACACTTTCAAGTCTGTTTTCGTGTTCAGGTCACAACGCCATGTCGGCTCGGATTTTTGGTGATAGCAGTTGCGCGGTAATGAATAGGCCGGGTCTTTGCGCCGATGGATATGTCCGGCTGGATTTTGCGACGCTGCTGGGTATTCCTTTGCACCATCTTGTTTCCGGGCTGGATGATGACCCGGCTGGTTCTTTGCGATGTGGTTCTCGTCTTGCGACAATCAGTGGCTATACCGAGTGGATCAGCAAGTCCCACCCGATTCTGACTATTGGCTGGGACTGGTTTATCGCCAGCTGTGGTTATCAGTTAACCGGCAAGCCGCGCAGTAATATCATGCTGATTGATTCCAATGCCAATGACCTTGGCCCTGTCAGAACTGAAGACCTGTTGATTGAGCGGCTTGCCCATATGCAATGGCAAGAGGCAACCAGCCGGTTTATCACCTCCCGATATATTTAGATACCTGTCTTCGTTGACAGTTTTCCTTGGCCGTGACCGGGCAAATTATTCCCCCTGTTTTGAAACATATTCCATTGGGGGTTGATATGCATATGTTGTCCGGACAGTCGGCGCATCTTCCGGTGGGTGTTGCCAAAGCACTCTCGGTTTACCGCCACAAGGTTTTTGTGGAAATGCTTGGCTGGCAACTGGATACGCCGCCCGGCATCGAGCAGGATCAATTTGATCGGGAAGACACGGTTTATATTGTGTCGCGCGATGCCGAAGAACGCATTACCGGATGCGCCCGCCTGTTGCCGACTACACAGCCGTATTTGTTGGGCGAGGTTTTCCCGCAACTGCTCAATGGTTTGCCAGCGCCAAATTCGCCGGAGGTGTGGGAGTTGTCACGCTTTGCCGCGGTGGATTTTCAAGGGCCAACCGGCACGGCGGGCGGGCAATTCATTTCGCCGCTGGCGCTGGAACTGCTGCGTGAAGCCATCCACTGTGCCGCGCAACTAGGCGCTAAAACCATCATCACGGTTTCGCCGGTTGGCATAGAGCGTATCCTGCGCAACGCCGGGTTTCATGCTCATCGGGCTGGCCCACCGATGATTATTGATGGTTATCCTTTGTTCGCCTGTGTGATCGATGTGGAAAATCCGCTGGGCTGACGGCCAAAGGATCATTGCGAAAGCACCGGCAACGCGCCTTGCCGGGCAGCCAACGTCGGGCAATGCCTACAAACATTGGCTCTTTCTTCTTGCGCTGATCTGCCACAGGGGATGACTGGCCGCTTGCACTTGTCCAGCTAAAGTGGGCATCAGGCAAGCGTAACTGATCTTCGGCAATGCCAGCCGCAGTAAAACTGCTGCCGAAACGGTATCTGCCGATCAGTGCTTGCCTTCTTTCTCATTCAAAAAGAAGGTGCCGACATGCGTCAATCCGCCATTCGATCTCTGATTGCTGCTGCGTTGCTGGCAGCACCCGCGCTGAGCTTTGCCGCACTGAGCCACGATCAATATCAATCACGCAAAGACACCATCGGTCAACGTTATGACGCCGCAACAGCACAATGCAAGACCCTGGCCGGCAACGGCAAGGATGTCTGCGAGGCCCAGGCCAAAGCTGAGCAACGTTCATCGCTGGCAGATCTGGATGCCCAGGACAAAGACACCGAAGCGGCTCGCGCCGATGCTGCGCGTGAACGGACCAAGGCTAACTACGATGTAGCGGTAGAGAAGTGTGGCCGTCTTGCCGGTAACGACAAGGATGTCTGCAAACAAACCGCCAAGGCTGACCGCGACAAAATGTTGGCCGATATTGATGCCAATAAAGATCGCTACAAGGCTACGGCCAAAGCCGATGACGCCAAGCGCGAGGCAGATTACAAAGTGGCCCGCGAGAAGTGCGATGCATTTAGTGGCGACCGTAAAGACGCTTGTGTAACTCAGGCCAAGACAGAATTTGCCATGTAAATCAGCGCGTTAGATCGACGTGGTGAGCTGGGTATCGTTAGCCGCAGTCATCACGCAAACATTAAAAAAACCTCCTGTGCGCACAGCCTGTGCCAGGAGGTTTTTTTATCGCGTTTTCAGCCTTGGCGTACGTGCCAGTTATCACCCCAAAAGCAACTTGCCCGGAAACGCATTCAACTTTTATTCATAGACAATCTATATGCTATGGACGGTTATAAAGCGATAAACGGGCCATGTTGTTATTGCCGTAATGACATGGGCATAGATCGTGGGCAACATGGACCCGGACGCCCCGCTGTGGTCATTGCCCTTTGTCGGCGGAGCAATAAAGTTCCTTGTGTCGCTGCTATGTAAAGCCATCGTAAAGATGGTCAACGCCATGCTTCTGATCGCGTTTAGCCGGTATAAGCAGCATTCTGATACAGATATGATAGTGCCGCGAACCCGCGGATCGACTAGCCCCGCACTGCGTTGGTGAATACGTCTCCCAGTGCGCCCGATTGAATAATCCAATCCAGATACGAAACAGCGTACCGTCCCTTGCGTGCGGTACTCGCAGAAGGTGAATAGAAAGCTCATGACCAGGCAACGAAAAACCCAGTCTGCCATTGCTATCGCTCTGGTACTCATTGCTGCGGGCGGCGTGACCTTCTGGTCCGCCTCACGCAAAGCCGATGCCGAAACGCCCCCCAGCAAACCACCAGCCCCAGCGCCCACCCTCGTGACTACGGTAAAAGCCAGTGACGAAAGCGTGCCGATTTATCTGACTGGCGTGGGGACCGTGCAAGCCAACGCAACGGTAACCGTGAAAGTGCGCGTGGACGGCGAATTGCAGAAAGTGGGTTTTGCCGAAGGTCAGGATGTCAAAGCAGGTCAGGTTTTGGCCGAAATCGATCCTCGCTCTTTCCAGGCGCAACTGGGCCAGGTGGTTGCTGCCCGAGCCAAAGATCAGGCGCAACTGGATAACGCCAAACGTGACCTGGTCCGTTATACCGATCTGATCAAGCAAGATGCGACGACTCAGCAGACGCTGGATACCCAGCGTGCGTTGGTGGCACAACTGGAAGCCGCGCTCAAGAATGATGACGCGCAGATTGAATACGCCAAAGTGCAATTGGGCTACACCACCATCATCTCGCCACTGAGCGGCCGAACCGGGGCGCGTCTGGTTGATCCGGGCAATATCGTGCATGCCACAGATACGACCGGTCTGGTGGTGATTAACCAGATTGATCCGATTGCGACGACCTTTACCCTGCCGGAAGACGCGCTGCAGCAAGTCAACAAAGCCATTCAGGGCGGCAAGTCGCTCAAGGTCGTGGCTTATGCGCGGGACGGTGGTGACAAACTGGCGACCGGCACGCTGTCTTTGGTGAATAACCAGATCGACACCACCACCGGCACGGTATCGCTCAAGGGCACCTTTCCCAACCCGGCACATGCCTTATGGCCAGGCCAGTATGTGAATGTGAGCCTGGTACTGGGTGAACGCAGTCACGCGATTACTCTGCCGTCAGCGGCCGTGCAGCGTGGTAATGCCGGCACTTATGTGTATGTGGTGAACGCCAGCAACGAAGCGCAACTGCAGAAGGTGAAAGTGGCGCAAATCCAGGACGGCAAAGCGATCATCGACCAAGGGGTACAAGCGGGTCAACGCGTGGTACTGGATGGTCAGTACAAACTCAAGCCCGGCGCGACCATCGCCGAGGCCGATAAACCCGCCGCCAGCCACTGAGCAGGGAAGGTAACGTGAGCATCTCTGCCGCATTTATCAAACGCCCGATCGGAACTTCGCTGCTGGCCGCAGCGATTTTGCTGGTCGGGATTGCCGTTTGGCCATTACTGCCGGTGGCGCCGCTGCCGCAGGTGGATTTTCCAACCATTCAGGTGTCGTCCAGCTTGCCCGGGGCCAGCCCGGAGATCATGGCGTCCAACGTGGCGCAACCGCTGGAAAGGCAATTCTCGCTGATTGCCGGCCTGTCGCAGATGACCTCATCCAGCGCGATGGGCACCACCCAGATTACCTTGCAGTTTGATCTGAACCGCAATATCGACGCGGCGGCGGTGGACGTGCAGGCGGCCATTAACGCCGCTACCGGACAATTGCCAAACAATCTGCCCAATCCGCCAACTTACCGGAAAGTGAACCCGGCAGATTCGCCCATTATCGTGATGGCGGTGCAGTCCGACACCTTGCCGTTGACTGAGGTGAACGACTACGCCGATAACATTCTGGCGCAGCAAATCTCGCAGATTCCGGGTGTGGGTCTGGTCAATATCGGTGGTCAGCAAAAGCCAGCGGTGCGCATTCAGGTTGATCCGGCCAGATTGTCGGCCATGGGCATGAGCCTGGAAGACGTCCGCACTGTCATCGCGACCACAACGGTCAACCAGCCCAAGGGCACGGTGGATGGCGATAAGCAAAGCTTTACGGTTTACACCAATGACCAGTTGCTGAAAGCGTCGCCATGGAACGAAATGGTGCTGGCCTACAAGAATGGCGCGCCAGTGCGGGTGCGCGATATTGGCGTGGCCGTTGATGCACCGGAGAACACCAAACTGGCCGGATGGGCGTATGCCGGTAAAGCGGTTGACCCTGCAGCGACGATTCTGTCCGGGCAACATTCCATTGTTTTGGCCATTACCAAGCAGCCGGGCGCCAACGTGATCGAGACGGTAGAGCGGATTAAAGCCGCGCTGCCACGTTTGCAGGCGGCGATTCCGCCGACCGTGCATATCAACATTCTGGTCGATCGCACGCAAACCATCCGTGCTTCGGTGCGCGATGTGGAGTTCACGCTGGTGCTTACCATCTTGCTGGTGGTCGGCATCATCTTTGTGTTCTTGCGTAACGTGCCAGCCACGTTGATCCCCAGCGTGACCGTGCCGTTAGCGCTGATGGGCACCGCCGGTGTGATGTATCTGGTGGGCTTCAGTCTGGACAATCTGTCGTTGATGGCGCTGACCATTGCCGTCGGGTTTGTGGTCGATGACGCCATCGTGATGCTGGAAAACATCTACCGCCACGTTGAAGACGGCATGTCGCCCATGGAGGCCGCATATCAGGGAGCGGGCGAAATCGGCTTTACCATTATTTCGATTTCGGTATCGCTGGTTGCGGTGTTCATCCCGCTGTTGCTGATGGGCGGGATCGTCGGGCGTTTGTTCCGCGAGTTCTCCATTACCGTGACGCTGACCATTGCAGTATCGGTGGTTATCTCGCTGACGCTGACGCCCATGCTGTGCTCGCGCTTTTTGAAAGATCATCACGGCGACAAGCACGGCAAGCTCTATCAATTGTTCGAGCGCGGTTTTGATGCGATGCTCGCCGGTTACAAGCGCGGGCTGGATCTGGTGATGAAACACCAGTTCATTACCCTGTGCGTGTTCCTGGGCACCGTTGCGCTGAGCGTCATCCTGTTTATGGTGATCCCCAAAGGGTTCTTCCCGCAGCAAGATACCGGCTTTGTGTTTGGCTTTGCCGAAACGGCGCAGGATTCATCCTTCAAGGCCATGAACCAGCGCATGCAGTCATTGGCCGAAGTGATCCGCAACGATCCGGACGTGGCCAGTTTTGCCATGGTTGGCGGGCAGAACACCTTCAATACCGGCAACTTCTATATCAACCTCAAGCCCAAAGACCAGGGCCGCACGCTTTCGGCGGATGAGGTCATTACCCGGTTGCGGCCAAAACTGGCCAAGGTGGAAGGGGTGAACCTGTTCTTGCAGGCTGGGCAGGACATCAACGTTGGCGGGCGCTTGTCGCGTACGCAGTATCAATACACGCTGACTGACTCCAGCCTGGATGAACTGAACGAGTGGGCGCCCAAACTGGTGGATCGGCTGCGTAAAGTGCCGCAACTGACGGACATTGCTTCGGATCAGCAGAATTCTGCAGCCACCGCGGTGCTGACCATCGACCGCACGCGCGCATCCAGCTTCGGTATTTCGCCTGCGACCATCGACGCCACTTTGTATGATGCGATCGGTCAGCGCCAGGTGGCTCAGTACTACACCCAGGTCAATACTTACCACGTGGTCCTGGAAGTGACGCCAGCGTTGCAGCAAGACCCGGCGTTGTTCAGCAAGCTGTATATCACTTCGCCGTTGACTGGCCAGCAAGTGCCGCTGTCGACCTTTGTGCATATCGACACCAACAAGACGGCGTATCTGTCGATCAGCCACCAAAGCCAGTTCCCGGCGGTGACGATCTCGTTCAACCTGGCGCCAGGCGTGTCGTTGGGCCAAGCGGTGGATGCCATCAACAAGGCGCAGGCAGAAATGGGCGTCCCGGCCACTTTGACCGGCGCTTTCCAGGGCACGGCCAAGGCGTTTGGTGATTCACTGTCATCGCAGCCTTATCTGATCGCAGCAGCGCTGATCGCGGTGTATATCGTGCTGGGCTTGTTATACGAGAGCTATATTCATCCGCTGACCATTTTGTCGACCTTGCCGTCGGCGGGCGTGGGCGCGCTGCTGATCCTGATGGCGGCGGGATATGACCTGACGGTGATCGCGCTGATCGGCATTATCTTGCTGATTGGCATCGTGAAGAAAAACGGCATCATGATGATCGACTTTGCGCTGACCGCCGAACGCGAGCGCGGCATGAGCGCCGAGGAGTCGATCTACCAGGCGTGTATCTTGCGCTTCCGCCCGATCATGATGACAACCATGTGCGCTTTGCTGGCCGGTTTGCCGCTGATGCTGGGCCACGGTGCGGGTTCTGAATTGCGCCGCCCACTCGGCTACGCGATGGTCGGCGGGCTGGTGCTGTCGCAGGCGCTGACGCTGTTTACCACGCCGGTGGTGTATTTGTATCTGGATCGTTTGAGCCACTGGATACAAAGCCGTCGCAAGCACAAGAAAGCAGCCAAAGTGACTGCGGCCTTGTTGCAAGGCGCGGGGGAGTAAGTTGCTCGCGCCAGTGGTATGAGCAGTGGGTAAAAAACAGAGAAGCCCTGCGGCAAATGCTGCAGGGCTTCTCTGTTTTTACATCGGTCACATAGATGAGTATCTGTGTCTTGCTACTTCAAGGTGTAACTGGCCAGGCCATTAGCCCTCGGTACCGTTGCTGGCGGCGGCGCGTGTGGCGCGATGCCCCACATAAGCACCAATCCGCGCTGCGAGCGAGACTTCCAGACAAATTTGCAGGAAACGCTCGGTTGGAATAGATGCTCGCCCGATCAGCAGGCCATCGATTTCGGCACCGATCATCAAACTGGCCGCATTTTTTTCGTCCACGCTGCCGCCATAAATGATGCGCTGAATAGTGCCCTGACCTGGCGTATGCATTTCTTCCAGCAACTGACGCAGGGTACGAATGGTGGCGGCCAGCTGGATGACCGAAATGGAAGTTGCCGTGCCAATGGCCCAGATTGGCTCATAGGCAATGGCGATACGCGGCCAGTCGGTGGCAGAAAACAGTTGGGCTGCTTTGATCAACTGGGTTTGCAACACCTTGGTGGTCTGGTTGCTGCGGCGCTGATCGGCGTCTTCGCCAATGCACAGCACAGGGGTCAGGCCGTATTCCAGCGCTTGCGCCACTTTGCGCGAAATTTCATGATCGCCTTCGCCATACATGCGGCGACGTTCGGAATGACCGATCAGCACGTATTTACAGCCAAAATCGGCCAGCATGGCGGCGGACACCTCGCCAGTGTGGGCACCGCTGGATTCCGGGCTGCAATTTTGCGCGCCCAGGCGAATTCCGCTGGCGGGCAACGCGGCTGCCGCTTCAGATAAAAACGGAAATGCGGGGCAAATGACCGCTTCTACATCTTTCATGGCAGGGGCGGTGGCCAGTTCGGCCAGCATCGACGAACCGGTCTCACGCGAGACGTACATTTTCCAGTTGCCGATAACCAGTGGTTTGAGATCGTCTTCGCTCATGATGCTAGTTCCAGTAAGGCGGGCTCAGGGAGAGGTGTCGAGTCACGTGTATTGCCAGGATGCCGGGCTTCACAACACATGCTCATTGAATAACTTTAGGCCAGATTGAAAGGCCGGTACATCAACAATACCTGGAAGCGGCTGGAAAATCTCTTACTGTGCCGATTTATGAGAACGGGTGAGGTGAGTAAACAACGCCACAGCCCGCGGCAGGGCGGGCAGGGGCGTTGTTTCAGTGCCAGAAAGCGGCGGATTCAGTGCGTCACGGTTTCAGTACGGTGGGCTTGGCTTCCGGCAGCATGCCCGGATAGTCGCGGCTGTAATGCAGACCGCGGCTTTCTTTGCGGGCCATGGCGGAAAGCACGATCAATTCGGCTGTAGTGACCAGATTACGTAATTCAATCAAGTCGTTACCCACGCGGAAGTTGCTGTAGTAGTCGTGGATTTCGTGTTGCAGCAACTCAATGCGATGTAGCGCCCGTTCCAGCCGTTTGTTGGTACGCACAATGCCCACGTAATCCCACATGAAACGGCGCAGCTCATCCCAATTGTGGGCAATGACCACTTCTTCATCCGGATCGGTGACCTGGCTTTCATCCCATTCCGGCACAACCGGCATTGGCCCGACCTGGTCGGCCAGAATATCCGCCGCCGTGGCTTTGCCAATAACCATGCATTCCAATAGTGAGTTGGACGCCAGCCGGTTGGCACCGTGCAGCCCGGTGCAGGCCGCTTCGCCGACTGCGTACAAGCCAGGCACATCGGTGCGGCCATCCATATCGACCACCAAACCACCGCAGGTGTAATGCGCCGCCGGTACTACCGGAATCGGCTCAACGGTGATGTCGATGCCCAATTCGAGGCAGCGTTGATAGATGTTCGGGAAGTGCTCTTTAATGAATTCAGCGGGCTTGAATGAAATATCCAGATAGACGCAATCAAAGCCGCCTTTTTTCATTTCAAAGTCGATGGCGCGGGCCACCACGTCACGCGGCGCCAGTTCGGCGCGTTCGTCATGCTGTGGCATGAAACGGGTGCCATCGGGCAAGCGCAGAATCCCGCCTTCGCCGCGTACCGCTTCGGTAATCAGGAAAGATTTGGCATGCGGGTGATAGAGGCATGTCGGGTGGAACTGGATGAACTCCATGTTCGATACCCGGCAACCTGCCCGCCAGCCCATGGCAATGCCATCGCCAGTCGCGACGTCCGGGTTGGTGGTGTACAGATACACCTTGCCCGCCCCCCCGGTGGCCAGCACGGTGTGCGGCGCCACGATGGTTTCGACTTTGTCGCCGATTTTGTCGTAAACGTAGGCGCCCCAGCAGCGGTCTTCTTCCATCCCCAGCTTTTTACCGGTGATCAGATCCAGCGCGATGTGGTCTTCCAGCACGGTGATGTTCGGGTGCACGGCCACTTTTTGGGCCAGCGTATCAATCACGGCAGCACCCGTGGCATCGGCAGCGTGAATAATACGGCGATGACTGTGACCGCCCTCGCGTGTCAGATGGTAGCCGTGATAGTTAGTATCGCCGGAGTCGTCACGCGTGAATGGCACGCCCATGTCTATCAGCCAGTCGATGGCTTCGCGTGAATTTTCAATAATGAATCGGGTGGCTTGCGCATCGCATAATCCAGCTCCGGCAACAAAGGTGTCGCGGATGTGCAGTTCAATGCTGTCAGCATCGTCCAGCACGGCGGCGATACCACCTTGCGCCCAGCCACTGCCACCATCGCGCAACGCGCATTTGGTGACCAGACCTACTTTCAACTGATCGGCAAGCTTGAGGGCAATGGTCATGCCGGCAAGGCCGCTCCCCATGATCAAAACGTCGAACTGGCGCATGGCTGGCTATTGCTCCCGGGTGCTGTCTCAAAAATGTAACTATAACAGTGGTGCCGAATATGCGGCAGCGATGTCATTGACATAGACCATGCTTTAAGCCGCTTTTAAGGCGGCAATGCGACGATGATCGTTCATTGTCTGTCTTGTAAAACACAGTTGTCAGCCCCAGATAACGAAGAATCAATCAAGAAGGTCTGCATCTGACAGCAGTCTGGCCGATATGCAATGTGATATATCGGCTGCAACATCCGGTGGTGCTTTCCAGGGAAGGAGCGCGAATTTGCCGGATATTGCTGGTTACTTAGAACAGTGTGTGTTACCGCGTACTGGTACCGGGTTACTGTCATTTTAATATTTACGCAGGCCGTTCCACACGGAGCCCGCATTGGAAAACCTTACCGAACGGGATATCGATCAAGCCCTGGTCGCGCGTGCGCAAGCTGGCGACAAGAAGGCATTCGAACTCCTGGTCGCCAAATATCAGCGCAGAATCGCACGTTTGCTGTCGCGCCTGATTCGTGATCCGCATGAGATCGAGGATGTGACCCAGGAGGCCTTTATCAAGGCCTATCGCGCACTGCCGTCCTTTCGCGGCGAAAGCGCGTTTTATACCTGGCTATACCGCATTGCTATTAATACCGCTAAAAATTATCTGGCCTCAATGGGCCGCCGGCCCCAGCTGGCCAACGATTACGAGGACGATGAAGGCGAAACCCTGGATGCCGCCGCGCAGATTCCGGATTACCATACGCCCGAGGCTGAACTCTCCAACAGAGAGATTGTCAGAACTGTCAACGAGGTGGTGGACACTCTGCCCGATGAACTGAAAACCGCAATTACGTTGCGTGAAATGGACGGTTTGTCGTACGAGGACATCGCTACAGTGATGAACTGTCCCATAGGCACTGTCCGATCGCGTATCTTTCGGGCACGTGAAGCAATCGCCGGTAAATTACGGCCATTGCTCGAGACGGTGGGCAAGGACAGACGTTGGTAGCCGGTACAAGGCAGCACAAAGCCCGTTTGACTGGGCAACTAGAGGGTAACGCAATCATGAAAGAGCATTTGTCGGCGTTGATCGACGGAGAACTCGAGCCTGCTCGCTTTGACCAGGTTTTGGCACAACTGCACGCTGATCCGGCGCTGCGCGACGACTGGCAAGACTGGCATCTGGTTGGCGATGTGATGCAGCAGCATCCCATTTTGTCACCCGATTTCATGAAGACCTTCTGTGATCGCCTGGCGGCAGAACCCGTGGTGTTTGCTCCAGCCGCCAGTTCGCGCCGTCGCCGCTTCATGCGCCGTGCGCTGGCGCCGCTCTCGGCTGCGGCATCTGTGGCTTTTCTGAGCGTGGTGGGCTGGCAAGCGTTCCATGGTGCATATACCGGTTCTGCCGTAGCAGTGCCGCACATGGCCGCAATGGCTACCCCACAAGCCGTACACGTAGCCAATTCCGATTCCAAATTCCGTGCCTATCTGGCCGCGCACCACGAAGATTCGGGTAACCCGATCGATGGGCGTGACCTTGTTTATGCATCGTTTGAGACCAAGCAACCGACCAAATAATGATGAAGACCAAGGGCTGGATCCTGGCCGGCAGTTTATTCCTGGCAGGCCAACGTTTACTGGCTGCCTCTCTCGTCCCCAACGAACTCTTGAGCCAACAAGACGCTACCCAACTGGTCGCGCGTGTTGCCAATGCCGCCAAGACGGTGTCGTTCCAGGGGGTGTATGTCCATCAGCATGGCGACAATATGGAGGCATTCCGGGTTATTCATGAGGCCGCCTCCGGAAACGATATCGAGCGACGTGAGTCGCTGGATGGACCGCCGCGCGAATTTTTCCGGCAGGGCAACCAGGTCAGCCTGTATTTGCCTGGAGGCCAGGTCTTTCCCATTGACCGGCGCCAGTCGTCCAAACTCTTTCCGCGCCAGTTTCCGGATGATGCCGACCACGTGTTGGTAAACTATCAGGTCCGATTTGTCGGTCAGGAACGCGTTGCCGGGCAAGATGCAAATATTTACGATTTCGAGCCGCGCGACAAACTGCGTTATCCGCATCGCTACTGGGTACATCCTGAGACCGGCTTGATGCTCAAATCAGTCATGCTGGGTATCCGGCGTGAACCGGTCGAAGTGTTTGCGTTCTCGCAAGTGCAGATTGGCGGTCCGATTGACCGGCGTTTGCTCAAGCCGACTTATCCAGTCAAACCCGCACCGGTCGATGACTCGAACGGGCCGGTCGCATTGCCTAAAGATACCGGCTGGGATATTCACAATCTGCCCAACGGGTTTCGCCTGCTGAAAGTAGGGCAGCGTCCGATGACGGGCAAGCCCAAACCGGTGATTCATCACCTTTATGGCGACGGTCTGGTCACGCTTTCGGTATTTATCGAGCCATTTGATGCTTCTGCGCCATTGGGGATCGCCCAGCAAGCCGGGATCACCGTGTTTGCGCGCCAAGCGGGGCCGTACTTGTTGACGGTATTGGGCGAAGTTCCGCCAGAAACGGTGCAGGCGTTCAGCTACGCTTATACGCCCAAAGGCGAAAAAGCCGGGTCACAGTAATCGCAAAGCGTCATAATTGCGGGATGTGACAGGGGATATCCATGATTGAAAGTGAAGCACAAGTCGTTCGTCGCGAAGGCGAGCATGTCTGGGTGCGCATCAAGCCGCATGCACCATGTGGCAACTGTGATCCGGAAACCGGCTGTAAGTCGGTGGCCATTACCCGCATGTTCGGTAACGCCAAAGAGGCGTTTCGCGTGCGCAATACCGTTGATGCCAAACCGGGCGACTTAGTCCGTATCGGTGTTGCCGACGGCATGCTGCTCAAGAGTGCGCTGGCTGCATACGGTGTGCCATTGGCGGCGTTGATGATCGGTGCCGGAGTGGGGCGTCTGGTCGCACCTTATGGATTGCCTGATCTGGGCGCGGTTATCGGTGCTGCCATCGGTTTCGTTGGCGGTTTCCTGGTTTTGCGCAGCCGCCGCAATCTCGCCAGCCTGGCTGAACCAACCACACTGGAACGCGTTGCGCCCGACGCCAAGCCCATCAAATTCTGTGATCGCAGTACACCCACCGCTGACGGTGCTCGCTAAGCCTGCTGCGAACTTGTGACGAGTACGCCTGTCTGTTTCTGTCCCGTTCCTGAACAGTGACCAAACCATGCAAATGAAAACTTTGTTTGTGACAGGCGTTATCGCTGTGAGCAGCGCAATCAGTTCAGCTGCCGTGACCGGCTTGCCCGACTTTACCCAACTAGTGGAAAAAGAAGGCAAGGCGGTGGTGAATGTGTCGACAACCTCCACCTTGCGTGAATCCAGCTCACAAATGGAGATGGATGAAGACACACTCAATTTGCTGCGGCGCTTTGGTTTTCCCGTGCCGCCGTCGGCTGGCCAGCAACCGCGGGAGCGCACAGCCCAATCGCTGGGTTCGGGGTTTGTCATTGATGCCAATGGTTACGTGTTGACCAACGCGCACGTGGTCGCACAAGCGGACACCATCAAAGTCACCCTCACCAACAAGAAAGAATACAAGGCCACGATAGTGGGCTCGGATGCCCGCACCGACATCGCCTTGCTCAAGATTGATGCCACTGATCTGCCCAAGGCGGATCTGGGCGATTCTGACAAACTGAAGGCCGGAGAGTGGGTCGTCGCGATTGGTTCGCCGTTCGGTTTTGAAAACACCGTCACCGCCGGGATTATCTCAGCCACGGGCCGCAAGTTGCTGGATGAAAACCAGACGCCGTTTATCCAGACTGATGTCGCTATCAATCCGGGTAATTCCGGCGGCCCGCTGTTCAATATGGATGGCCAGGTTGTGGGTATCAACTCGCAGATTTACAGCCAGTCTGGCGGTTTTATGGGGCTGTCGTTCTCCATTCCAATTAACGAGGCCATGAAAGTGGTGGCCGAACTCAAAGCCAATGGCAAAGTCACCCGCGGGCGCATTGGTGTAGCCGTGCAGTCGGTGAATGACGATCTGGCCAAGAGCTTTGGTTTGCCCAAAGCGCAGGGTGCATTGGTTTCAGCGGTGGATAAAGATGGCCCGGCCGCCAAAGCCGGAATCAAGCCGGGCGATATTGTCCTCAAATACAACGGCCAAGCCATTGAAGAAACCGGCGATCTGCCACGGCTGGTGACCGCCAGCAAACCAGGCTCGCAAGCCACTTTGCAAATCTGGCGCGATAAAGCCGCCCGCAACGTTACGCTCACGATTGGCGTGCTGGACCAGAAAGACGATGGCGGCGCGGGTAAGCCGGGCGACAAGTCAGCCAAGCCGGCAGAAGAAAGCAGCATTCGGCGCTTTGGTTTGTCGCTGGTCGAACTTGCCCCACGCCAGTTGAAGCAGGCCGGTATCAAATATGGGGTTGGTGTGCAAAGTGCCACTGGCGCTGCTGCTCGTGCCGGTCTGCAAGGTGGTGACATCGTTGCGGGAATCGGCGGTACCGATCTGAGTAGTGCAGCACAACTGCGCCAGGCACTGGATGCGCTCAAGCCGGGTGATAGTGTGGCGCTGCGCGTGCTGCGTCAGGATGGATCGTTGTTCTTCTCCATCAAAGCGCCCGATAAAACAGACAAAACCGATAAGGACAAATAAGTCTGATGAATATGCCTATGCAATTGCGCTTGTACGGCCGCGAGTACTGCAGTCTTTGTCTGCATATGCGTGAGCAACTGGACGAATTGTCGCGCCAGCGCGGATTCCACGTGAACTGGATCGACATTGACGACAATGACGACCTGGAAGAGCGCTACGGTGAGTTGGTACCGGTGCTGGCTGATTCGGGTGACCAGGAAATCTGCCATTACCACCTGGATATCGAGGCGCTGGATGCCTGGCTGGCCAAGTGTCAGCACGCATGATCGGCTCTGGTTTACGACGCCGGGCCGCTGCTTTTGTTCATAACAGCGATTTCCGGTAAAATCCCGCCCAATCATTCGGTTTTTAGCCAAGGGGCACGCATGGCGTGCCCCTTTTTGCAGTTGCGGCGGCGGTTTGGCCGGCGCCTATCCAGTTACAGTAAACAAGTCCCTAGATGAACCACATTCGTAATTTCTCCATCATCGCGCATATCGACCACGGTAAATCGACCCTTGCAGACCGCTTCATCCAGTTCTGTGGTGGTCTGGATGCTCGCGAAATGTCTGAGCAAGTGCTCGACTCGATGGATATCGAAAAAGAACGCGGCATTACCATCAAGGCCCAGACCGCAGCGTTGCAATACAAGGCCCGCGATGGTCAGGTATACAACCTGAACCTGATCGACACCCCGGGGCACGTTGACTTCTCGTATGAAGTCAGCCGTTCTCTGGCGGCGTGTGAAGGCGCGCTGCTGGTGGTCGATGCCTCACAAGGCGTTGAAGCCCAGACTGTGGCCAACTGCTACACCGCCATCGAGCAAGGTGTGGAAGTGGTTGCCGTGCTGAACAAAATTGATCTGCCAGCCGCTGAACCTGAGCGCGTGATTCAGGAAATCGAAGACATCGTCGGCATTGCCGCCGTGGATGCGGTGCGTGCATCAGCCAAAAACGGCATCGGCATTGAAGATATCCTGGAAGAAGTAGTAGCCAAAATTCCTGCCCCACGCGGCAATCCGGATGGCGCGCTCAAGGCGCTGATCATTGACTCGTGGTTCGACAACTACGTGGGCGTGATCATGCTGGTGCGTGTGGTGGACGGCGAACTGCGCCCCAAAGACAAAATCCTGTTCATGTCGAGCAAGGCACAGCATTTGTGCGAGCAGGTGGGTGTGTTCACGCCCAAGTCGGTACAGCGCGATGCACTGCGCGCCGGTGAAGTAGGCTTTGTGATTGCCGGCATCAAAGAACTGGCCAGCGCCAAGGTCGGTGACACGATTACGCTGGTCAAAACACCCGCCACCGAGGCTTTGCCTGGCTTCAAGGAAGTCAAATCGCAGGTGTTTGCCGGTCTGTATCCGGTAGAAAGCCATGACTTTGAATCATTGCGCGAATCGCTGGAAAAACTGCAACTGAATGACGCTTCGCTGCACTTTGAGCCGGAAGTCTCGCAAGCGCTGGGCTTTGGTTTTCGCTGTGGTTTCCTCGGGTTGTTGCACCTGGAAATCGTGCAGGAACGGCTTGAGCGTGAATTCGACATGGACCTCATCACTACTGCACCGACGGTAGTGTATGAAGTGGTGCTTAAAGACGGTGAAGTGATCGAGATCGAGAACCCGTCCAAGTTGCCGGACCCGGGCAAAGTTGAAGAAATCCGCGAACCGATCATTACTGCGACCATCCTGGTGCCGCAGGACTATGTCGGTAACGTGATGACGCTGTGTAACCAGAAGCGCGGCGCACAACGCAACATGCAATACATGGGTCGTCAGGTCATGCTGACCTACGATATGCCGATGGCTGAAGTGGTGATGGACTTCTTTGATAAGCTCAAATCGGTGTCGCGTGGTTATGCCTCACTCGATTACGACTTCAAAGAATTCCGTGCGGATGATCTGGTCAAGCTCGACGTCCTGGTCAACGGCGAGCGGGTGGATGCGTTGAGTTTGATTGTGCACCGCGCCAGTTCGGTTTATCGCGGCCGCGAACTTGTTTCCAAAATGCGGGAACTCATTCCGCGCCAGATGTTCGATATTGCCATTCAGGCGGCAATTGGCGCGCATATTATTGCCCGGGAAACCGTCAAGGCCATGCGTAAAGATGTGCTGGCCAAGTGTTATGGCGGCGATATTACCCGTAAGAAAAAGCTGCTCGAGAAACAGAAAGCAGGTAAAAAGCGCATGAACCAAGTGGGCAATGTCGAGATTCCGCAAGAAGCCTTCCTGGCGATTCTGCAGGTTAGCGACAAGTAAGCACGTGCCGCGTAAAGCTCTGGCTGTTTTGTTCCAATCCACCACATAACAAGGTTTCTGATGAACTGGCTTCTGATTGGCATCGTGATTACCTTGCTCGGCCCGGTCATGATCGCGCTGGGCAACAAACAAGAACGTCATGGTCCAGAGGCACCGCAACTGGTGCAATACGGCTATTTGTTTGCCATCGTCGGTGTATTTATCCTGCTGGTGCAATATTTCTCCATCGCCGCAGCGATGCTGGTATTTGTATTGGTGACCGGCATTGTGTGGGTAATGGACAAGCTGGTCTGGGGCAAAAAACGCGGCGACAAACCGGTTGCGGATTGGGTCGAATACGGACGCGGGTTTTTCCCGGTGATTCTGGCTGTGTTTGTACTGCGCTCTTTCGTGATCGAGCCATATCAGATTCCGTCTTCATCAATGCGCCCCGGCTTGGTAGTCGGCGACTTTATCGTCGTCAACAAGTTCTCTTATGGCTTGCGGGTACCAGTGCTGAATAACGTGTTTATGCCAGTCGGCAAACCACAGCACGGCGATGTGATGGTATTCAACTATCCAGAAAATCCGTCCATCAATTACATCAAGCGCACCATCGGCTTGCCCGGTGATACGGTGGAATATCGCCACAAGCAATTGACCATTAATGGCCAGCCAGTGCCGACCGAAGATGCCGGTAACCTGGATTACGTGGAAGACGGTGTGCGCCTGGAACGCAACAAGCAATTCACCGAAAAACAAGGTACGCATACCTATAACACCCTGCAATCCGTTGATAATCCGCCATACGCGATGCTTTCGGAGGTGCGTGACTTTCCGTATCGCGAAAACTGCCGTTATGATGACGAAGGTTTTAGCTGCAAGGTGCCTGAAGGTTATTACTTCATGATGGGTGATAACCGCGATCATTCTGCAGATAGCCGTTATTGGGGCTTTGTTCCGGACAAATACGTGGTAGGTAAAGCGTTCCTGGTCTGGTTCAACCTGAAACAGCTTGGCCGGATTGGCACTTTCATCCGCTAAGTCATCGTGTCATCACGGCACCATTGCCGCATGAGCAAGCCAACCGGGCAATATGATCCGGGGGCAATAAGGGGATTAAAAATGCGCAAGCAAAGCGGGTTGTCTTTTATTGGATTTATCATTATCGCCATGGTTGTGGGCGCGGCAGCGGTGACCTTTTTCAAGGTCATTCCGGCTTGGGTTGAATACTTCAATATTCAGAAAACCCTCGCCACTTTGGTGAAGGAAGAAGCAGGTTCAACGCCTGAACAGATTCGCGCTTCGTACAGCAAGCACGCGCAAATCAACGATACTGATTCGGTCAAACCACAAGATCTGGTGATCGTGCAGTCCGGTGGCGTAACAACAATCAGCGCGAGTTATGAACGTGTTGTGCCGCTAATGGGGAATGCCAGTTTGCTGTTTGCATTTGATGCTGAAAAATCCAGCGCATCACAGTCAGGGCAATAAACCGTGTCCATTGTGTTACCTCCCGAGCGCCTGCAAAAGGCGCTCGGTTATGTTTTTTCTGACGCACGCCTCATCAAACAGGCGTTGACCCATCGCAGCTTTGCTTCCACGCATAACGAACGTCTTGAGTTTGTCGGCGACGCCATTCTCAATGCGGTTGTAGGTCGGGCACTGTTCAATCACTTCCCGAAACTGAACGAAGGTGAGTTATCGCGACTGCGCGCCAGCCTGGTGCGGCAAGAGTCGCTGGCTGACGTGGCCAGTGAACTCAATATTGGCGACTACCTGTGGCTGGGCGAGGGCGAACTGAAAAGTGGTGGACATCGCCGTCCGTCGATTCTTGCCGATGCGCTTGAAGCCATTTTTGGTGCGGCGTGGCTTGATGGCGGTTTTGAAGCCGCTCAAGGCATGATCGAGCGTTTGTTTGTTCCCCGCATCGAAGCGATTGATCCATCGCGCGCGCTGAAAGACCCCAAAACCGCACTGCAAGAGTGGTTGCAGGCGCGCCATCACGCGTTGCCTGTTTATGAGGTGGTGCGCCAGGAAGGCGAATCGCCTAATCTGGTATTCGAGATTTCCTGCAGCGTACCGGCCCTCAAAGTCACCACCTCTGCGCTCGGACCGAGCCGCCGCGCTGCGGAACAGCTTGCCGCGGGCGAAGCCTTGGGTATGCTGAAAGAGAAATACCCGGGTAAGGCCCCCAAGCGCGCTTGATCCTCCCGCCGTTTACGAAATTGTTTTACTTGCCTGGAGCCTGTCATGGCTGATTCCGAAATTACTGTCGCGGGCGATGTTGCCAACGGCTTCCGTTGTGGTTTTGTGGCCATTGTTGGCCGCCCGAATGTGGGCAAATCCACACTCATGAATCACCTGATTGGCCAGAAGATCAGCATTACTTCGCGCAAGGCACAAACGACTCGCCATCGCATCACCGGGGTTTACACCAGTGAAGAAGCGCAGTTTGTGTTTGTCGATACACCGGGCTTTCAGACCCGCCACAAAAATGCCTTGAACGAGGCGATGAACCGTAACGTCACCACGACGCTGGCGGATGTGGATTGCGTGTTGTTTCTGATCGAGGCCGGTCAGTATGGCCCGGCGGACGAAGCGGTGCTCAAGCTGCTGCCCAAAAATCGTCCGGTATTGCTGGTGATTACCAAGATTGACCAGTTGACGCAAAAGAACGAAGTGCTGCCGTTTATTCAGAAAGTGGCAGACCAGTTCAACTTCCATGCCATCGTGCCGGTCTCTGCACTCAAGGGCCAGCAACTGGACGTGTTGCTCAAGACGGTACAACCACTGCTGCCGGAGTCGATTCCGCTGTATCCGGAAGACCATATCACCGACCGCAATTCGCGCTTTTTGGCCGCAGAAATCGTCCGCGAAAAGCTGTTCCGCGCACTCGGCGATGAACTGCCTTATGCCATGACCGTGGAAATCGAGAAATTCGACGAAGAAACCATGCGTGATGGCCGCCCGCTGTACCGTATCTACGCAGCGGTGCTGGTTGATCGCGACAGCCAGAAAGCCATTCTGATCGGCAAAAACGGCGAGAAGCTCAAGCGAATCGGTACCGAATCGCGCCAGGACATGGAAAAACTGTTTGACGCCAAGGTTTACCTGGAAGTGTGGGTCAAGGTCAAAAGCGGCTGGGCTGACGACACGCGTGTTCTGCGTCAACAAGGATTCGAATAAGTCTATGTGCAGACTCTCGGGGCGCTTGCTTGGCAAGTCGCTCGACTAATTCTTCTTCAGCGGTAAAGCGTTCTCGCGGCGGTAAGTCCCAACCGCGCGTCGACGCGCAGCCCGCGTTTATCCTGCATCAGTATGCCTGGCGTGAAACCAGCCGCTTGCTGGAGGTATTCTCACGGGATCACGGGCGGATTTCCATCGTCGCGCGTGGTGCCCAGCGTGCCGGGTCGCAATTGCGTGGTGCGTTATTGGCGTTTCAGCCGCTGCTGATTTCCTGGTTTGGTGGTGGCGACGTCAAGACGCTGCACGCGGCCGATTGGCAAGGTGGTATCGCCCAGCCGACCGGTTTGCCTTTGCTGTGCGGGTTTTATCTGAACGAATTGCTAGTCCGGCTGATGCCGCGCGAGGAGCCCCAACCAGCGCTGTTCGCCGCTTACTTTGAGGCGATTCGGCAACTGGCAGCGTTGCCTTCGGCAGCTGGTAGCGAGGTTGAACCCATCTTGCGGGGCTTTGAGCTGGCGCTGTTGGCGGAGCTGGGGTACGGGCTGGAGCTGGAACGCGATATTCAAGGTGCGCCCATCGCCGCTGGGCGCAGTTATGACTACATCGCGAACCAGGGCCTGGTCGACGCGGGCGGGCAGGGTGGCCGGCTGGATGGCGAAGTATTGTTGGCATTGCGTCAGGGCAAACTCGATGACGAGCGTGCGCTGGCGCAAACCAAATTGTTGATGCGTCAGGCACTCGCTGCGGCGTTGGGTGATACGCCATTGCATACCCGCCAGCTCTTGCTGGATCTGCAGCGCTTGTAAGAGACATTCGGCACCGTAACCTGCGGGTTATTTGTATCGAGCTTGGGCCGGAGCAACTGGTGTCTTATGATGAAAGTGTCAGCGGCATCCGTTTTTCTCATAATCGAGGACGATCTTGATCATGATGTTGCTGGTGGTGCCGATATAAATTGATGTACTGAATCGAAATACTGCGGAGAGCTTTGTTTATGGCTGGTGATCTTGCGCTGGGTGTCAATATCGATCACGTGGCGACGTTGCGAAATGCTCGCGATGCGCGTTATCCAAGCCCTGTTTTTGCCGCTCAAGTGGCGGAGCAAGCAGGGGCGGATCATATTACTTTGCATTTGCGCGAAGACCGTCGTCATGTGGGCGATGAGGATGTCCGTTTTATCAAGGCCCTGCTGCAGACGCGCCTGAATCTGCAAATGGCGCTGAATCCGGCGTTGCTCGACTTCACTTTGGGTGTCGCGCCGCAAGATGTCTGCCTTGTACCTACCGATGGGGAAGGCCATAACAGCACGCATGGTCTGGATGTGCGCGGCAATCGCGCCGAAGTTGGCGAATACATCAAAAAGCTGGCTGCATCGGGCATTCGGGTGTCAGTGCTGCTGGCACCGGACTTTGAACAGATCCGTCTGACTCAGTCTATGGGCGCTCAAGCTATTGAGCTGGATACCGGGCGCTATGCCCTGGCCAAAGACCGGCGCGCCCGCGAAACCGAATACGCCCGCATCAAGGTTGCCGCTGAATATGCCGCCAACCTTGGCTTGGCTGTGAGCGCGGGGCATGGATTGAATTATCATAACGTCGAGCCCATTGCAGCGATCCCGCAAATTGAAGAACTGAACATTGGGCATGCCATTATTGCGCAGGCACTGATCGTCGGTTTGCCAGCGGCGGTGCGCGAAATGAAAATGCTGATGATCCGCTCACGCTTGCCCGGTCGGCGAGATATTCCTGAGGATGACGAGAACTAAGCGCGCATTCTGTGATCTGGCAATGTAGCGTTGCAAGCCAATGGCGCTGGCACAGGATTTCAACCAATCAGTCAACAAATAAGGGGATGCCATGATTACCATCACTCATGAGCCTGGTTATGTTTCGGTTGCGGTTTTCAACGAATTTACCGTGCATGACTTCCGGCAGTTCGAAGATGATGTGCGTTACAAAATCAACTTTGAAGGCAAACCCAATTTGTTGTTCGACTTCACAGGTATGATGCGCTACACGCTGGATATGGCCGTGGAAGAATACAAATTCGCCCGCGCCCACAGCAAGGATTTCGGCAAAGTTGCGGTGGTGACCGACGATCAGTGGATTACCTGGTCGGCCTGGTTGAACCAGTTGTTTTCGGATGCAAAGATCGAAATTTTTGACTCGCTGGACGAAGCCAAAGGCTGGCTGCTGGCAGATGGCACACAAGGGGCTGCCGCGTAGACGGCAAAGAACAGGATAACCATGAGAGCTTTTCTCAACAGCCTTTTTTCCAAGGATGCATCCCCGTTGGACAACCCGCGTCAGCTTACGGCGTGGTGTAACAAACTTGAGCTTGCCGATCCACAAGCCCAGCGCGACAAAGTGGCTGCGGTGGTGGATGAATTCCTCACCAGCCAGCGCAAACCGGTGCCGGAATTGCTTGAAGCACTCATCAAGATCGACAACGGTGTGCAGGTTGGCTTTGAGCGGATTCGTTATCAATACGTTTCCAACCCGCGTATGCCCAAAGAGATTGAGCAAAAACTGTGGCGTGATATCACCGGGCTGGCCAATTCCATGGTGGCGGCGTATCAGCGCTTTGCCAAAGTGGAAGCGGCCGATGCGGAGAAGCAAGCCTGGGACGCGCTGATGCCGCTGGTACTGGCGCGCAGCCTGCATTACGTGGCGATACTGGCCAAGTGGCATTATTTCCGCTTTGACCGGGTGCCGCCGCAGTTGTGGACTCAGGCCCACAGCATGTATCGGCTCTCGGAAATCGACGGTTTTGACTGTAATCCGTTCCCGCTCTATCCCCATCACGGTGCGGAAGTCAGTTCTTGCGCCGACGAATACATCCAGTTGTTGATGCTCAACACGGTGGCCTCCAACAATCTGTCGGTGCGTCAACTGGACTGGACCGATCAATGGCTGGATAAATGGTCGCGCAATGTTTTGCTGGCGCGGCGTTTTCAACCAGACCACCACCATTTCTGCGTGAACCTGAGCGGCAAGCAGGGACCGGAAAAAATTGCTGAAGACAGTCGCGGCGATCCATATCGTTACTGGGGCATTTTTGAGCTGCTCAACGAAGTGCAAGCCTTGATCAGCAAGCTGGAGGCTGGTGCAGCGCCGCAAACGCTGGGTCTGGGCAACGACTGTCGTGCTCCGGCTTGCCTGGAGTTGCTCAAGCATCTGGACGTGTTCTGGAGCATGTCGATCCGCAACGCACAGATCTCGCGTAGCGACCGCCATGCCGTCAGCAAAGAAGCGCATGTGGTCAGCGGGCTGGATCGGCTGTTTCGCCATGTGCGGGTAGATAACGACAAGTTCTCGCGCCAGCCCGCTGAAACCAAACCCATCGTTGATGACGATGAAATCATGGATATGCGGCTCTACGGTTTTGTCTCGTCGCGTACGCGGGCGCGTCAGGCCCAGACGCCGCAGGTGGTGCAGCGTACCGAGCAAGCCGATTGGCAAAGCTGGCGTATCGAAAACGAATCTGAAGGCGGCTTCGGAGCCACGCTGGAGGCCGAAGGTGCCGAATGGGTCAGGCCAGGCGTGCTGCTGGGCATGCGCATTGGTCAGGAAGATACCTGGAAGGTTTGCGTGGTACGGCGGTTGTCGCGCGTGAACGAGTTGCAGGTCTATACCGGTGTGCAACTACTGAGCGGCACGCCTGTGGCCGTCAGCATCCAGAGCAATACCGCATCTCTCAAACCGCGTGCGCTGGAAGTTACCGAGTTTGATGCGTTTGACGGGGCAATTTTGCATTCCCAGAATTCGGCGCTGTATTTGCCGCATGAAGTCGATGGCGTCAGCGTCAATACCTTGCTGATGTACTCCGCCGATTACGACAGTGACCGTATCTACGAAGTGCAGGCGCGCGAACGTCATTTCACGGTAACGCTGGGTGCCATCCTCGATAAAGGCATCGACTGGACCTGGGTGACAGTACAAGTGGTGGCGCAGAAGCACTAAGCCAGGCCGGGATCAGGCTGGTTACTGGCAATAAAAAAGGCTTTGCCGTTATGGCAGAGCCTTTTTTATTGTGCTGGCCGGTGATCAGGCCAATACGGACTGCAGAAATTTGCCGATGCCTTGAATCTCCGGCAGGCAAACAGAATGCTGCATTGGCCAATGATGCCATTGCACCGGGTTGCCCAATTGCTCGGTTGCGGTTTTCGCGCGTTCACCCAAGGCGAATGGCACGACCGGGTCGCCGGTGCCGTGCGCAGCCCACACCGGAGTCTGCTGATTGGCAGCTCCACGATTTTGCTCGATCAGAGCCGGGGAGGGCCAGTAGGTTGAGAGCGCCACAATGCCTGCCAGCCGTTGCGGGTAAGTCAGCCCAGCGGTGTAGGCAATTGCCCCACCCTGCGAGAATCCAGCCAGCACGATCCGCTCAGTCGGAATACCACGAGCATTCTGGTCTTTGATCAGCGCATCCACGTCGGCCAGCGATTGTTTGATGCCCGCTTCATCGGCATGCCGGTTGATCTCGTCAAAATACAGAATGTCGTACCACGCCCGCATGGTGTAGCCGTTATTGCAGGTGATCGGCATAAAGCGGGCATGCGGAAACACAAAGCGCACCGCCAGCGACTCTGGCAGGCCTAGTTCCGGCACCATGCCAACGAAATCGGAGCCGTCGGCACCGAGGCCGTGCATCCAGATCACCGCTGCGGTCGGGTTGTCGCCGGTTTCCACTTCAATGGTGTCGAGCAGCGGGGAAGGTGTGGTGGTAGCAGTCACGCGATGAGTCCTTGTATTACCTTGAGCATATCTTGACCAGTTCTACGGCTTGATCGCCGATTTGGGGCGAAAGGCTGCGACCACTTCCGGGTCGGTCTCTATGTACGGCCCTTCCAGCAACTGGATGCAATACGGCACGGCGGCAAAAATGCCCGGCACAATAATATGCCCCAGCCCGTCTTTCAGGCCTTCCAGCGTTTCGCGGATCGATTTGGGTTGCCCAGGCAAATTGAGAATCAGGCAGCGCTTGCGGATCACGCCCACCTGACGCGACAAAATGGCAGTTGGCACAAACTTGAGGCTGATCTGGCGCATTTGTTCGCCAAAGCCAGGCATCTCCCGGTCAGCCACCGCCAGCGTGGCATCGGGCGTAACGTCACGCAGCGCTGGGCCGGTGCCGCCGGTGGTCAGCACCAGGTCGCACTGCTCCACGTCCACCAGTTCGATCAGTGTGGCTTCAATCAGCGCTTGTTCGTCGGCGATCAAACGGTCGACGATTTCAAACGGAGTGGTGACCGCGCTGGCCAGCCACTCCTGGAGTGCCGGGATTCCTTTGTCTTCGTAGACGCCTTGCGAGGCCCGATCCGACACCGAAACCAGTCCAATGCGAAAACTCATGCCACGCGCTCCCGAGCCAGTTGTAATTGCCCGTTGGCGTGGCTCAGTTGCAGCTCGTTGTAATGGCCGATCTGCACGCTGGCCAAGCCGGTCGTATCGGCACCGGCGGCGTGGGTGATGACCACGACCGGCATGCCTGCCTGGTGGGCGGAGTGAATGCCACTTTCGGCGTCTTCAAAGGCGACACATTGCGCCGGATGCTTGCCCAGCAGAGCAGCGCCCTTCAGATAGGGCTCCGGATGCGGTTTGCCAATGTCTACATCGTCCGCAGCGATGATCCACTGTGGGTGCGGCACACCGGCAACCCGTAGCTTGGCCAATGCAATGTCACGCGGCGCAGAGGTCACGATGGCCCATTGCGCCGGGTGCAGTCGCGCCACGAAGTCTGCTGCGCCAGGAATGGCCGTTACACCCGTCATGTCAGCCATTTCCTCGGCCAGCAATTCACGCACTTCCGATTCGGCATCCAGATGTGGTGCTACCAGGCGGATGGTTTCTACGCCGCGCCGACCGTGTATGTGTTGCAACAGATAATCTACGTCGATATCCCGCCGCGCCGCCCAGCCGCGCCAGATGCGCTCGATCAGCGGGGTGGAATCGACCAGCGTGCCATCCATGTCAAACAGAAATGCCTCGCACTCGACGCGCCATGTCATATCAGGCTTCCTCGTCTTCGTCCGCAGGTGGCATCAACGATTCCACGCTTGGCACAGTAGGTTCCTGAATATGTTGCTTGAGCAGCTGGAACAATTCGCGGAAAGATTTCGGCGGTTTTTGCAGTTCGCGTTCACGCAAGGTATTGCGAATCAGCTGGCGCAATTGCTGGACATTGACGTCAGGGTAGTCGGCCACAAAAGTTTCTACCGCTTTCGGGTCTTCCAGCATTTTGTCGCGCAGGCGCTCCAGCTTGTGCAGCCACGCATTGTGCGTGTCAGATTGCCCGGAGACGCGTGCCAGCAAAGCGTGGATTGGTGCCGGATCGACATCGCGCATCAATTTACCAATGAACTGTTTTTGCCGCGCAATCGCGCCGTTTGCCTTCAGGCGCTTGAACTCGCGGATCGCCTCAACCAGGCGGTCGGGCAGGCCCAAGGTCTGGATCAGTTTCATGTCCAGTGGCAGCAATTGTCCGCCCAGATCCTGCAGTGCGGTCGCCTCGCGCTTCATCTGCGATTTGCTGGCCAGTTCGACGTCGTCGTCGTGCTGGTCGATAGATTCGTTGTTTGCCATGTTTGGGGCCATTACTGCAAAACCGCTATGATAACAAACTAGTTCGTCCCCAACCCCGCGCCTTTGCAATACGACAGTACCAGCGGGCGCGGCGAGGATACGCAAACCGATGCGCGAATGACTCTGGCAATACGCCGTTTTGCCACCATTTGAGCAATACACACAGACAAACCGTCATCATTCATCATTGAATGGTGATTCGCGGCGGTCAATACGTCCGCCAGCCTTGAAGAGCCGAACAACCTGGCAACCCGCGCATGCAGACGCTGGGTGGTCCAATCAGCAAAAAAAGGAAAACCGTGTCCGGATTCAGTTTTAGCGAGCAACAACTGGCCGATCTGGTCGGCCAGGTTCTGGATGAAGCCCGTGACCAGGGCGCGACCGATTGCGATGTAGATATCTCGGAGTCGTTTGGTCAGAACGTCAGCGTGCGCCTGGGCGAAGTCGAAACCATTGAGTACAACCGCGACAAGGGTATGGGTGTCACGGTGTATCAGGGTCAGCAAAAAGGGCACGCCAGTACCTCGGATTTTTCAGCCAATGCACTGGCTGATACCGTGCGCGCCGCCCTGGCCATCGCCCGTTTTACTGCGGCTGATGAATTTGCCGGCTTGCCGGACAAAGCGTTGCTGGCTACGCATTTCCCCGATCTGGATCTCTACCACGCCTGGGATTTGCCAGTAGAAGAGGCGATCCGTCTGGCTACTGAATGCGAAGATGCCGCGCGGGCAGTTGATCCGCGCATTACCAATTCCGAAGGCGGTTCGGCCTCGACTCATGCCTCGCGCTGGGCCTACGGCAATTCGCTTGGTTTTGTCGGGACTGGCACCGGCAGCCGTTATAGTTTGTCCGCAGCCGTGATTGCCGAAGATGCATCCGGCATGCAGCGTGATTACTGGTACACCAGCATGCGCGATCCGGCAGAGCTGGAATCCGCCGTCAGCGTCGGGCGCAAGGCCGGGGAACGGGCGGTACGTCGTCTCGGGGCGAAGCGCGTCAAGACGGGCGAGTATCCGGTGCTGTTTGAAGCATCGCTGGCGTCGTCTTTACTGGGCAACTGGGTCAACGCCGTCAGTGGCAGCAGCCTGTATCGCAAATCGTCCTTCCTCACCGATAGTCTTGGCAAAGCGGTGTTTGCGCCTTGTGTGACGATTGTGGATGACCCGTTCCTGAAAAAAGGCCTGGGCAGCAGCGTGTTTGATGCCGAAGGTGTGGCCACGCAGCGGCGCACTTTGATCGATGCCGGTGTGCAGCAGGGGTATTTTCTCTCCAGCTACAGTGCCCGCAAGTTGGGCATGCAAAGTACCGGCAACGCCGGTGGCGCGCATAACCTGCTGGTGACCCCAACCGCCAGTTTTGAAGAACTGTTGGCTGAACTGGGCACTGGTCTGTTTGTGACCGAATTGCTGGGTCATGGCACCAATATGGTGACCGGCGATTATTCGCGTGGCGCGGCGGGGTTCTGGGTGGAAAACGGCAAAATCCGGTATCCAGTGGAAGAAATCACTGTAGCGGGCAATCTACGCGACATGTTCAAGGACATCATCGGTATGGGCAGCGATATCCAGTTGTCGTCCAGTCGGCGCGTGGGCTCTTTGTTGATTCGCCGCATGACGGTTGCCGGTGAATGAGCGAAGCGCTGCGCCCGCAATACTGGGATGAGGCCGTCGCCGCGCTGGCGGCGGCTGACCCGGTCATGGCGCAGCTGATTGCGCAGTTCCCGGACATCAGCCTGCGCGGGCGCGGCGATGCTTATCAAACGCTGGCAAGGTCGATAGTCGGGCAGCAAATTTCAGTGAAGGCGGCGGAATCGGTCTGGGGCCGCTTTTTGACCGAACTGGGTGGCGTGCTCGATAGCCAGCAGTTGCTGGAGGTCGAAGTCGCCAGGCTGCGTGGTTGCGGCTTGTCTGGCCGTAAAGTGGAATACCTCCAGGATTTGTCGCGCCATCATGTGGCGGGTCGGCTGGACATGGCGGTGTGGCAGGCGTGGGACGATGACGCAATCGTCGCTGAACTTGTGAGCATTCGCGGTATTGGCCGCTGGACCGCCGAAATGTTTCTGATGTTTGCCATGCTGCGGCCCAATGTCTTACCGCTGGACGATATCGGCGTAATCAACGCCATTGCTCGGCTTTACAACGGCGGCGAACGGTTGCCGCCCAAAGCCATGCGCGAACTGGCCGAGCGCTGGCAACCGTGGCGCAGTGCGGCAACATGGTATCTGTGGCGCAGCCTGGAAGCTGTGCCGATCGAATACTAGCGGCGGGTTGTGCCCTGACGCAGCTTTAGCGTTGTGCCATGGCCTTCATCACCGCTTCCCAGCCTTTTACCGCCTCTGACCCGCAGCGGGCAAAGACTTCTTCCAGCAAAACAAACTGCGGCGACGACAAAGCCAGTTCCAGTTGCCGCCCAGCATCGGTCAGTGTCAGGCATTTGACGCGCCGGTCAGCAGCATCGGGCGCTGTCTCTACCAAACCCGCTTCTACCAGTGACTTGAGCGGACTGTGTACGGCTTGTTTGCTCACGCCCAGTTTATCCAGCAGTTCGTTCACGGCAATGCCGGGGTCGCGGCCAATGAAGTGCAACAGTCGATGGTGCACGCGATTCCAGCCACGCTGATCCAGCATGGCGTCGGGTGCCGCGGTAAAGGCGCGATACGCGTAGAACAAGAGTTCCTGCGCATCACTGAGTGCACGTTTCTGTGGCGACTTGGTTGTCATGTGCTTGGCCGGTAACTGTTATGGCTGAAAAGACTGGGCAATGATATTGACATTTAGGGCTGAGGGAAACAGCATATAGTCAAGTAGATTGACCTAAAAAAGGAAATGCCATGTTTGCTAAACGAATTGAACGCCTGACTTCGTCGCTGGTGCGCGATATTCTTGCCGCCGCCAGCCGCCCTGGCGTGATCTCGTTTGCAGGCGGATTACCGGCGGATGAAGCGCTGTTTCGGCCGGATATGGCCAGCACTGTGTCCTCTGAGGCGCTTGATTGCTGGCAGTACGGCCAGACCGAAGGCGAGCCTGCATTGCGCGAGTTGATTGCCGAACAAGGCCGCGCATTGGGGATCGATTGCACCGCTGCGCAGGTCCTGGTGCTGTCCGGTTCGCAACAAGGCATTGATCTGGTGGCCAAGTTGTTCATTGAAGAGGACACACGCGTCCTGGTCGAAGCCCCGGCTTATCTGGCAGCGCTGCAGGCATTTCGGCTGTTTGGTGCAGATTTCCAGCCGGTGGCGGTGGATACCGTATCCGGCCCCGACGTCGCGCAATTTGCCGATGCCTTGAGTCGTTCGCAGATGGCTTATCTCACGCCCACCTTCCAGAACCCGTCGGGCTATTGCTATCCAGACGCCAAACGCCAACAGGTCGCCGCAGCGCTGGACGTCGCAAATGTGCCGTTGTTTGAAGATGATCCGTATCGGGAACTGGCCTTTGATGCGCCCGCGCCATTGCCCATTGCCGGTCGCCTGAAAAACGCGCCGTGGGTATATCAGGGTTCATTCTCCAAAACGCTCGCTCCTGGCTTGCGCCTGGGCTTTCTGATTGCCCACCCGCAACTGGTGCCGCATTTGACCCGGCTGAAACAGGCGGCAGATTTGCATAGCAACCGACTGAGCCAGCAACTGGTAGCCAGCATGCTCAATGGCGGTTTGCGAGAGCATGTCCAGCGCGTGCTGCCCATTTACCGCGAACGCCGCGATGCCATGGATGCCGCACTGCATAAGCATCTGGGCGATCTGGTCACCTGGCAAAAACCGGTGGGCGGTTTGTTTTTCTGGGTTCGCTTCAAGCAAGCCATCGACACCCATGCATTAATGCAGCAAGCGCTGGCCGCTGATATCGCCATCATGCCGGGCGATGCCTTTTTTGCCGGTGCCGCCCCCGAAAGCTGTTTACGCCTCAATTTCAGCCATTCCAGTCCGGCCGAGATCGAAGAAGGCATGGCACGCCTGGCAAAGTTGCTGCGCTAGACCCGGGCGGCGACGGGTACAATGCCGCCTTTCACTGGTTACGGAATAAACGGTTATGCAGGCATCTAAAAGCGGCAATTCGCAGAAATGGCAAATGCTGCTGTTGCTCGCCGTCTTTTTGATTGGTGGCGCCACCATGATGATCGACGTATTGGGTGTCGGCGGTAACGATTCGGCCAGTGCGCCCGCTGAGGCATTGAGCGTTGGCGTGCAAGTGGGGCCAACAAAGCCGGGGGCCTACGCCTGCGCTTTCCCGGATACCGCTAGGCGGAGCGTGGCTTATGTGCAAAGCGGCCAGCAAGACAAGTTCGCCGCTTTGTTCGACAGCAGCGAATGTCGCGAACTGCCGCGCGATCAGGATCTGGCCGTGGTCATGGTCACCGATGGCTACGTTCTGGTGCGCGGTACTGACAAGTTCTTTGATAAAGGCGCGTGGGCCCCACCGGGCATGCTGTACGTGGTGAATCAAGAGCAGGATCAATAAGTGCAACGGGCGCTGTGGCGCCTGCTGCCTGCCTTGCTGTATTGCCTCACTGCCAGTTTCTCCTCTCCTTCACCCATTTTGTCCGTGATCTGTTTCCCGGCCCGTCATGCCCGTTCAGAGGGTGCTGTGCGGGCTACAGGTTCGATTTCATTCCCCATCTTGTTGCCGTAATCCACAAGGCCCAGCTATGCAGGGCATGCGCTATGCTGCGCTGACAACAAAAAGGGGAGTCGCTGCGTGTTTGCAGGAATTGCTTACGGGGTGATGGCGGGAGCGCTGTGGGGCGTGATTTTCCTGGTGCCCCGCGTGCTGGACAATTTCAGCGCTGCCGAACTGATGGTGGGGCGCTATGTCGCCTACGGCCTGGTATCGCTGGCATTTCTGTTGCCCACATTACGCGCCGTGCTGCAGCGGCTCGAGCGTCGTGACTGGCTCACGCTGTTATGGTTGAGCGTCGCCGGCAATCTGGTGTACTACTTGTTGCTGGCAATCGCTGTGCAACGGGTTGGCGTGGCGGCCACCTCGCTGGTGATCGGCATGTTGCCAGTGCTGGTGACGCTGGCAGGCGGCGCGGATCATAACGCGGTCAGCCTGCGCAAATTGATCTGGCCCTTGGCGGCGATTGTGCTTGGGGTGTTGTGTAACGGGGCTGACGTGCTCACGGCCACTTTGCCCGCTGGCTATGCTCAAAGCATTGGCGCCAAGTTGGTCGGGTTGCTGGCAGCAACAGGTGCCTTGCTGGCCTGGAGCGCCTACGCCGTGGGCAATGCCCGCTATCTGATGCGGCGCACTGATCTTTCCAGTCACGACTGGTCATTGCTGATGGGCGTTACTACCGGCGTGCTGGCACTGCTGGTGTCAGTGGGCGTTATGGCGCCACTGCTGTCTGCCAATACTGCGCCGCGCGCCTGGGGCTGGTTTACCGTAGCGATGTTTGCCATTGCCATTGGGCCTTCCATGATCGGCACTGGCCTGTGGAATGCCGCCACCCGCCGTTTGCCGCTGACCTTGGGCGGGCAAATGATCATCTTCGAAACGGTGTTTGCGCTGCTTTACGGTTTTCTCTACGAGGCCCGCATGCCCCGTCCGCTGGAGCTGGCGGCGATTTTCTTGTTGCTGGGTGGCGTGGCCGGATCATCGTGGGTGCATGCAGTGCGACATCCACCAGAGCATCCCGGCTGAGCCACGACCATATCTGCAACAGGCGACCGGTCATCTCTATTGCGTGCTTGTGCTGGAAATCCCCAACTACGCAGAACAATATACTGCGGTATTTTTGCAACTTAGAAATAACAAATTGTACCTTGCATAAGGCGTGGTTTATTGTTCTTTCTGACTAATGCCTGCGCAGATGAGTACCTGCGTACCGAACTGGCAGAGCTCGATCAGGCACGCAACGAGGACTGCATGGCAAAGCTGGATCAGATCGACCTGGAAATCCTGGAAACCCTGCAACGTGAAGGGCGCATGACCAATGTGGCGCTGGCCCGGCAAGTGGGGCTGAGCACGACGCCATGTCTGGAAAGGGTACGGTCGCTGGAAGAGTCTGGCGTGATCAAAGGCTATGCCGCTCAGTTATCTACTGAAAAGCTGGGTCTGGGCTTGATGGTGTTTATTGAAGTTTCGATGGAAAAAACATCAGAAACTGCATTTGAAGAATTCCGTAAAGCAGTACTGGAGATTCCGGAAATTCTGGAGTGTTTCATGATTGCCGGCGGGTTTGATTACCTGCTGAAGATACGCGTGCCGGATATGGCGTCTTATCGCTCATTTCTGGGTAAAGCATTAAGTGGCATTCCGGGTATTCGGGTTACCCACAGCTATACGGTGATGGAAGAGGTTAAAGAATCAACCTCGGTTTCACTGAGCCATCTCGCTCAAAAATCAGAATAAAAAAGAGTACTGGATTCACGACACTGCAACTGACCACGCCTGGCGCGTGCGGATCGTGCTGGCTGCTGCATTGGTGGCCACAAGCAGGCAATGCTCAAGCTGGCGTGGTGGTTAAGAGTTTTGGTGCCTTGCTGCAGGGCTAGGCATTGAGTGGCAGTACTTTCATTTGCAATAAACGAATTGAAATATGTAGCGACTTTGTACCGAATGCGTTCATAACTGCGGTAATGCTGCTTTGATAATGCATAGCGAATACGCGGTGTCCGAAAACAATGACGGGCACAGACCCGTATATCACCGTTTGCTGGTATTTGATTTATATCGACTGTATCAATGCAGACATAATTTCGTATGTAATTGTGCTGCATGAATCACTAAATCTTTCACTGTATGTTTCATTTATGGAGATGAGGATCATGAAAGCGGCATTGAAGAAAAGCATTATCGTGGCAGGCTTGGGGCTGGCCACGCTGCTGGCCGTACCAGCTTGGGCCGATTATTCGGTCGGTATTGCCGGTCCAATGACGGGTGAGTACGCCTCCGCCGGTGCGCAAATCCGCAACGGCGCAGAAATGGCCGTGGCCGATATCAACGCCAAGGGCGGCGTGCTGGGCCAGAAGATCAAACTGGAAGTCGGCGATGACGCTTGTGATCCAAAACAAGCCGTGTCGGTGGCCAATGCCATGGTCAACAAGCACATCGTATTTATGCATGGTCACTGGTGTTCCAGTTCGACCATTCCGGCATCAGATATCTACAACGATGCGCAAATTCCAATGGCTACCGTGTCCACCAACCCGAAGGTCACTGAGCGCGGCTTGAAGAATATCTTCCGCATCATGGGGCGCGACGATCAGCAAGGCGGCGTGGGCGGTGGGTTCCTGGCTGAGCATTTCGGCAGCAAGAAAATCGCCGTGATCGATGACAAGAGTGCCTACGGCAAGGGTCTGGCTGATGAAATGGCCAAGGGCTTGCAAAGCAAAGGCGTGAAACCGGTGCTGCGTGAATCCATCACCGCCGGTGAAAAAGATTATTCCGGCATCGTCACCAAGCTCAAGGCTGCGGGTGTCGAGGTCGTGGCTTACGGTGGTTATCACACCGAAGTAGCGCTGATCCTGCGCCAGGCTCAGCAAGCTGGTCTGAAGCTGACCATTCTGGGCGGCGATACCATGAGTAACAACGAACTGGTGACTGCTGCCGGTGGTGACAACGCCAACAACGTGCTGTTCACCTTCGCCCCGGATTCGCGTCTGGAGCCGGGCGCTGCTGACGTGGTCAAGCGCTTCCGCGACAAGAAGATCGAACCCGATGGCTATGTGCTGTACGCCTACGCGGCCATGCAGTTGTTCCAGCAAGCGGCTGAAAAAGCCAAGAGCGTGAAGTACGCCGATCTGCAAAAAGCATTGGCAAACGGTTCCTTCAACACCGTGGTGGGCACCTTGTCGTTTGATGCCAAAGGTGATCTGAAAGTCCCGGCGTTCCGGGTGTATCAGTGGAAGGGCAACAAGTACGAATACTTCAAGTAAGAGAGCCGCTAACAAAACCCTGCAGGCTGCGTTGCGCTTACTTGCCGTACTAATCGTACTGTTTGCGTTTCGCGCGCCTTGTGCCTACCTGGTGCATCGCTTCGCTGGGTTTTGTCAGGGCTCCAACAGGTACCTGTGCAGCGTGGCGGGCCAGTTACACCGCCTGCCATGCTGCAACCTGCCTACCCACACTGGAGCAACCCTTGTCATGGGGCAGTTCATTCAGCAATTGATCAACGGCCTCACCCTGGGTGCGGTCTACGGTTTGATCGCACTCGGTTATACGATGGTGTACGGCATCATCGGCATGATCAACTTCGCCCACGGCGACATTTATATGGTCAGCGCCATTATCTCGGTGACTGCGCTGACGCTGATGAGCGCGATGGGCATCACCGCAGTGCCACTGGCGCTGGCGCTGGTCCTCATCATTGCCATCGCATTTACCTCGGTTTACGGTTGGGCGGTGGAGCGCACTGCTTACCGGCCACTGCGCAACGCCTCGCGCCTGGCGCCGCTGATTTCCGCGATCGGGATGTCCATTTTTCTGCAGAACATGGTGCAGATCACCCAGGGCGCCCGCGTCAAACCCATTCCTACCATGATGCCTGGCGGCATTGAACTGTTCAGCCACAATGGTTTCTCGGTGCATCTGGCGTGGACACAAATCATGATCTGCGTGGTGACAGTAGTGTTGATGGTGGCATTTACCGGCCTGATCACCCGCACCTCCTTCGGCCGCCAACAACGTGCCTGCGAGCAAGATCGCACCATGGCTTCACTGCTGGGGATTGATGTCGACCGGACCATCTCATACACCTTCATGCTGGGCGCCGCGCTGGCGGCAGTCGCCGGTGTGATGGTCACCGTGTATTACGGCGTGGTGGATTTTTCGATTGGCTTTGTCGCAGGCATCAAAGCGTTTACCGCAGCGGTACTGGGCGGCGTGGGTTCATTACCAGGCGCCATGCTCGGCGGTTTGCTGATCGGGCTGATCGAATCGTTCTGGAGCGCGTATCTATCGCCGGAATACAAAGACGTCGCCACCTTCGCCATTCTGATCATGGTGCTGATGTTCCGCCCCAGTGGTTTGCTGGGCCGGCCAGAAGTGGAGAAAGTCTGATGAACGCGCTTGTTGAACAAGACCTGGGCGGCATCATGGCGGCCCGTTTGAAAGACGCATTGCGCATCGGCCTGGTCGCGCTATTGCTGGGTATTCCCATGCTCGGGCTCGCCACGCAGGATCAGGGCAGTGGACTTACCGTATTAACCCGCTGGCCGCTGCTGGCCGAGTTTGTCGGCGCGGTGTTTGTCGGGCGGCTGGTATTGCAATGGCTGGTGGATCATTTTCATCTGCGCAAACTGCAACGCGAACGCGTCGCCGCCAAAACCGCCGTGGTGGTACAACGACCGTGGCTGGCATGGCTGGGGCGAGTGATGCTGGCGTTTGCGCTGGTGCTGCCGATTGCGTTTTCCGGTAATCGCTACGTGGTGGATACCGCAACCACGGTGCTTATCTACGTGATGCTGGGTTGGGGTTTGAACGTGGTGGTGGGTCTGGCTGGCTTGCTGGATCTGGGCTACGTGGCGTTCTACGCGGTGGGCGCGTACAGCTACGGCTTGCTGTCGACGCTGTTTGGCTGGGGCTTCTGGCAGACTTTGCCGGTGGCGGGCGGCATGGCTGCGTTGTTTGGTGTTCTGCTGGGCTGGCCTACCTTGCGTTTGCGCGGCGATTATCTGGCGATTGTGACGCTGGGCTTTGGTGAAATCATTCGTATCATTCTGGTGAACTGGACTGACTTTTCCGGTGGCCCTAATGGGATCAACTCCATTCCGCGCCCCAGCTTTTTTGGCCTGGAATTCAAACCGCCTGGCGATACGCCGACGTTTGCCTCGTTTTTCCACCTGGACTACTCGGCCGATCAGCGTGTCATTTATCTGTATTACCTGATTCTGGTGCTGGCGTTGCTGACCAATCTGTTTGTCTCACGCTTGCGCCGTTTGCCGGTGGGCATGGCGTGGGAAGCGGTGCGTGAAGATGAACTGGCCTGCAAAGCGCTCGGCATCAACGTCACCGGCATCAAACTCTCTGCCTACGCCATTGGCGCCATGCTGGGCGGTTTCGCCGGAGTGTTCTTCGCCGCGCGCCAGGGGTTTATCTCGCCAGAAAGCTTTGTGTTTTCCGAGTCGGCCACCATTCTTGCCATCGTGGTACTCGGTGGGCGTGGTAGCCAGTTGGGCGTGGTGTTTGCCGCGCTGTTGCTGGTGGTGTTGCCGGAACTGGGCCGGGATTTCTCGGAATACCGCATGCTGTTGTTCGGCGCCGCCATGGTGCTGATCATGGTGTGGCGTCCGGGCGGCATTATCGCTCGGCGTGAACCAACGCTGCGACTGGCCGGGCTGGCTGCAGAGCAGGGGGCCGCGCCATGAGTGCTGCCAACAACCCAACCTTGCTGGAAGTGAAGAACCTGACCATGCGTTTTGGCGGGCTGACCGCGCTGGATGATCTGTCGCTGGATGTCCCAGCGGGCAAAGTCACCTCCATCATCGGCCCCAATGGCGCGGGTAAAACCACCTTCTTCAATTGCCTGACCGGTTTCTACAAACCGACGGTGGGCGATGTGTTGATGCATCACCCCAAACATGGCGATATGGCGCTCAACAAGCTGCCGTCGCATCTGGTGGCGCGTAAGGCCGGGGTGGTGCGGACATTCCAGAACATCCGCTTGTTCCCGAGCATGACGGTGCTGGAAAACCTGATGGTGGCGCAATACAACGCACTGCAGCGGGCGTCACGGTTTTCGATTGCCGGTTTGCTGGGGCTGGCCAGTTATCGGCACGCCCAGGACGAAGCGCTGGAAAAAGCCCGCACCTGGCTGGAACGGCTGGGTTTGCTGGATCGCGCCAATGTGGCCGCGGGCAATTTGTCTTACGGCACGCAACGGCGCATCGAAATCGCCCGCGCTTTGTGTGTCGATCCGCTGCTGTTGTGCCTGGATGAACCAGCGGCGGGGCTGAACCCGCGCGAATCCGCCGAGCTTAACGAGTTGCTGCTGTATCTCTCGCGTGAACACGACAAAGGCATTTTGCTGATCGAGCACGATATGAGCGTGGTGATGCGGGTATCGGACCAGATTTGCGTGCTTAACTTTGGCCACAAGATTGCCCAGGGCACGCCGCTGGAAATCCAGCATGATCCAAACGTGATCAAAGCGTATCTGGGCGAAGAAGACACGGCGGAGGTGGTGTTATGAGCATGCTGCAATTTACCGGCGTACATGCCCATTACGGCGCCATTCACGCTTTGCGCGGTGTTGATCTGCATGTGGAAAAAGGCGAGATCGTTACCTTGATTGGTGCCAACGGCGCGGGTAAATCCACCTTGATGATGACGCTGTTTGGTCAGCCGCGTGCCTCGCAAGGGACGGTGACTTACCAGGGCGAAGACATTACCCGTTTGTCCACGCACCAGATTTCGCGCAAAGGCATTGCGCTGGTGCCGGAAGGGCGACGGATTTTCCAGCGCATGACCGTGCTGGAAAATCTGCAAATGGGCAGCACCTTTGCCGATGCCGCGCACTTTGCCGAAGACCTGGCGCGCATGTTTGTGATGTTCCCGATTCTGGAGCAACGTCAGGCACAACGGGCTGGCACGCTTTCTGGCGGCGAACAACAAATGCTGGCCATCGCCCGCGCCTTGATGGGTCGCCCGCAACTGCTGTTGCTGGATGAGCCTTCACTGGGCCTGGCGCCGCTGTACATCAAACAAGTGTTCCGCATTATTCGCGAACTGAACGACACCTACGGCATGACCATCTTGTTGGTCGAGCAAAATGCTCACCATGCCTTGCGGGTTGCGCATCGTGGATACGTGCTGCAGCATGGCGGCATTGTGCTGGCGGGCACCGGCAAAGAATTGCTGGAAAGCCCGGAAGTACGTGCGGCGTATCTGGAAAGCGGCGCCCACGCAGTTTAAAGTCTGGCCTTCGCGGCACGTTCGTTTTTTGCGGGCGTGCCGCGTCTGCATCGTAGCCCCCGTTCACCCCCACATCACCGGTCTATTCATGACGTTCAATCGCTATACCTTGTTTTTGATTGTTTCGATGGCGCTGGTCGGCAGCAATGTGGGGATCGGCAAATCAATTGTCATGGTGGTGCCGGTGACGTTGTTTGCGCTATTGCGCTTTGTGGTGGGTGTCGGCGTATTGCTGCCGCGCTATCGGCTCAGCCGCATGCGGCTGGTGACACGTCAGCAGTGGTTGGGACTGTTTCTGCAGGCACTGTTCGGTACCTTCCTGTTTACGTTGCTGATGCTCAACGGCGTGCAACGCACCACGGCGCTGGCGGCGGGCGTTATAACCAGCACTATCCCGGCGGTGGTGCTGATTTTGTCGTGGCTGTTCCTGCGCGAACATCTGGGCCGCCGCGCCATTGTGGCCGTGGGGCTGGCGGTGCTGGGTATGGTGATCATCAACGTCACCCGTTCTGGTAGCGATGGTGACGGCGGTTCACTGGTCGGTAATTTGCTGGTGGCTGGCGCCGTGGTCTGTGAATCCATCTACGTGATTCTGTCGCGCCGCCTCACCCAGTCGCTCCCCGCCATTGATATCTGCGCGTATACACATTTGATTGGCCTGATGCTGATGCTGCCGCTGGGTTTGACCTCGCTGCTGCATTTCGACCTGACCAGCGTGGACTTGCATACCTGGCTGCTGGTGTTCTGGTACGGACTGGCGGCTAGCGTATTGAGTTTCTGGTTGTGGATGAAGGGTATCCGCCATATTCCGGCGCAAAAGGCCGGGGTGTTTACTGCTGCGTTGCCAGTGGCAGCAGTGGTTTATGCGATTGTGTTTTTGCATGAGCAACCGGCCCTGGCCCACGCTGCCGCACTGGTTTGTGTGCTAGCGGCGATTTTCCTGGTGAGCTGGCAAGAGCCGGAATCACCGGTGGAAAAAGCTGCGCCTTTATCCTGATGCGCGATTGCTCGCCCGGGGTCAGCAATGCACAAACACCAAAGCAGCCTTCGTGTGCTGAGTTCTGTCTGAAAAATATGTTCCAAGCTTGCAAAGCCGCTATCGCCAGCGAAACCCGTCGGGCGCGGCTATCCGTGCCTACGCATTCTGAATTTACCGCTGTATCGTCATTGCATCAGTAGATGTACGTATGTCCCTGTTTGAAACGTGCGTTCGCCGGACGGTGTTAACATGCGAATTCTTCTCGCCCCTGTTTAACTCGTCATGACACGGATTGGTGTGTCAGAAGTGGAATAAGCCGTTGAAATACGTCAAGAAATTCAGAGTTCTCTTCGTTTGTACCGGCAATATTTGCCGCAGCCCGACTGCGGACGGTGTCATGCGCCAGCTGGTGCGCAAGGCCGGGTTGCAAGAACGGGTGGATATCGATTCTGCTGGTACCGACGACTACCACGTCAGTGAAGCCCCGGATCGCCGCGCACAGCAGCATGCCCGCAAGCGCGGCTACGATTTGTCTTTTCTGCGTGCCCGCCAGGTCAACCGCCAGGATTTCAGCCAGTTCGATTTGGTGCTGGCGATGGATCACGGCCATCTGAAAAAGCTCGAACGCCAATGCCCGCCCGAATTGCGTGACAGACTCAAGATGTTTCTGGACTTTGCGCCGGGTCATGAGGGCGCTGACGTGCCCGATCCGTATTACGGTGGCGGCGAAGGCTTTGAAAATGTGCTCGATCTGGTCGAGGCGGGTTGCGATGGCTTGGTCAAACATATTGAAACGGCATTGGCCCAGCCAGAGTAAACGGTCACTTCGCGATACGTTTTAGCTCAATTCTGATTGTGGATCGCAGCTTGATGGTCAACCATGAATGGAACGGCGCAGTTGGCGCCGTTTGATTTTTGGCTGGAGCATCGCATGCACAAACCCGCACGGCTATCAGGGCTGGTGCTATTGGCTGGACTGATGGCAGGTTGTGCCAGTACCCCGGTCGAAAAGCCGGTGAATGGCGACAGTTTTCACAGCAATGAACTGGCCCAAAGCGGGCCCAATCGTGCGGCCAATCTGGCCATGCGCGACAACCTCGATAGCCTGGCGCTGCTGCTGCAAAAACTCTACAAACGCAATCCGGCTGAATGGAAGAAAACCGGCGCGCCGGATCTGCAAACGGCGCAAGGTAATGTCATTGACGCTATCCGCAATGGCACGCCGCTACCCGGGTTGCCAGTCAATGTGCGATCAGTGGCCGCGTTGCCGCTGGCGTTTGATCCCGCTTTTACCGGCGATCGTGCCGGCACGCTGATTTATGGCCTGGGTACGATGCTGGTCGAAGTCTATGGCGGGCATTTGCAGCTGTATTTGATCAATGGGCTGGATGCGCAACAACTGGCGAACGCCGCCCACAATATTGAAGTGGCCGCCTGGATGCTGGCCAATCGCAAGGATGCGCAGGGCAGGGTGCTGTTGTTATCCAACGAGATTGGCCCGGACGTGCGCAACTTGTCTTTTGAGCGCGAGTTTGGCCGCATGCTCAGTCGGCTGGAGTTGCTGGCGGAGATGAACAACGAAAAATATCGCCGCAGCGCCATTGATTACGCCCAGAGCATGATTGCCGGGCCGTTCCTGCAATTCATCCCGGTCAGTGCCGTTACTGCGGCAATCCCCAGGTAGTTCGGTGACCTTGTAAGGTTGAACCGATCAACGCCGGGGAGTACACTGCGCACCTTTTGGCCTTCAGGGAAGTTCGTCCCGCAGATCGCCGCAAACTGGAAGTCGCTCACAAAACAATGCTTTGCCAGCGTCACAACGTGACCCATGGCGCCAAAGGCAGGTTTTGTCAGCGACTTTGTCTTTGTGGCTGCACTTTGTTGTCAGTGCCTCTCCCGGTTGTGGATGAGGCTTGGCGCATGGGCTGATCTGCCGCCAACTGTCCTGTATGTATACACACTGATGATCGACGCATTCCTCGTGTCCACCGGCGTAGTGGCCGTAGCAGAAATGGGCGACAAGACACAGCTGCTTGCGCTGATTCTGGCTGCGCGCTTTCGCAAGCCGCTGCCGATTGTGGCCGGCATCTTCGTCGCGACCATCATCAATCACTTTGCTGCAGGCTGGATCGGCGTGTGGCTGTCTGGCTTCATTGCGCCCGAAATTTTGCGCTGGGTGGTGGGTATAGGCTTTCTGGCCATTGCCGCCTGGGCGCTTATTCCCGATCAGTTTGATGAAAAAGACAATGGCATCAAACCTTATGGCGCGTTCATCGCGACCGCATTAACCTTTTTTCTTGCTGAAATGGGCGACAAAACCCAGATCGCTACCGTGGCGCTGGCAGTGAATTACCAGCCGTTATGGCAGGTGGTCGCTGGCACCACGCTGGGCATGATGATTGCAGATGTGCCAGCCGTGTTTGTAGGGCAATGGATTTCAGCGCGCATGCATGTGTTGCGCTACGTGCGTTTTGTGGCGTCGGCAATCTTTGCCGTACTGGGAGTTTGCGCGCTGGCTGGGGTGGGTTTGTAAACACCTCATGACGGTTCGACGGTGGTAATGGCAGGCAAAAGTAAAAGTAAGCATCGGGGAAAAAAGTAAAAATGGGTGAGCGCTGGCAAACACATTGCATAACGCTCTATAAACCATTATTCGGCTCGCGTTTTTACGCAATAACTAATCCATAAATTCAAACCGGGGAATAAGAGATGCTAGAGGCGTTCTTCAAACTGAAGGAACACGGCACGGACGTCAGGACCGAAGTGCTGGCGGGCTTCACCACATTCTTGACGATGGCGTACATCATCTTCGTCAACCCATCCATCTTGTCGATGACAGGCATGGATTTCAACGCCGTGTTCGTGGCGACGTGTATTGCTGCGGCAGTAGGTTCGGCGGTGATGGGGCTGGTGGCTAATTACCCGATCGCGCTGGCGCCGGGTATGGGCCTGAATGCCTATTTCACCTTTACCGTAGTCAAGGGCATGGGCGTGCCTTGGCAGACGGCGCTGGGTGCGGTGTTTATCTCCGGCATTATTTTCCTGGCCGTTAGCCTGTTCAAAGTGCGTGAAGCGATCGTTAACGCGATTCCGCATTCGCTCAAACTGGCTATCTCCGCCGGTGTCGGTATTTTCCTGGCGCTGATTGCACTCAAGAGCGCCGGCGTGGTGACCGCTTCTCCGGCCACGCTGGTAACGCTGGGTAACATCCACGCTCCGCAAACGCTGCTGGCGGTTTTTGGTTTCTTCCTGATCATTGCGCTGGAATATCGCCGTATTCCGGGTTCGATCATCATCGGCATTCTCACGGTCACCGTGATCGCCGTGCTGATGGGCCTGTCCAAATTCCAGGGCGTGTTCTCGGCTCCGCCATCGATTGCCCCAACCCTGCTGCAGATGGACTTGAAAGGTGCATTGAACGCTGGCCTCTTGGGCGTAGTGTTCGTGTTCTTCTTTGTTGATCTGTTTGACACCACCGGCACGCTGATTGGTGTTTCGCATCGCGCTGGCCTGCTGGACAAAAACGGCAAGCTGCCGCGCCTGAAGCGCGCACTGATGGCCGATAGCGTGGCGATTGTGGCCGGTGCTGCTCTGGGTACCTCGTCCACCACGGCGTATATTGAATCTGCAGCGGGTACTGCTGTGGGTGGCCGTACTGGTCTGACCGCTGTTGTGGTTGCGATCCTGTTCCTGATTTCGCTGGTGTTCTCGCCGCTGGCTGGCTCCGTGCCTGCTTTTGCGACTGCTCCGGCGCTGTGCTACGTCGCCGTGTTGATGGCGCGTGGTCTGGCTGAAATCGAATGGAACGATCTGACTGAATCCGCACCAGCAGTTATGACCGCACTGGCGATTCCGTTTACGTATTCGATTGCCGATGGTATTGCCATTGGTTTCATCAGCTATGTTGCCATCAAGCTGCTGGCTGGCCGCTTCAAGGATCTCTCGCCCGCCGTGGTGGTGATCGCCTTGCTGTGGCTGGTGAAATTCGCCTTCTTTGGCTGATCTACTTCAAGGTTTACCAGGATGAAAGAACCGCTTTACGCCGACTATATCCAGTCGCATATCCGCACCGTGGCGGACTGGCCGCAGCCGGGAGTGATGTTTCGCGACATCACGCCGCTGTTGCAAGACCCAAAGACCTTCCGCCTGCTGGTCGATACGTTTGTTCATCGCTATATGGATGAAAAACTCGATCTGGTGGCTGGCGTGGACGCACGTGGTTTCATCCTGGGGGCCGTGGTGGCGTACGAACTCAATCTGGGGTTCGTACCCATTCGCAAGAAGGGCAAACTGCCTTACCTGACCGTGGCCGAAGAATACGAGCTGGAATACGGCTCGGCTACCGTTGAAATTCATACCGATGCCTGCAAGCCGGGGGACCGGGTGTTATTGATTGACGATCTGGTTGCCACTGGCGGCACCATGCTGGCGGCGTACAATCTGCTGCACAAGCTGGGTGCCACGGTTGTAGAGGCGGCAGCCATCGTTGATTTGCCTGAACTGGGCGGCTCGAAACTGATCAAGGATCAGGGCCTGCCGCTGTTTACCATTTGTGATTTTGCCGGACATTAAACGGGGTATATACCGTGACGCTTGAACTACCTGCAGCAAATACCATCATCGACAACGCGGACTGCCTGCACACTGAACAGGAGGTACACGCGGCAATTGATCGTATGGCGGCGCAGATCACTGATGCGATGTCCAGCAGCAATCCGATTGTGTACACCATCATGAACGGCGGCCTGATAGTTTCTGGCCACCTGCTGCCCAAACTGAAGTTTCCGCTGGAATGCTCTTACCTGCACGCCAGCCGCTATCGCCACGAAACCAGCGGCGGCCAGATCAACTGGCTGGTACCGCCACGTGACGATATGAAGGGCCGCACCATCCTGATCGTCGATGACATCCTGGATGAAGGCCACACCCTGGCTGCGGTCATCGAAGACTGCATCAAGCGCGGCGCCAAAGAAGTCAAAGTGGCCGTGCTGGTCGACAAACTGCACGACCGCAAGGCGCCTGGCGTATCCGCTGACTTTGTCGGTCTGGAGGTGGAAGATCGCTTCTTGTTTGGCTGCGGCATGGATTACCAGGGCTACTGGCGCAATACCTTGTGCATTTATGCGGTGAAAGGGCTGTAAGGCCTGCTGTTGCCGCTGGATGTCGCTAAAAACCCGGGCTTGCCCGGGTTTTTTGTTGGATAAATGTTTTCTGATCTGGATTTTGCTATCTGCAATCAATGTGGCTCCGGCCGACCGAGGGAACGCCGGAGGCGCGCAAAGATCCCTCGTTTGCAGACGGTTCGTTTCCCCACTGCAACTTGCATCCCGAACATTCAGCATCGTTGTGGGGGTACCCCCGAGGGGCACGGCTTTTGACTTCGGGCCCCCTTGCGGCAGCGGGGTCGCCTTTTGCTATCCCGCTCTGCGGGACTTTTGGTTTCTTTTCTTTGGCGACGCAAAGAAAAGAAACGTGCTCCCGGTCACCACCGGGTATCGAATGCCTTTAAAACCGTGCCGAAGGCACTAACACCTTTGTGTATTGCAACCCCCGCCCCCGGATTCTCGCCTGCGGCTTCATCCGGGCTACAAAAGCTTGAGGGCTGCAGGGGCGGAGGCAATTCGCCATTCATATCCATGAACCCGCTTCATCACCCCATGCGTAAACCGCACGCAAAAACTGTCTGTCACCAGCAAGAAATTGCTTGATCCATGATAAAATCGCGGATTCTTCTGACCCACCTGGACTTGTCACGATGTTCTCCCGATCCCTGACCATTGCCCAGTACGACCCCGCACTCGCAACCGCCATCGCTGGCGAAGTCGTCCGCCAACACGAACATATCGAGCTGATTGCTTCCGAAAACTACACCAGCCCAGCGGTGATGGAAGCCCAAGGCTCCCAGCTCACCAACAAGTACGCTGAGGGTTATCCCGGCAAGCGTTTCTACGGTGGTTGCGAATATGTGGACGTGGTCGAGCAACTGGCCATTGATCGCGCAAAAGAACTGTTTGGTGCTGAGTACGCCAACGTGCAACCGCACTCCGGTTCGCAAGCCAACCAGGCGGTGTACTTTGCCGTGCTGAAGCCGGGCGATACCGTTATGGGTATGAACCTGGGTCATGGCGGCCATTTGACTCACGGCTCGCCGGCTAACTTGTCGGGCAAACTGTTCAACATCGTGCCTTACGGTCTCAATGAAAAAGAAGAGATCGATTACGACGAAATGGAACGCATCGCCATTGAAGCCAAACCCAAGCTGATCATCGGCGGTGCTTCGGCTTACGCACTGCGTTTTGACTGGGCCCGTATGGCCGAGATCGCCAAGAAGGTTGGCGCGTATTTCATGGTCGACATGGCTCACTACGCCGGTCTGGTGGCTGCGGGTGTTTACCCGAACCCGGTGCCGCACGCTGACTTCGTGACCTCCACCACCCACAAGACCCTGCGTGGTCCGCGTGGTGGTCTGATCCTGGCCAAGGCTGAGTTCGAGAAAGTATTGAATTCCAACGTCTTCCCGACATTGCAAGGCGGCCCGCTAATGCACGTGATCGCCGGCAAGGCCGTGGCGTTCAAAGAAGCACTGCAACCCGACTTCAAGGAATACCAGGCGCAAGTGATAAAGAACGCACAAGCCATGGCGAAGACCCTGGCAGAACGCGGTCTGCGTATCATCTCTGGCCGTACCGAATCGCACGTGTTCCTGGTTGATCTGCGCCCTAAAGGCCTGACCGGAAAGGCGGCGGATGCGTTCTTGGGTAAAGCACACATTACCGTCAACAAGAACGCCATCCCGAACGATCCGGAAAGCCCGTTTGTGACTTCCGGTATCCGTATCGGCAGCCCGGCGATCACCACGCGTGGTTTCAAAGAAGCTGAAGCCATTCAGGTTGCACACTTGATCGCCGACGTGCTGGACAACCCGAACGATGAAGCCAACCTGGCCGCCATCGCAGAAAAGGTGAAAGCCCTGACTGCGCAGTTCCCGGTTTACGGCGCGTAATTACTCGCGATTCGATTCGCTCACAAACTGGTTCTGGCAAGACATCCCGCCGCAGACAGTACGATTTGAGTACGGCCAGGCGGGGTAACACAGCCAGACCGGTTTTGGGGTGAATCAGTGAAACAGGGTGGGGCTAAGCTCCCACCCTGTGCTATTTTTTGCTCTTTGTCTGACCGGTCCGCATGACCGTTCAATTTTCGCCCCAACGGGCCTGATCTTTATCGGAGGCTTCGCGTGAAGTGTCCATTTTGTGGTTCCCCCGATACCCAGGTGGTAGATAGCCGGGTTTCAGACGAAGGCGATCTGGTACGCCGTCGTCGCCGCTGCAGTGTCTGCGACAAACGGTTCACGACCTTTGAAACGGCAGAAGTACGCATGCCGCAAGTGGTTAAGCAGAACGGCCAGCGCGCCGAGTTTGACCGCGAAAAAATCCGCACCAGCTTTCATCGCGCCTTGCACAAACGCCCGGTGCCAACGCATCTGGTCGATGAAGCCATCAGCCGCATCATTCAAAAAGTGCTCACCGTGGGTGAGCGCGAAATCATGTCCCGTCAGATTGGCGAGATGGTGATGAGCGAACTCGCCAAGCTGGACAAAGTCGCGTACATCCGCTTTGCCTCGGTTTATCGCTCGTTCTCTGATCTGGATGATTTCCGCGATGTCATCCGCGAAGTCAGTAAAGACAACAAGGCGCAGCCGCAGTGAGCTGGTCCGCCGCCGATCACCAGTACATGCAGCAAGCATTAACGCTGGCTGCGCGTGGCCGTGATATCACGCCGCCCAACCCAAGCGTGGGTTGTGTACTGGTGCGTGATGGCGTGGTGGTGGGCGAGGGGCACAGTCAGCCGACCGGCCAGGCACATGCCGAAGTTACGGCAATGCGCATGGCGGGTGAACTGGCGCGTGGTGCTACGGCTTATGTCACGCTGGAACCCTGCAGCCACCATGGCCGCACACCGCCGTGCGCCGATGCCTTGATTGCGGCGGGTGTGGTGCGAGCGGTGGTGGCGTTGCGCGACCCGAATCCGCTGGTGGCTGGGCAAGGTCTGGCGCGTTTGCGCGCCGCTGGCGTCGAAGCCAGTCATGGCCTGCTGGCCAAAGAGGCTGCCGAGCATCACCGTGGTTTTCTCAGCCGCATGATTCGGGGTCGACCTTGGTTGCGTTTGAAGATCGCGACGTCGCTGGATGGCCGCACTGCGTTGCAGAATGGCCAATCCCAATGGATTACCGGCCCGGCCGCGCGCGCTGACGTACAAAAATTGCGTGCCCGCTCTAGCGCCATGCTGACCGGTATTGGCACGGTGCTGGCGGACGATGCGCAACTGACCGTGCGGGATTTCGATATTGGCCGCCAGCCACTGCGCGTCGTGGTCGATAGCCTGTTACGCATGCCGCCCAACGCGAAAATGTTGCAAACCCCCGGCGTGTTGATTGCCACGGCTTATGCTGAAGAACGCAAACATGCCGAACTGATCGCCGCTGGGGCCGAGTTGCTGGTGTGCCCGGGCGATGATGGCCGAGTTGATCTGGCTGCCTTGCTGGCCGAACTGGGTCGACATGGTTGCAATGAAGTCACCGCCGAAGCCGGGGCACAATTGAATGGCGCGTTGCTGCGCGCGGCATTGGTCGATGAGATCGTGCTGTATCAAGCACCGGTATTGATCGGCGACCCGGCACGCGGCGCAGCCTGGCTGGATTTACCAGACCTGGCAGACAAGCAAACGCCAGTGGTTCGGGAGCGGCGTATGGTCGGGGATGATTTACGCTGGGACTTGCGATTCACTGATTCGGCTCTATTTGTCACGCAGGAGTAGTGAGATGACCGACAGCCAAACCACCACACCTTTATGCCCGGATTGCGGCAAGCCACTGGAAGTACTGATCGCCTGTGGCGCGCGCGACTATTTCTGCAACAGCTGCAATGAACTCAAGTCCAAAACGCGTGTGCGCGAAGCGAATGCGGCGTTGTTCGATGCTCAAAGCAAGGAAAGCCACTGAATGTTTACCGGTATTGTTCAAGCCATTGGCACGATTGAAAAAATCACTCCGTTTGAAGGCGGTCTGACGCTGACTGTTGCGGCTCCTGAGTTGGGCCTGTCCGACGTCGCTCTGGGCGACAGCATTTCGCACAACGGCGCATGCATGACGGTGATCGAGATTGCCGAAGGTGGCCGTTATCGTATTGATGTATCGAACGAGTCGTTGGGTGTCACCGTGGGTTTGGCCAACGAAGGCGGCAAGGTCAATCTGGAAAAAGCCATGCGCTTGTCCGACCGACTGGGTGGCCATCTGGTGTCCGGCCATGTGGATGGCGTGGGTGACGTGGTCAGCTTTGAGCCAGTGGGTGAAAACCGTGAACTTGTGGTGCGGGCACCAAAAGCGCTGGCCAAATACCTGGCCGCCAAAGGCTCGGTCGTGGTGAACGGCGTGTCGTTGACGACCAACTACGTGAGTGATGTCGAGGGCGGCTGCCAGTTCTCCATCAACCTGATTCCGCACACGCTGTCGGTCACGACGCTCGGCGCGTTGTCGGCGGGAGCCAAAGTCAATCTGGAAATCGATCTGATCGCTCGTTACGTCGAACGCATGATGTCGCTGGAGCAAGCGTAAATGGGCGCCAGCATCTCTCCAATCAAAGACATCATCGCCGACATCCGCCTTGGCAAAATGGTCATTCTGGTTGATGAAGAAGACCGCGAAAACGAAGGCGATCTGGTACTGGCGGCTGATTATGTCACGCCGGAAGCCATCAATTTCATGGCCAAGTATGGCCGCGGCTTGATCTGCCTGACGCTGTCGGCCGAGCGCTGCGAGCAACTGGCGTTGCCGTTGATGGTGAACAACAACGGTTCCAGCCACGGCACCAATTTCACCGTGTCGATTGAGGCAGCTGAAGGCGTCAGCACTGGTATCTCGGCGCATGACCGCGCGCTGACCATCCGTAAAGCGGTGGCGTTTGATGCCAAGCCGGGCGATCTGGTTTCGCCGGGCCACGTGTTCCCGCTGCTGGCCCAACCCGGCGGCGTGCTGGTGCGGGCAGGGCACACCGAGGCAGGTTCTGATCTGGCGATGCTGGGTGGTTTGTCCCCGGCCTCCGTGATCTGCGAAATCATGAACGATGACGGCACCATGGCCCGTTTGCCAGAGTTGCTGGAGTTCGCTGCCGAGCACGACATCAAGATCGGCACCATTGCCGATCTGATCCACTACCGCAGTCAGACCGAAACGCTAATCGAATGCAAAGGTCGCCGCACGGTCGAAACGTTTGCGGGTGATTTTGATCTGGCGGTGTTCCGCGACAAACTCACTGCCACCACGCACCTGGCGTTGATCAAGGGCGAGCCCAAGCCGGATGTAGAAACGCTGGTGCGCGTGCATGAACCCGCATCGCTGATCGACTGGCTGGATTTGTCGCACTCGGCACACTCATGGAATGTACGCGAATCACTGGATGCCATCGCCAAGGCCGATAGCGGCGTAATGATTTTGCTGCACCGGACTGAAGATGGTGACGATCTGCTGGCGCGTGCTTTGCCTGAACTGAAGCTGGAAAGCCCGCGCAAATGGGATTTGCGTACCTATGGTATCGGCGCCCAAATGTTGAAGTCGCTAGGGGTGGGCAAGATGCGTTTGTTGTCCCCTGAGCGCAAGATTCCGAGTATGACCGGCTTTGGTCTCGAAATTACTGGTTTCGAGCTGCCGCGTTGCGAAGAAAAATAACTTAATCAAGGATTTATCAAAATGTCGATCAGTCAATCGATTCCCTTTATCGGGCCTAACCTGAATGGTGAAGGTCTGCGCATCGCCCTGGTGATGGCACGTTTCAACACGCCGGTTTGCGAAGGCCTGCGTGACGCGTGTTTGTCCGAACTGAAAGCGCTGGGTGTGCGTGAACAAGACCTGCTGCTGACCACCGTACCGGGCGCGCTGGAAGCGCCGCTGGTGCTGCAAACGCTGGCCAAATCCGGCCGTTACGATGCGCTGGTGGCGCTGGGTGCGGTGATTCGTGGCGAGACTTACCACTTTGAACTGGTGTCCAACGAATCTGGCGCGGGCGTGACTCGCGTGGGTCTGGATGCGGGTATCCCGATTGCCAATGCCATTTTGACTACCGAAACCGATGAACAAGCCGAAGTCCGCGTCGACGAAAAGGGCCGTGATGCGGCTCGCGTTGCGGTCGAGATGGCCAACCTGCAAAAGGCACTGAAAGCATGAGCGAAGTCAACCAACCGGGCGCGGATGCGCCGAAAAAGCCGGCCAAATCGGCCCGCCGCCGCGCCCGCGAATTTGCCATGCAAGGCTTGTATCAGTGGCAACTGACTCGCGAATCCGTGTCCGCTATCGAGCGCTTTCTGAAAGAAAGTAGCCCGTACTTTGCCAAGGCCGACGAAACACTGTTCCGGACTATTCTGGCTGGTGCCATCGGTGGTAATCCATCGCTGACTGAAGCGCTCAAGCCACATGTGGACCGCGACTTTGAAGAAGTCAGCCCGGTCGAACGCGCCATTTTGTATGTCGGTGCGCAAGAGATCATCAACATGCCGGAAACCCCGTATCCGGTAATCATCAACGAAGCCATCGAGCTGGCCAAGACGTTTGGTGGCACCGACGGTCACAAGTTCGTGAACGGTGTGCTCGACAAGCTGGCCGCCCAGGTGCGCCCGGTCGAAGTAGAAGCCATTCGTGCCAAGCGCCAGCGTTAAGTTTGCCGGTACGCAGTGAACGAATTCGATCTCATCTCCCGCTATTTTCACAAAGCTTCGCAACCGGCCGTCGCTGATCTGGGCATCGGCGACGATGCTGCATTGCTGACGCCTCGTGAGGGGTTTCAGCAGGCCATTTCAGTGGACATGCTGGTGTCCGGGCGGCATTTCTTTGCGGATGTCGATCCGGCGCGGCTGGGCTACAAATCGCTCGCAGTGAATCTGTCGGACATGGCGGCAATGGGCGCCACGCCGCGCTGGTTTACTCTGGCGTTGGCTTTGCCGCAGGCTGATCCGCAATGGCTGGATGCCTTCAGCAGTGGCATGTTCGAGTTGGCGCAGGAGCATGGCGTGGAGCTGGTCGGCGGTGACACCACCCGTGGCCCGCTCACCATCAGCATCCAGATCGCGGGCGAGCTGGAGCAGGGCACCGCGCTGACTCGCTGTGCCGCGCTCGCTGGGGATGACGTCTGGGTGTCGGGCGCATTGGGTGCGGCGGCCGCCGCGGTTGCCGTGCGCGTACAAGGGCTGGCGTTACCCGCTGCGGCGCTACAAGCATGCCAGGACCGGCTGGAAATGCCGATGCCGCGAGTCGAACTGGGCCGGGCACTGCGTGGAATTGCCGGCGCGTGTCTGGATATCTCGGACGGACTGGCAGGCGATCTCAAACATATCTGCGAGCGCTCGGGCTTAAGCGCCGACCTTGTGGCGAGTCAGGTACCGGTGCATCCAGCGCTGGCTCAGCTTGATGCTGAAACCCGTTTGCATCTGGCGCTTACCGGCGGCGACGATTACGAATTATGTTTCTGCGCCCCGGTAACGCAACGTGCAGCACTGGCCGCGCTGGCCGCTGAACTGGCTTTGCCATTGACTCGTGTTGGATCAATGCTGGCGGCCCGATCCGGTGCGCTGGTGCGGGTGTTGAACGATCAAGGCCAGGAAATGGCGCTCAATAGCGGCGGGTTTGACCACTTCAGCGCTGCGGCCTGAACGGCGCGGCGACTTGTCGCGTCGCGCGGCTGCTTTCAATTGAATTGATGTCTTCAGATTTCACAGCGGAAAAGACGAGCCACTATGGCAAAAACAGGTTTGGTACCCCCTGACGTACGTTTTCTGATGAGCCATCCGGCGCATTTCATTGCTCTGGGCTTTGGCAGCGGCGTTGCTCCAAAGGCGCCGGGTACCTTTGGCTCGCTGGCGGCGATCCCGCTGTTTGCATTGATGGTCTGGCTGTGGCCGCCCATTGTCATTTTGAGTCTGACTGGCGTGGTTTTTCTGATCGGCTGGTGGGCTGCCGACAAAACCGGCCATGATCTGGGCGTGCACGATCACGGCGCGATTGTGATCGATGAAATTGTGGCGATGTGGCTGGTATTGTTGGCAGTGCCGGTGAACCTGTTCTGGTGGCTGGCCGCATTCGCGTTATTCCGGCTGTTCGATATCTGGAAACCGTGGCCCATCCGCTGGTTTGACGCCAAGGTACCCGGCGGCCTCGGCGTTATGCTGGATGATTTACTGGCCGCGCTTTACGCGGTGATTGTGTTGGTGCTGGGCGTTTATCTTAAATCGGTTGTCTGATCGTCATTCAATAGCTGGCCAGATATAGCGGGTGGAGCATCCGGCCAGCCCGCATAGAGCGAGCCGGATCGGCTTGTGCATTGGCGGCCAGCCAAAGGCTCAAGGCCGCAATCTTGCAAATGCGGCCGAAAAAAAAACCGGGGCATGACGCCTCTCCGGCAGGGAGATAGTTGTCAGCGTTCTATTGCACCGGGTTTATAGTAAGGCGTCGTTTCATATGCAATCACGGTTTGGTAACAAGGCCGATTGGTCAGGCTTGGCAGCGGCACGGGTTTGTTGGCTTTCAAATAAATAGTGCCGTTGTCATTTGGCGCATGACTTGCTGGTTGCGGGAATTTCTCGTTAAATGAAAAGCAGCACTGGCATAATTCAAAAAATTAATTTCTGATGCTTTCTTTTTCTGAAAGCTCTATGATTTGCCCGCGATCATCCAGGCTAATTGGCGGAGAGAATTGTTGGCGAGCGCTATCACGTTTTACCCACCGCGCGGCAATCGGGTTGGTGGCTTTATTATTGCGGTAGCCATAAACGGTTTGGGAATATGGCTATTGCTGCTTACGCCAAGGCACGCGGTACGCCCGCCAGACAATTTTCCTGGCACCGAGGTGCAAATCCTGCCGCCCGATGCTCCACCATTAAAGACTCTGCCTTTACCGGCCAAGCCGGCCGTTGCCATTTCATCGCATAAGCCTGTTCATTCACCGACTGTTGTGCCGCCAGTTCATACGCCACGCGATAGATCAGCAGCGCATACGCAAGAGCGCGCCATTACCCCGGACCAACCCGCAGCCAATGCCTCGGCCAAACCCGCGCTGGATATGGAATCGCTAAGAGGCTCGATTAAAGCCGATATGCGCCACAGCGCGGCGAGTGAGCCGCAAAAACTGGATTTATCTTTAACGCCCGTTGCGCCATCTTCCGCTATGGCCAGGGAAATGAAGAAAGCGGTGCGCCAATCCTGTGGCTCTGCCCACGCCAATGCGCTTTTGCTGGCACCGCTGCTTATTCTTAAAGATACGCTGACAGATTCCGGCTGTACTTTGCAGCCTTGATCATTGATCCAGCAGAAAGTGCAATCTGCATTGCGCATTCAATCAGAGATGACCAGTACTTGGGCAAGGATTGATATTGGCTAATGCTTATTGCATTGGCTCAAACCGTGCGTTTATTGGCTGTTTATGAAAGCCAGTATTTCCTCCCCAGACCTCGTAGGGCGCACCGCAACACCGTTTGCCGCCCGGATCGTTATCGACATGCCCGCACGGCCAGTGCAACAGCTATGTTGGAACAATTCCGGAGCCCGCACTCACGTCGTAACAGGAGAATCGCCATGCCCGCCGTCAACTTGCCTTTGTCTGGGGCTGTCACCCAAACGATCAACCCATGGACTGCATATTTCTCGTTGATGGGCAGCCAGTTCGGCCTGATCAATGTGAACCTGGGCACGTCTTCCAACCCGGCGATTGAACAAGAAGTGCTGCAGGACGTAGCCAGTTACGGCAAGCAGTTAGGCCGCATGGGCGATGTGCTGGCGGTGCTGGTCAGGCATCTGGACCTGACCAGTCTCACCGAAGATGAACACAAAGCGGTCGCAGCGTTCAAGCGCATGCAGGAAGACATTGCGGATATCAAAGAGCGACATCGTTCGCGGTTGGTGATCCGGCCGTAAGGCAAAGCCGGGATAACGCGCCCGCAAATCAACTGAACAAACTGGCAAAGGCCGGGAATAAGCTAGCTGCTTTTGCCATCCAGGGCCGGACACGCTGGGCTGGTTTGTTTTTTGCACTCGGCATCGGCTGTGCTGATTGCGGCAGTGTCAATCTGACCAGTAAAGGGTGCTAACAACTTAGCCGCGGTCGGGTTGCTGCTAATGCCGTAATCCAGGTACAACATTAGTCTGGCTAGTTTGCAGGATTAAGACATTTCACCGCTGTTGCGCGCCTGATCACAAGGCCTGTTGCCACATCGGTTTGCCACGCAAAAGAGCTTCGCCCCGGGTGAGATATCAGGGCCGCTTTTCGCCGTCGGAGAGTAATTAACTAACGCTGATGCTGGTTACGCCGCCGTCCCCAAAACACACCAACTGCCGCCCAGCCGCTAGCGGATGGGGAACGATTGTGGCGTTGATCTGATACACCGCCTCCAGATTTGTCGCAGTGAGCACCTGCGCGGGCGAGCCCAGTGCGGTGACGTGGCCGTCGGCCAGCAATAACAGGCGATCACACCACTGCGCCGCCAGGTTCACGTCATGCAAAATCACCTGCACCGCCAGACCTTCGGCGCGCGCCAGCGTGGTGACCGCTTCCAGCAACAACAATTGGTGGCGCGGATCAAGGCTGGCGGTGGGTTCGTCCAGCATCAACAAGCGATATTCACCCGACTGGCGCGCGGCCAGCGCCTGAGTTAGCACGCGAGCAAATTGCACTCGTTGCTGTTCGCCACCAGATAGCGCGGTATAGCGGCGCGCAATGAACGCACTGGCATCGGCTAGTGCCAGCGTGCGTTCCAGCAGCGCATCCAGCTCGCGCGGAGAGACCTCGGGAAACGGATAGGCGCCGGTGCCCACCACGGCACGCACGCCCAATTCAAACGCCAGCGATGGCGATTGCGGCAATACGGCGCGACAGCGTGCCTGGTCGGCGGCGCTGATTTGCGCCAGAGGCTGACCGTGTAGCGTCAGACTGCCGGAAACAGGGGGCAATTCGCCAGCCAGAGTCGCTAGCAAGGTGGATTTACCCGCACCGTTGGCACCGAGCACACCCAGTACTTCGCCCGGCTCCAGCCGCAGTGATACGTCTTTCAATACGGCCTGGCCGTGGCGGCCACAGCTGAGATTTTCGGCAATCAACATCAACGCATTTTCCGGGTCAGCATCCACAAAAAGAACGGCCCGCCGACCAGACTGGTGACAATGCCAATCGGCAATTCAGCCGGGACGACGGCAATCCGCGCCAGCCAGTCCGCCAGCGACAAAGCGATCGCTCCGGCCACCAGTGTGTTGGGCAGCAACCAGCGGTGATCTGCTCCCAGCGACAAGCGCACCAGATGCGGCACCACCAGTCCGACAAAGCCGATCACGCCGGTCGCAGCAACCAGTGGGCCGACGATTAGCGCGACCAGCACAATCAATCTACGGCGCAGAGATTTGAGCGCAAAGCCCAGATGCTGCGCCTCACGTTCACCTAGCAGCAAGGCGTTCAAAGCGCGCCATTCGCGTAGCAACAGCAGCGACAAACCGAGTGTCCACGGTGCCAGAAACGCCAGTTGTGACCAGGTAGCACCGGCCAGACTGCCCATATTCCAGAAGGTCAGACTGCGCAGTTGGGCATCGTCGGCCATGTAGGTGAACAGCCCGATCATGCTGCCGCAGATGACGTTGATTGCCACTCCTGCCAGCAACAAACTACCCATGCCGCGCTGGCGGCTGCCCAACTGATAACACACAGCGGTGGAGAGCAAACTGCCGATAAACGCGGCCGGTGCCAGCCAGAACATGCCCGGCGCACCCAGTACAATGGCTGCCACCGCGCCCAGCGCGCCGCCGGACGAGATGCCGATCAAGCCCGGTTCTGCCAGTGGATTGCGAAACAGCGCCTGCATGGCGGTACCAGTGATGGTGAGCCCGGCACCAGCTACCACGGCCAGCAAGACGCGCGGCAGGCGCACTTGCATCAGCACATTGCGCCAGAGGACTTCGTCATCGGTCAATACATCGCCAAACAGCACATGTGGCATGGCGCTGAACGGGATACGCACCGCACCATTGGCTGACGACACCAGCACCAGCACTACCAATACGGCGGTGAGCGTGGCAAACACCGCGAGTGAACGATGCAGCGAGGGCAAGCGAGCCGGGGTGTTGGCCACGGCAGAAGCAGAATTCATGAACTTGGCCTTGAAGAGACGAGCTAGCGGCTGGCTGTGACGGGCGCGGTCAGACCGGTTTTTAATGTGGCCAGACCCTCAGCCAGGCGCGGGCCGAATCCCAGCAGCAACAAATCATCAATCACCACCACGCGGCGCGCTTTGGCGGCGGGCGTACCGGCAATGCCTGGTAAAGCAAGGAAGGCATCCAGGCCACCGGAAGTATTGAGTGACATGGTGGTAGTGACGATGGCTTGTGGCGCCAGCACGATGGCGGCTTCGGCGGAAAGCGGCTTGTAGCCTTTTTGACTGGCGAGCACATTACGGGCGCCCGCCAGTTTGAGCATGGCATCGGCCGTGGTATCGGTGCCTGCGCCTTCCAGCTTGCCGGTGCGGTTCATCACCAGCAGCGTGCGGATGCCAGAAGGTTTGATATCCAGTTGTGCAATTTGCTGGCGGATTTGCGCCACCATTTTGCCGCCATCGTCCCGCAAGCCCAGCGCGGCAGAAACGCCCTGAACGCGTTGTTCCAGTGCTTCTAGCGTGGGTGCGCTGGGTAGCACAATCACTCGCTTGCCCAGACTGCGCAGCTGGCTGATGGCTTGGGGTGGGCCAGCCTGGTCGGTGGCCAGGATCAGATCCGGATTCAGTGCAGCAACGCCCTCGACCGAAAAGGCGCGGTAATAGCCCACTTGCGGCAACTTGGTCGCCGCCGCCGGATACAGGCTGGAGGCATCCACGCCGACAAGACGATCCCCGGCGTTGAGTGCGTAGATAATCTCGGTCAGTGGTCCGCCCAAACTCACCACGCGTTGCGGCGCTGACGCCGCTTGCGCGACCAAGGTGGTCAGGCTGAGGAGGAGGGCACAGCACAGTTTTTTCATTGGTTTTTATTACCTTCAAAATAAGGGTGCGTAGGCGATTGCACATGTTCGCAGGCAGTTGCCTCGTAGCCCGGATGGAGCGCAAGCGGGAATCCGGGGGAGTAACGCGTCAACCAACGATGCCGCTGGAAATAGGCGCATTGCTCCCGGATTGTCACTCCCCCGCTGCAACCGACATCTGTGGTATCCGCTGGCGTTGTGGGGGTACCCCTGGTGGCATGTTCCATCCGGGCTACATATTGCGGTCGGTTACGCCGCCAGCGGCTCGCTGCACAAATCCACCAGCAACTCACGCCATTGCGACAGCTCTGGCTTACCCGGTTTGCGTTCGCCAAAGAACTGCACAATCAACTCGCCGCTAGCGTTGTAGATTTCCAGCGAGGTCACCCAGCCATCGCGCGTTGGCTTGTTGACCACCCACGCCGAATCAATGGCTTCGGTGAGCAAATGCAGATTGAATTTAGGGTCCAGCACGTTAAACCAAGGGCCGGTGCGCACCAGCTCGTGTACCGGGCCGGAGTGGATTTGCACGATGCCCCGGTTCCCCACAAAACACATGATCGACAAGCCGCTATCCGCCGCTCGTTGCAGCATGACTTCTACCGCGTCTTTCTCAACCGGCTGGGCCAGATCGCGCCCGGCAGCGTGTAATGCGCCAAGGCGAGAGAGCTTGAACTTGCGCAGCATCGGGAAGAATGCATGCGTGTCGTCCAGTGCCAGCCAGGCCGAACGCACGGCGACGGGGTCATCAGCGCGTGCGGCTTCCTGAGTGGCGGCAATGCTTTCAAATTGCGGAATCTGTTTGTCCAGTTGGCCAAATGCACTAATCAGTGTTTCCCAAGCGGCGGCATCGGTGGCTTCGGTGCGGAACACTTTGTGGATCGCCACGCCTTCGGCATCAAAGAACTGAATGCTCTGGCGGCTGTTTTCGGCCACCGCATAAGCGTGCTTCCAGAAATTGAAGAACAAACGCAGATCGATATCCGGCCCCAATACCATGCCGACCGGGCCATCGGCGTGGATATCTTCGTAGCGGCCATGACGCTCGTGTACGCACCAGTCATTGCGCGACAAAGCCATCACTTCGCCCAATGTGCCGAGCTGACGGAAGATGTCCTGTGCTTTGCCGGCAAGCTCAATCGATTGCACCCCACAGTCGGCGGCGACCAGTGCGGCTTCGCTGCTGTTCAGGCGTGTGGCACGGTCGCGGATACGCAGTTTGGGTTCTGCCGCCAGCAATTCTGAGTGGCGGGTTTGCAGATCTGCCGCAAAGTCGGCGAAGGAGGAGAAATTGGCTGCAGTCATCGTGTCCTGCCTTGTCGTTAAAAGATGAAAAAGCCACCCAACTGCGCCAGCCTGAAAGGCCTGCGAAGCTGGGTGGGAAAGGGCTGTTGCCCCGATTGCTGTGCTTCATGGTGTGCTGGCTCGAACCGGGTCAGGCCAGCAAAACGGTGTGCTGCTTGCAACGCCTAGAACAAATAGTTGGCCGAAACCCGGAAGCTGCGACCTGGTTGGCTGTAGCGATCAATGGCTGCATTATTGGCTTGCAACATGCCGCCAGGGCCGCCGGCACTGGTTTGCCGGTCCTGGCTGTTCCAGTATTTGTGGTCCAGCAAGTTGAATACGCCAGCAGACAAACGCAGGTCTTTCAGTGGTGAATACCAGCCGGTGAAGTCCACCACGCCGTAGCCCGGTGGCTGGAACAAGGTGTCGGTGGATACATGGCGTTTGGCGCTGGCTGCCGTAAATACGCCATCCAGACCCCATTGTTCGCGGGCATAACCGACGCCGATCACGGTTTTGAGCGGCGCTACGGAATCAAGCCAGGTGTTATCGGTTTCGTTGGTGCCCACGGCGTAGGCCAGCGAGGCATTGCTGTGCCAGTTCGGCAAGAACTGCCAGTGGCCGGTGACTTCGGTACCGTAAATGCGGGCTTTACCGATGTTGATGTTCTGGAACACGCCTGCCGGGTAGCCAGGAACCCAACCGGCGTCGCCTTGTTGCAGCGTCACTTGTTCGATGAAGTTCTTGTAGCGGTTGTCGTAAACCGTCGCTGAGCCACCCAGCTTGTCGGTGCCAAAGCGCGCGCCAAATTCCACGCCTTCGCTGGTTTCCGGTTTCAGGTTCGGGTTGGCGACCAGCGTGTAACCGATGCCGCCATTGGTGAACTGGCCGTTCACTTCAACTACGCTCGGCGCGCGAAAGCCTTGGGCGTACTGGCCAAACAGCGTGACCTGTTCGGTGGCTTTGTACGTGGCCAGCAACTTGGGGGATAGCTTGGAATCGCTTTGATCCTTGGGCGCAATACCCGCGCCAGCAGCAATCTGCGCAGCCAGTACGGAGTCGATTTCCGGGTCTTGCCGATAGCTGTCATAACGCAGGCCTGGCGTCAGAGAAAAACGGCCGCCATCAAAGCCGATTTCATCCTGCGTAAACAAACCCCATTGCGTGATATTGGTGACGGGCACCGTGCGTACGTTGATGGTCGAAGAGGCCGGTTTACCTGCCGCAAATTCTTCGGTGCGGCTTTGCCACCATTCGCCGCCCACCACCCACTGCTGGGTAATGGCGCCATCAATATTCTTCACGACCTGGCCGTTGGCGCCTTTCATGGATTGGGTGTATTGCCCGTCGCGCTGGTAGTCGGCGGCGGTGGTGCGCACCTGGTAGCGGCGCTGGTCGCTATCCAGGTTTTGCCAGTAAACCCGTGCGGTGGCGGAGTCGATCCACTGGCCAGCGGTTGGTGCGGTGTAGTCGTAATCCAGCGAAACGCGCTTGCGGGTTTGCTCATCCACCGCCCGGCTGGATTTAATGGAGCTGGAGATGTCACTCAGCATATTGGTGTCAGTGGTGGTGCTGCGGTACTCACCGGTCAGACCCAGCTTGTGGCCGCCATCAAAGTAATGCTGCAACTTGCCCAGCACATTCCTGCTGTCGGTATCTTGTGGATCAGGCTCGGTGCGATTGGCGCCGTTGCCGCCGCGCGTTCCCATATTGTCCAGTTCGTGGCCTTTGCGACCGCCGCCTTGCATCAACCAGAAGGTGCCAGGCGCGGCCTCTCCGGCCAGACTGGCGCGAGCGCCGTAGCTGCTGTCGGCGCTGTCGTAATCGGCATCAATGCGGCCACCGAACTGCTTGCCACCCTTGAGCAAATCGGATGGATCCAGCGTGCGCAAGCCGACAATCCCGCCCAAAGCGGACGAGCCATATAGCGTGGAACCCGGCCCACGCACGATATCAATCGCCGCCAGCGAACCAAAGTCCACCATGTCCTGGCCAATGAAGGTATCGCGGCCAGAGAAGCTGAAGGTGTCCGGCAAACGAATGCCATCCACCATCATCAGAATGCGGTTGCCTTCCAGCCCGCGGATATTCACATTGGTGCCGCCGTAACGTGGCTGACGGGTAATGGTGACGCCTGGCTCGGCGCGATCGCCCAGATCGGTGAAGTCACGGATGAAGTTGTCATCCAGGGTGTCGCGGTCAGTGGAGGTTACCGACGGTGGCAGTTCATCAATGGTTTTTTCAGTGCGGGTGGCGGTGACAACGACGGGCGACAAACTGGTGTCGCCGTGGGTGCTGGTCTGTGCTTTAGCGAGTTGCACATTTTGCGCCGGAGTACCGGCATCAGCGGGTTGTCTATTTTGTGCCGTGACGGCGTCAGCGGGTTGTCTATTTTGTGCCGCGACGATGTCAGCGGCAAAGGCGGAATGCAGAGCGCAGGCCATCAGGCTCAGCGCAAGCGTTTGCTTGGTGCGGGTCATGCCGGTTCCTTGAGCGGGAGGGCGAGGTCGCACGCAGGCAATCCGGCTAATGCGGATGTGTGTACTTGCGGCTGACAAAGCCCTGCGCGGCTGGCTGCCCGGCGGCCACTTTCAATCTTTTTTCAAAGATGAAAAGTGTGCGGCGCGGAACCGGCTGGCATGCGCGGTTATTTTGATTTTTTTAGGTGTTGCGTCCTGCGGCGGGTGCGCAGCTTCTTATTGTTTGTATCTTATTGCAATCTCATTGAAAAACAGTCGCTTGCAAGCCATGTAGCACGGTTTGATAACGCCCCGGTCGACATCTTTTGCACACGGTGTTGCTCTCAGAGATTGGCCTTACTTGGTCAGGATCAGCTTGCCTTGGCGGGTTTCACGCAAGGTGTAACGCACGCCGTTATGCTCGATCACCACCGCTTGCCCGGTCTGCAGCAACTTGCGGCTATCGACCACCGGCGGTTGTGCGACGGCGGTGGGCATTGAGGGTGAAAGCGGGCGTTGGCGTCTGTCCATGCCGATAAATATAAACGAGAATTATTATCATTAGCAATGGGTGTAAATCAAAATGGCGGCACTTTGTTTGTGCTAAGCGCGGACTGATTGACTCAGGCAAGGACGTGGATTGAGCATTCATGCGGGTTACATGGCTCAAGATAACGCCTGAAGACACCTACAAAGAAAACAGAAATGAGGGGCGGAATACCGGTGGGCAAGGGCGGGCAGATGAACTCTGATCGCCTGAAAAGCGGAGGTATCGCCACCCCGGACTCTGCATCGCTTCAGCAGGCTACAAGCCACGCAAGCGTCTAAGTCTGGTTCACGTGATAAATCTTCACTAACAAGGAGGGCTTTTCTAATTCGAAGCCATTCTGACTTTTGAACCCAAGCCCCAAATCACCGCCCAAAAGACCCAGTCTCAATCGCTGAAAACCCAACCCCATGCCCTTTGCCAATGCGAATCTGCACCGGTATCCGTTCTTTCAGCGCCTCCACGTGGCTGATTACGCCAATCATCTTGCCAGTGGCATTCAGACTGTCCAGCGCATCCAGGGCGATATCCAGCGTTTCGCCGTCCAGCGTGCCGAAGCCTTCGTCCAGAAACAGCGAATCAATCGAGGTCTTGTGGCTGACCAGATCGGATAAGGCTAAGGCCAGCGCCAGGCTGACCAGAAAACTCTCGCCGCCGGAGAGTGTGCGGGTGTCGCGGGTGACGTCGCCTTGCCAGGTATCGACAATTTCCATTTCCAGCTCGCCGCTGCGTTTGCGCAGCAGCTGATAGCGGCCATGCAAGCGCTCCAGTTGGCGATTGGCCAGATGCACCAGATGATCCAGCGTCAGACCTTGTGCAAAGCGGCGATATTTGGCGCCATCGGCCGAACCGATCAAACCGTTCAGATGCTGCCAGACATCGTAATCGCCCTGCAGCGCGATGATTTCGGCAAACAACGTTTGCTGGCTGTGGCGACGGGTTTCGTCACCTTGTAACTGGGCGCGGATTTCGCCTTGGCGCTGGGTCAGCGTTTTGATCTCGACTTGCAGGGTTTGCCACTGTGTTTCCAGTTGCGTGGCGTCCAGCGCAGTGAGCGGTGTGGCTTGTAACTGTGCGAGAGTTTGAGCTGCTGCGTTATGCAGTGCGGTGGTCTCGGTCAGGATTTTCTCCAGGCTTTGTTTGAGCGTTTGCAATTGGGTTTGCTGCGCATCGTCCAGCAAGGCGGCTTGCCATGCGGCTTCATCAGCAAACGGGCTTTGCGTCAGTGTTTGTTGCCATTCCTGGCTGGCGTGTTCCAGCTGGCTGGTTTGACTGGAGATTTGTTCAGCGAGTGTTTGCACTTTGCCATCCAGTGCGCTGGCCGTTTGCTGGGTGATATCCAGCTGACTGGCCAGATTGGCCAGTGCTGCACCCGGGTTATCAGCGCGCTCAATCGCGGCGGGTTCTGGCAACGCCAAGGCGGCCCAACGTTGCTGCCAGGTTTGCGCCTGTTCTTGCGCGTGCTGAGTGGCAGATTGCTGCGTCAGACTGGCGCGATCCAGTTGTTGCGAAGTGGCTTGCAGTTGTTGCCAGTGCAGCCATTCTTGCTCGCGCTGTTGCATCCAGTCGGCAATGACCGTGGGCAGCGGATAACCCAATTCGCTGATTTGCTGGTTAAGGCTGGCTTGCGCCGCTTGCTGTTGAATCTGGCGTGTTTGCAGCTGTTCAACCAACGCCTGCAATTGGGTTTCGCCGTTTTGCTGGCGTTGCTGCAGCGCGGTCAGTTGATCGGTGAGCGTCTGCGCCGCACTGGCAATGCGCTCGCGGCTTTGGCGGATTTGCCCGAGTTGGGCGTTGCTGGCATCCAGCTGCGTCAGTTGCTGCTGCGCGGCGTCGCGTTGCTGACCGATCAAGGCCAATTGTTGGGTTACTGCGCTGGCATCGGTCAAATCCTGGCCAATTTGCTGTGCCAGTTGTTGCCATTGCTGATCGAGCTGTTCTTGTTCTGTGCCCAACACTTGCAGACGCAGTAGCCACTGTTCGATCTGCGCACCGAGCGTGGCGAGTTCATCATTCAGCTTGTTGCCTTGATCGCGCACTTGTTCGAGTTCGGCCCGTTTTTCTTCCAGCGCGCGGCGCGTGTCAGAGACGTCCAGCACCTGGTAATGCGCCACTGCCGGATGCTCATGCGCTCCGCACAGCGGGCAGGCTTCACCAGGCTGCAACTGCTGACGCAATCCGGCCAGATCCTGAATGCGTTGCTCTTGCTCCAGCAATTTTTGCTTGTCGACGACTTGCTGATTGATATCCTTGAACCGCCCCCGCAAGGCATCGCGCTGGCCGGTTTTGTCGGCGACCAGTAATTGCTGGCGGGCGATATCGCTGTTGAGTTGGCGGGTTTCGTCGACCAGTTTCTGGCGGCTTTGCGCCACTTGCGCCAGTTGCGTCAGCGCGCCGTGCCGCGCATGCAATTGCTGCCAATCCTGGCGTAACCGGGCTTCGGTTTTTCCGCCCAGTAGATTGCTGATCTGGGCCTGGTATTCGGTTTCAGTCGCTTGTATCGCCGCGAGTTGGCTTTGTTCAGCGGCCAGTTGCGTCGCCAACGTCGCCTGATCTGCCTTGAATGCGGTCAGTGCGTTTTGATACTGCTGTTGCTTCGCCAGCAAGCTCGCGATTTCATTGTCAGCTTGCTGGCGTGCGGCCAGTTGTTCACGCCAGACTGCCAGCCGTTCTCCCAATTGCGCTTGCTGCGGGCGCGCGCTCAGTTCGGCGTTCACTTGCTGTTGCTGCTGGCCAAGGCGGGCTTGTTCAGCCAAGGCAGCTGCGGCAATCTGCGCGGATAACTGCGTGGCCTGCCATATATATTGGTGAATCTGCGCCGTGATTTGCTGCTGGTGGGTTTGGGTTTCGACCAGTGTCCGTTGCGATGCGGCAAGCGTGTGCCCGGCATTTTGGCAGGCCAGATACATGGGGCGCAGGCGCGACGCCGGTTCGCTCGCCGCCAGCCGGGCCAGTTGCGGACGCGCTTCCAACAGCGCTTCTTCAGCCTGTTGCTGGGCAAAGTGCGCGCGCGTTTGCTGTTGGGTGGCCGTGGTCAGGCTGTCGCGCCATTGCCTTTGAGTTTGCAGTTCAGTCTGGCGGGCGGCGAGGGCGGGTTCCTGGATCGCTAACGCGGCGGCTTCTTCCGTCAGTTCTACGCGTTTTTCATCGCTGAATAACTCCACGCCTTCTGCGCGCGCTTTGAGCTGGTCGAGCGCCGTTTTGGCGTCGCGGGTTTGTTCGAACACACGCTGGGAAATCCGGCCATAGATTTCGGTGCCAGTGAGTTGTTCCAGCAACGCCGCGCGCTCATTGGCGCTGGCTTCCAGAAACGCGGCAAAACTGCCCTGAGCCAGCAACATGGATTTGGTAAAGCGGCTGAAATCCAGTCCGGTGAGCGTTTCGGTCAGCTTGAGTTTGTCGTTGATCTTGTTGGTCAGGATCAGGCCATTGGCATCGGCGAGTTCCACCACCGGCGCCTGCAGCGCGCCGTCAATCTTGTCGCGCGAGCGCCGCTGGCTCCAGAACGCCCGATAACGCTGGCCTTTTACTTCGAACTCCACCTCAGCCAGACATTCCGCCGTGTGGCGCGTCATTACCTCGTTGGTTTTGGCGGAGATGGTGTCCATGCGCGGCGTCTGGTGATACAGCGCCAGACAGATGGCATCCAGCAGCGTGGTCTTGCCCGCACCGGTTGGTCCGGTAATGGCAAACAAACCGTTGTCGCGAAACGGTTCGGCGGTGAAATCGATAGTCCATTCGCCCTTAAGCGAATTGAGATTCTTCAAACGCAGCGTGAGGATTTTCATGGTTGATCCTCCTGCAAGGCGCTAACGATCTGGCGATAGCGCTGCTGTAACTGCGTTTGCAGTAGTTCTTCCAGCATTTCTGCGGCCAGCCGCTGGCCAAAGACTTCATCCGGGCTCAGTTCATCCAGGGTTTCGCTGGCGCTGCCTTGCAGGTGCGCGGCGGCGTTAGCGCGCTCGCGGCGAATGCGCAATATCTCTACCGGCAAACCGACAATGATTTGTTCGATACGGCTTTGCAGATCGCTCAAGTAATCATCGGCGGTAATGACCACTTCAACCCATGCCGGGGTATCGGCAGTGCCACCCACGGCCGCTTTGGCCAAAGCGCTGGTCAAATCGGCCAATGTGCCGCGTGCTGTGGCCATTGCCTGAAAGCAGGGCACGGGCAGTGGTGTCACGCTTTGCAATCCGTTGGCGTTCAGATCAACCAGCAGTACTTCTTTGGTTTGAGTGGCTTCATCAAAACTTAGCGGAATCGGCGAGCCGCTATAACGGATGTGTTCCAGACCCCCCACTTTTTGCGGACGATGAATATGCCCTAGGGCAATGTAATCGGCGGGCGGGAAGGCATTGGTGGGGAAGGCTTCTAGCGCACCGACGTAAATCTCCCGCACCGATTCGCTGGCGCTGGCGCCCACGGTGGTGAGGTGGCCGGTTGCGATGATCGGCAACTGTCCGCCCAATTCATCACGCTTTGCCACTGCTGCGGCGTAACAAGCCTGGTAATGCTGATGGATGGCTTCTTGCAGACTCAGTTGTTTGTCTTGCGCGCTTTGCCCGGCCACGCTGTGCATGACATCGCGTGGGCGAATGAACGGAATCGCACAGAGCACCGCACCCGGCTGGCCGTCACGTTGCGACAGCACCAACACCTGGTCAGCGGCGTCTTCACTCACTGCCGGGATAACCCGCGTACCCAAACGCGCCAGCAAGGCTTTGCTCTCGCCCAACGTCGCCACCGAATCATGATTACCGCCCAGGACGACCAGTATGGCGCCAGTGTCATGCATGGCCACGATAAAGCTGCTGTACAACTCGCGGGCGTAGCTGGGTGGTGCGCCGGTGTCGAATACGTCCCCGGCAATGATCACCACATCCACACTCTGTAGCGTGATTTGTTCGATCAGCCAGCTCATGAATTGCTGGTGCTCAGCCTGGCGGGTTTTACCCATGAAATGCTGGCCGAGATGCCAGTCGGAGGTATGCAGAATCCGCATCGATTGCTTTTGTGCTGGTTGGGGAAGAGGGCGTGGCTGAGTGGTTGGGCGCTGCAGCTTTGACCAGCGTTGATTCTACGTGAGCCGCGCAGGTTGAGGCGGTCGCCGATGTGCCTTTGAATGACAAACCGCCCGAATAACAAATATCCGGGCGGTTTTGCGGGCTGGCGAGAATTACTTGTACTTGATCGCCACGCCAATCAGTTTGCGGCCGGTAATGGTATCCACATTGCGCCCCCACCACGGGCCGGATACATACACGCCGGTGGGCACAACCCGATCCAGCACGATTACCACTGCATCAGCGCCGAGCTTGGCGCTTTCTGAACGTACTTTGGCTTCGATATCCGCGATAGGTGGCGATGGCTCGACCGAGGCATCCACGCTGATTTCGCCCAGCCGGTCAAATGGGTGCGTCGGTTCGGCCCGCAAGATTTCTACCTTGGCCGGATCGCTCGGGGCCGGGTGCGGCGCGCCAACGTATTGGGTGCTGGTCGCGCTAACCGTGGCGCACCCAGCCAGCATTAGCGCATACCCGGCCAGTGCTGCGGCAAAGGCAGCGGCGCGCCATTTGGATCGGGGTTTGCTGGTGCCAGCGGGCAAATTAAAAGATTCAAACCAATTATTTTGGGCCATAGCCGTGTCCTCATGGGTGAGCGAAGTGACAGGTGACTCATCGTTTCGGGTGTGAAAGATGGTCTGGTCTGCGGTCTGGTTTTGATGATTCGGATTCAGCAATAGCATCGCAATAGCCTGCTCAATATCGGCCGGTGCTGCTCCAGCGTAGCAGCGCCAGAACGGGTTTGCTGCCTGCCGTGTTATTTGCCCTGCGCGGTCAGGTTAGATGGCAAGAAAGATTCGCTCTGTTAACAAAACGGCCAGGCCAGGCCTTTTATTCCGGCGCTTGGGCGCATTACGTATCCTCGGTACAACATTTTCAGCTCTGGTAATTCGTGTTTACACAGTTTTGCAACAAACCCGGACGCGCTACGGCAGAATCCTCAACTGTTTTTTTGAGCTGCGCTGTCCGCAACCCAGCAGGACAGCTTGTCCGCATCAAGACCCTTACCCAGAGTCCTGTACATGAAACGCATCGCACTTGCTGTTGCCCTCGCTTTTACGTCTCTGTCTTTTGTTACCCCCGCCTTCGCTGCTTCTGCCGCTACAACCCAAAGCAACCCTTCAGCCAACCCACCTGCAGTGTGGGATCTGACTTCGCTGTATCCCTCCGACGCCGCATGGGAAACCGAGCGCCAGGCACTACTGGCCGATTTGCCAAAAATGAAGGCACTACAAGGCACGCTGGGTACCAGTTCGGCCAGTTTGCTCAAGGGTTTGCAGACCATGTCCGATATCCGCCGCCGCGCCAATCGGCTGGAGGTTTATTCCGGCCTGAAAGCCGATGCCAATACCAAGGACGACACCAACCAGGCGCGCAACCAGTTGGCTTATTCGCTTGATAGCCAGGTTGATCAGGCAACGGCGTTTATCAGCCCGGAAATTGCGGCGATTGGGGCGGAAAAGATCGACACCTGGATCAAACAAGAGCCGGGTCTACAGAAGTTCAGCTACATGCTGCATACCGCGCTGCGCTTGTCTGCCCACACGCTCAGCGCAGGTGAAGAAAACCTGCTGGCCGCCGCTAATGACCCACTGGAACAAGCGGGCTCCATCTACAACCTGCTGACCAATGCCGAGCTGCCGTGGCCCAAGATCACCGTGCGCGGCAAAGTCTATACGCTGGATCAGGAAACCTACGTCTCCCTGCGTAGCGACCGCGATCCAAAAGTGCGTCAGCAAGTATTCAAGGCCTTCTGGCCGGTATTCAAGGCGTACGAGCGCACTATCGGGGCGATCTACGTGGCCCATCTGCGTGGCAACGTATTCAAAGCCCGTGCGCGAAAATATGACAGCTCACTGGACATGGCGTTGTCGGGCGGCAATACGCCTGATGCCGTGTACACCACGCTGGTGGCCCAAGCCAATGCCGGGTTGCCCACTCTGCATCGCTACTTCAAACTGCGCAGCAAGTTGCTGGGCCTGAAGCAAGCGGGCTATCAAGACATTTATGTACCTCTGGCCAATCCGCCACGTCAGTATTCTCTAGCCGAAGCTGAAGCGCTGACGCTGGATGCGGTGCAACCGTTAGGCGACGACTACGTGAAAACACTGGGTGGCAACTTCCAGAAAGGCTGGATGCACTCGCTGCAACAGCAAGGCAAGCATTCAGGCGCGTATATGAATGGCGCCGCATATGACGTGCATCCGTTTGTGTTGATGACTTTTGATGGTGGCTACGAGAGTGTGTCTACTCTGGCGCACGAATGGGGTCACGCCATGCACACCGTGCTGGCTAACGGCGCGCAGCCATTTGAAACCGCCGACTACCCGATCTTTGTCGCCGAAATCCCGTCCACCACCAACGAAATGCTGCTGGCCGATTACGTTGCCAGCCACGCCAAAACCAGGGCAGAAAAAGTATTCGCGTTGAGTCAGGAACTGGAATTACTGCGCGGTACCTTCTTCCGCCAGGCCATGTTCGCCGAGTTTGAACTCAAAGCGCATGACGCCATCGAGCACGACCAGTCTTTGACCGGCGCCGACCTGAGCAAGATGTATCTGGAACTGCTCAAGCGCTATCACGGCGACGCGCAAGGCGTGGTGCACATTGACGACTTGTACGGCGTGGAGTGGGCGTACATCCCGCACTTCTACTCAGACTTCTACGTCTACCAATACGCCACCTCAATCAGCGCCGCCGCGTACTTTGCGGAAGGCATCGAGAAGGGCGACACCGCCTTGCGTGAGCGTTACTTCAACATGCTCAAAGCCGGTGGCTCGGATGATGCGTACCAGGTGGTCAAGCGTGCCGGGCTGGATATGGCAACACCGGCGCCATATCAAGCCATTGTGCGGCGTATGGATAAGGTGATGGATGAGCTGGAAGCGGTGATGGCACAGAAGTAAGCCAGCCCAACTTTTGCAGCAAATGAAGAGCGCGTGGTGCCGGGTTTTAATACCTGGTGCCACGCGCTCTTTTGTTTTCTGGTGTTGTATCTGCGCGGCTTGAATTACAGCCTGGGCCACTGTGTTCGCAAACCTACACTCTTGCGGGAGGTAGCAGGGCAATCTTTCTGGTTGACTTGAATTTATATATATTCTTTCACGAATCTTTTATAAATCGGAACGCCAGGATGATTGCAATCGACTCGTTGCCTCTTCGTTTATCTTTTGCTGATGGCCGTAGCTGGCTTGCGCAGGGCTGGCGCTTGTTTCGCAAGAAACCTTGGCAATGGCTGGGACTATCGATTGCGTTTGAGGTGTTGATGCTGCTGTCGCAACACATCCCCTGGGTCATTGCGGGATATCTACTGCCCGCAACAAGCGCGTTGTCTGGTTGCGTGTTTTATTGTTTTTTCCGTCAGGTCGACCTGGATGGTCAGTTTTCCTGGTCCAAGGCCAGCCAGACGCTCAAAGAGAATGGGCAGAGAATTTTCACTCTGCTATGTCTTCAGGTGGTGTTGTACATGATGGGGAATTTGTTCATTGCCTGGTCTTCCAGCCTGCCACTATCGCTGGCCTTTGACCCGAAACAATTGCAGCTTGCCGCCGCGCTGCACGGCCTGAGGTTTTGGCCAGTTGCGATACTGGCTCTGCTTGGCCTGCTTACGGCATTTTGCACACCCGAAGTGGTACTGCGCGGGCAACCAGTCTTGGCCGCATACCGCAACAGCATTCAGGCCGGTTTGCGTAACGTACCCGCTTTTCTCGGGGTATTAATTAGTTACGCATTATGGGGTTTACTGATTTTTGTGGTCCTGATCGCCGTGTTTGTCGTCGCGGCAATTGCCATGCACCAGACGGGCCCGAGCGCGATGCAGGGAACCGGGGCGCAGTTGCTGATGGCTGCAGGCCTGATTGTTTTCATGTCGCCCCTGGTTGTGCTGGTCATGATGGGCATGTACGTGGCCTGGCGCGATATCTTTGGTCAGTCAGCTGGAATGCCATCCAGCCGGATTTGAGACACGACCAAATGCCCAATCACACTGCCGGACTAACCCCAGCCGACAGCCGATACCGAATAATCACCGGCTGCCCCGGCCTGATCGTCAGTCCTTTGCGATCAGCCAATGGGTGATCAACCGGCGGCGTCGCCACGCGCCCCAGATCAAAAAAGCTGTTCAGCGGCTCAACGCCCAACGCGTAATGCCGACCGGACCAAGGCGCAAAAGCGCGGCCACCGTTGCTGATCCACAGTAGGGCATCGGGCAACTGTTGGGTGTCCCAATCCAGCGTTACATCGGCTTGCCAGCCCGGATAACGCAATACAAATGGTGGCCGGCAGCCGCGCAGTTGTACCAGTTCTTCGGTGGCGTAGGGCAAGGGCAGGTGGGTGATATCAACTTCCCCTTGAATGCCGGGCAATGCGGCCAGGCTGCTGGCGCTGCGATCCGGTCTCAGCTTCGATACTTTCCATTCCGTGGGTTGCGGGTAGGTGTGGGCGCTTTCAATTTGGCAGGCCAGCACTTCTACGCCGCTGGCAGGCACCGCAAAAGTGGGGTGCAAGGCGACCGGGATTTGCGTTTCGTGGCGGGCATGGATGATGAGGGTGACGGTGATGGCGGCGCGTTCCGGGTCGACGCGTACTTCGCGTTCCAGTCGCGCAACGGCGTCATCGGCCGGGTAATTGATCGCAATGGTCAGGGTTTCATCGGTCTGATGCACCAGCTGCCATTCGTGATTCGCACCATAGCCGTGGTCAAACGGGTTGGTGTCGTTGGCCACCGGCCAAGACGGGTCAAGATGTTGCGGGGCCTGAGCCATGCCAAACGGTACACAGGGCCATTCGCCGCGTAACTGGCGTAATACGCCAGGCCATTGCGGGTCTGGCTTGTCGCCCCACGGCGCGATCTGCATCGGTTGAATGGCGCGGTCGTCTTCCAGGACAAAAGTGACCGGAGCCAGCATGCCGCCCAAGGCTTGCAAGGTGACGTCGCCCCACGCCCAATCGAGCGTCCAGCTGTCGGAGGTGGTCAATGCGGGTACGCCGTTCAGATCGCCCATGCGGCTTCCTCAATGGTGTAAGACATACGTTCGCCGGGCTGCAGATGAGCCAGTGGGGCGTGGGTTTCTATCTCAAAATACGGTTGATGCTGCGCGTTGAAGATTTCCAGCGGATGTCCGTGCGCAAATTCGGCCTGTTGCGGGATGTTGGAGCTGCGCTGATAGCAGAAGTTGCCTTCGGGCAGGGTAAGATCAGCCCAGATTTCACCCTTGTCGCTATCAAAGCCCACTTTGAACTGCACGGCTTCGTCACAGATGACTTCCGTGCGCTTGATGGCCGGGCGCAAGATGCCGTAGGCGGTCAGGTCCTGGATCGGGCCTTTATCCAGCAACGGTTGTACTGCCGAGAAAATCGCTTTGAATGAGTTGTCGCTTGCTGGTGCTCACAGCTTTTCCATGCACAAATAAACCGGTCAGATCGCCGCACAAATCGGCAACCTATGCCTTCACGCCGGCAAGGTAAAACTGAACTCATAAAAATGTTTGCCATCCACGATATTGATCGCCATTTCCCCGGTCAGTCCGACCAGTTCATCCGTCGCAGAATCCGGAACAACCGTCACTCGCAAGCTGGCCACGCCTCGCGCCATGCTTCCCGAGTGTTGCAGCACAAAACTGCCGTTGCGCCCGACCAGCGAGCCAGTCACTTGCTCAATCGCCACGTACCCGGCAGAACCTGCCGTATCGGTCATGGCGCTGAGCATTTCGCCCTTGCTGGTGGCGCTCAAGTCGCCATGAAACTGTTTGCTGATCCCCATGCGCCCCAAGCTGGCGCCAGCGGTCTTTTCTGACTGTGCCAGCGGGGTGAGGGTGACGTCGAAAGCGCCGTTGATTTGCGTTGCCATAAAACCGGTCCTGTTTAAGTGGTGCCAGCGTCTGACCGGCATGCAGACATACTAGTTGCTGGAGCCGTTTTTGCCTGCTGAACCGGGCCAGCCATGCCGCCACGTGGCTGCGTGGACTGGGGTGCGAGGCTTTTCGGTCATGTCGTACTTTTATGCACTTGCAATACTTTCGGGGCGCCAGTAAAAATTCATGCCATTGTCCGCTGCGGGCGCTCGCCAGTATCGACTAGCGAGCCAGGCAGGTGAACTGGCACGCGGTTTGCTCGTTCTGGCGATGTCAGACCATTGCATTAAAAGCGTCCAACTACGCGTAACGAACAACAAAATAGCAAAAAACAGAAACTTCCACTGATCCGCTTCAGGAGTGTTTGATGTCTCAGTCCGGCTGGCAACGACGTGATTTTCTCAAGCTGTTGGGCGCTGTGCCCGTAATGACTTCCTTGCCGTGGATTGCCGAAGCGGCGACTGGCCCGCGCCGGCCACCCATCGCCCGTGTCGAGCCCGTTACCGAGACGATCTGGGGCGAACAGGTCGTTGATGACTATCGCTGGATGGAAAACAGTGCCGACCCGGACTGGGTTCCGTACATGAAAGGTCAGGGTGCTTATGCGCGCAGCATGCTGGATGCGATTCCGGGGCGTGCTGCCTTGGGCAAGCGGCTGAACGCGCTGTCCAGCGGGGCGGAAGCGATCAGCATGGTGCAGCCCTCGGGTGGCCGGGTGTTCTTCAGCAAGCGTCCGCGCAACGGCGATAACTTCAAGTTGTATATGCGCGAAGAAGCGGGCGGCGAAGACAAATTGTTGATCGACCCGACCGCTATCAAGGTAGAAGGCTCACACGTTTCGCTGGATTGGTGGACGCCGTCACCCGACGGCAAGTTGATGGCGTATGGCTTGTCGCCAGCGGGCTCCGAGAATTCGACGCTTTATATTCTGGATATCGACAGCGGCAACCTGTTGCCGGAGAAAATCGACCGGGCACAAGAGGCTAATCCGCAGTGGTTGCCCGATAACTCCGGCTTCTTTTTTAATCGGCTGGCAGCAGGGCAGGCCAAGGGCTCAGTTGATTACTTCAAGAGCAGCGTGTCCTGGCTGCACCGCTTGCGCACCGATGCCAATCAGGACATCAAAATTCTGTCGGTGAATCAGTACCCGCAAGTGAAGTTTGAAGACCTCGATTTTCCGATGGTGTTTACTGATCCAGGCTCGGAATACGTGCTGGCTTGCCCGCAAGGCGGCGTGCGCCTGGCGAACGCGTGGTATAGCGCCAAACTGGCCGATGCCGTTGCTGGCAAACCGCAATGGCAGCAAGTCTGCGATATCGCGGACGAAGTAACTGGCGTTGCGCTGGTCGGCAATGATCTCTATTTGCTCAGCACCAAAGGCGCAGATAACGGCAAAGTGCTGCGAACCAGCGCGGCGGCGCCGGATATCGCCAGCGCACAGCTGGTAGTGCCTGCCAGCGATCTGGTTGTCCAGGCCATCGTTGCAGCAAAGGATGGTTTGTATGTCACTTTGCTGGATGGGGGTTACAACACGCTGCGCCGCATCGACCGCAACGGCAAGGCAGGCGATATTGCCTTGCCGTTTGAAGGCTCGCTGGATGGCGTTGGCGCAACTAGCGCCGAAGATGGCGCGTGGCTGATTGGCGCCAGCTGGCTCGTGCCATTTACCGTTTACCGCTACGACCCGGTAAGTGGCCAATGTGTTGATACTCACCTGATCGCCAAGCCGGACGTGGATTTATCCGGCTACGAGGCCGTGCGCACCTTCGCCGTGGCACGTGACGGCACCAAAGTGCCGCTGTCGATTGTCGCCAAAAAAGGGCTCAAGAAAGACGGCAAGAATCCGGCCCACGTCAGCGCCTACGGTTCTTATCAGATTGTGCAATCACCCTATTTCTCCACGCGCTTTATTGCGTTTCTGGAGCAGGGCGGCGTCATGGCCACGGCGCATGTGCGAGGCGGCGGCGAATACGGCAAACGCTGGTGGCAAGCGGGTAAGGGCTTGAACAAGCCCAACACCTGGCGCGATCTGATTGATTGCTGCGAGAAACTGATCAAAGACGGCTGGACCGATTCAAAGCATCTGGGCATTGAGGGCGGCTCCGCTGGCGGCATCACCGTGGGCCGCGCCATGACCGAACGCCCGGACCTGTTTGCAGTAGTGCTGTCTGACGTCGGCGCATCCAACACCTTGCGCGCGGAATTCTCGCCCAATGGGCCGCCCAATATCGACGAGTTTGGCACCATCAAGGATCACGACGGCTTTCTGGCGCTCAAACAGATGGATGCGGTGCATGCGGTGAAACAAGGCGTGAAATATCCATCCGTGCTGCTGACCACCGGCCTGAACGACCCGCGCGTCTCGCCATGGGAAGTCGCCAAGATGACTGCCACGCTGCAACGGGCGACCGCGTCTCATAATCCGGTGTTGCTGAAAGTGAACGTGGATGCCGGGCATGGTATCGGCTCCACCCGCACCCAGATTGATGATGATCTGGCCGATCAATACGCGTTCATTTTGTGGCGCACCGGCAAGAAAGGCTTCCAGCCGCATTGAGTTGAGTGAAACAGCCAGCGGCCAGTGATATGCAGATATCACTGGCCGCTGGCGTTTTGTGCTGGCCGTTGTGGCGCTTACAACTCAGGCCATTGCACGATCAGATCAGCTCGCGCCTGGGTGGCGGCGATACGCACGGCGTTGGGTTCATCGGTATTGGCCACCCAGTCTTTGGCTGCTTGCTCACTGCGGCCAAAATGCATGTGCCGTGCCGCCAGTCGCGAGCGACGCAGTTCGTCATCCACGCCGACGTACCAAGCTTCATCCAGCAGCGGGCGCACGCCTTGCCAGCCGCCGTTTTCCATCAGCAAATAATTGCCTTCAGTGATGATCAGCGGGATATCTGCGGCGACCGGAATCGCTCCGGCGATGGGTTCTTCGATCTCGCGGCGAAACAGCGGGGCGTAGACAGTTTCGTCTTTACCTTGCTGTTTGAGCCGCTGCAACAAAGCCACGTAGCCGTACATATCAAAGGTATCGGGCGCGCCTTTGCGACTGGCGCGGCCGAGCCGGGCGAGTTCGACATTGGCCAGATGATAGCCATCCATCGGCACCACAATCGCCCGCGCGCCTAGTTGTTCAGCCAGCGCCTGCGCGACTGTCGATTTGCCTGAACCCGGCGCCCCGGCGATGCCCAGAATTTTGCGCTGGCCGCTTTCCAGTAAAGCCAGTGCTCGTTGCAAATAAATATCCGGAACCATGGTCTGCGGCTGTCCTGTGTGGTTGAGGTCGGGTGATCGGGCGGTGCGGCCGACCGTGCGGTTAACGAGGGCGCGTGGCCCGATATCGTTATTTCACAACAGGCTCACGGCTGGTGCTCTGGATAGCGCTTTTGCCATCAAGGCGCAAAGACGCTCGCGAGAGTGAGCGGGCTCTGGGAATCAAACCCCGCCAGCACGCCGAAAAACGTGGTGAGGATAATACCTTGCTGGCCAGACCGGCAATGATCCCACGGTAGTATCGGTGGATAGCTGACAGCGGCTGCCGACGCAGGCGGGCAAAATGAACTCACGAATCTGCTTTTGCAGGAGTTCACCATGTTCCCGTCCGCCGTGATGCCAGTTGCTTATCCGCCCAGCGTGCCCGGTAATCCGCCACAGCCAGAACCGGCCGATCCGGATTTTCCGCAGCCCTTACCGCCGCAACCGATTCCGCCGCTGCCGATCCCGCCAGATCAACCTTTTCCGCATCCGCCCTTGAGCGATCCTTATCTACCAGTGCCGCCCGCGCCACAGCAAGAGCCGCCGCGTTCGCCGGACGAACCGGCAACCGATACGCCGTATTTTTCTGGCGTAACGCTGCACTGAGTTTGCCGAGGCACCCGCCCGCCCGCAGCTGGTGATTCCAACCACGTCGGATCAACTGCAATTTGCCGGAGGCATCATGTCGCTCTTTCTCACTCCCGCACTGGCTCTGAGCCTGATGACCGCATCGGCGATGGTTGATGCCGCGCAGAGCCAGTCGACTGACACCGCCGCCTCGCCCAGTGCGGCGGCGTCTCGCCAGGCCAAATTGTCGCAACAAGATGCATCGTTCATGGCCGAAGCGCAGCGCAGCAGCACGGCCGCCATTGCCATTAACCGAATGGCTTTGCAGCAAGCCGAAGCGCCGGCCATCAAAGCACTGGCCAGCAAGGTGGCTGAAGATCATGCGGTACTTGCGCAAAAACTCAAATTGCTGGCGCAGAGTAAAGGCAAACCGGCGGCCACTGAGCCAGACGCCGCCCAACGGCACGATCTGGAGCAACTATCCGGTTTGCAGGGCGATCACTTTGACGAAGCTTGGGTGAAGGTGCAGACCAAAGCTTGCCAGGATGCCGTGATTGCCTGGTCGCAAGAAGTGGCCAATGGCAGCGATCAGGATATCGTCAACTTCGCCCGGCAAACGCTGCCGACGCTGAAAGCGCAGCTGGAATATCTGCAAAAGTTGCCCGGCAAGGGCTAGCCGCGGGTACGCAACAATGGCGCTGGCATCCCAATCGAGCGCGAAAGCCGGTATTCTGAGAGCTTGTCTGCCTGTGAGAGCCATCATGCAAAAGCAATACAAAATCAACGCGGCGGATATCCGCACTCTTGTCACCGGCAAAGGCCTGTGTGTTGTCACTGATTTGATCGTGGTCGAAGGGCATCCGGTCGGTTATATGGTGCGCGAAGAACCGGAAGATGCTGACGACAGTGGCTGGCGCTTTTTCTCCGGCGCAGAAGACGACCGCTATCTGGATAACCCCAAACATTTCAGTCTGCTGGACGTGAACGTCGTCGCCAATTACGACCAGAGCATTATCGAGTTTCTGGACGCCCCGATTGGTGCATCTTTCGATAAAGACGATGGCGTGTTTTACGACGTCTCCGAAGACTAAACCTGCATGCCAACTTCACGTTCCGGGCTGAGCCTGCGGAAAATACCATGAGCCGTGTCGGTGGTTTGATGAAGGCCCGCCCGCGGCTGATGATCGCCATTGCGCTGGGCGTGCTGTTTTATCTGCTATGGCCCGGCGCAGTAACCGGGTTGACGCGGGCACTGGCCGCCTGGAACGTTACCGTCTGGGTTTACCTGGCCACGGTGTGGGCGATGATGATCAGGGCGGAGCCTGCAAGGATTCGCCAGATTGCCCAGGCGCAGGATGAAAACGCCGAAATTGTGCTGGCCGCCGTGGCATTGGCTTGCGTGGTGAGTCTTGTCACCATTCTGATTGAATTGGCCAGCGTCAAAAGTGCGTCGGGCATCCACCAATTCACCCGAATTGGTTTTACGGCCATTACGCTGGTGGGGGCGTGGTTGATGCTGCCCACTTCGTTTGCCATTCACTACGCGCATCAGTTTTATATCTGCGCCACGCATGACAAGAAGCCGGTGCTGTTTCCGGATAACCCCGCCGAACCCGCGTATTGGGATTTTCTGTACTTCTCGTTCACCATCGCGGTGGCTTGCCAGACCGCGGATGTTGCGGTGGGGGACAGCGCAACCCGGCGTGTCGTGCTGGCGCAATCGGTATTGGCGTTTGTTTTCAATCTGAGTGTGCTGGGTTTGTCGATCAATGTGGCGGCGGGCTTGCTGAACTGAGCGCCATTACGCTTGCATGCGTTGATATACGTTCGATATCCATTGACCTGTTTACCCATGACCACTTTCTGAAATGTTCGCTAGCGCTGATGGTGTTGATTCCTTTGCTGATGGCCGCACCGCTGGCCGCTGCGGAAACCACGGCGCACCATCATCACGATCACCACCCGGTGGATAAAACCATCCGCAAAACCAAGGCGTGGTTTCACCGCCATTTTTAGTGCGGCTGGCGAAGTGCGGCTGGCGAAGTGCGGCTGGCCAAGTGGGGCCGATGAATACACCGCTGGAAGGGCGAAAAACAAAACGGGCGCATAAAGCGCCCGTTTTGCATGGCAGGAAAGATCCCGACTTAGCCCGCAGCACTCAGCCGAGTGACGTTGGACGACTTGTCTTCACCAGCAAATTTGCGTGCATCTGCCAGCGATTCAATCTCACCCGAAATCATCCCGCCTGATTCAATCAGCAGCTTGCCATAACGGATGGTGCCTTTGACACGGCCAGTAGCGTGGATGATCAACTGCTCGCGTGCGGTCAGTTCACCTTCAAAGGTGCCGTGGACTTCGGCCACATCAATGCTCACCTTGCCCGAGAACGAGCCACCTTCGGCGATGCGGATAACGCGGCTATCCATGGTGGCTTCTACGCGGCCTTCAACTACCAGCGTGTCGCAATCCAGAATCTCGGCTCCGCGCAGTTTTACATCCGGGCCGACGATCAGCCGGTTGCCGCCGGTATCTGCAGTGGCGGCGGGTGCTACCGGTACCACTGCTTTGGTTGCCTGAACGCTGGCGGGTACGCCGTCAGGGCGCAGATTGTCACCGGCGGGTGGATAGGGTTGGCTGCTGCCCGCATCGGCGTGCGCGCTGCGATTGGTCAGGCTGCTCTGGTTTTTATTGAGGATGGGCGATTGTTGCTTCGACGAGAACATGGGTACTCCTTGGAATTACGTCAGAGGGTGCGCGAAATATCGGTATTTCCACGTCTACCCCTTCTAGTGCAATTGCCGTGCCACAATGAAAATATCTTTTATAAACAAATAGATGTTGTTTTTTGTTGATGCGAATTACGAAAATGTTGCTACCGCCTGTCGCCGTCAGGCGTCATGCCGTGCGCGGTAATCGGGCTGACGCCAGTGAAATCGGCTTTCTGGCCTGTCGCTGATAAACGACGCGTTTTAAGCGGGCCGGGCATTGCACTGCCGCTCACGCTCTTGGCAGACCGGCAAAACTTGCCGGGCATCCCATATGCATAAAAATTAAGTCGTTATAAATCAATGGTTTGTTTTCTGGCATACTTCCTGCTTCTGTGAGTCCAGTCACACACCTGGAAGCCTTTGGCCATGATGAGTTCGCTGGATAGCTATTTCCAAACACAGGAAACCGCCATGAAGTTGCGCGGGTACCGTCAGGAAGTGTTGTCGTCGAATATTGCCAACGGCGATACGCCGCAATACAAGGCTCGCGATTTCGATTTTTCGACCGCGTTCAAGTCGGCGCTGAGTGCTTCCCAGGTGAACGCCGGTACTTTGGCCGCAACCGATGCGCGCCATCTGCAACCGCAGGGCACTACAGACTTGTTTGCCCCGCAACTGCAGTACCGCAGCGAGGTCCAACCCTCGATTGATGGCAACACCGTAGATATGAATACCGAGATGCGCGATTTTGCGGATAACACGCTGCGCTACGAGGCTTCGATCACTTTTATGCAGAACCGGATGAGCACGATGCGCACTGCGCTGACGTCCGCATCGTCCTGACCGCGGAGCAACTAGATCATGTCTTTGTTCAGCACGTTTGATATCTCGGCTTCGGCCATGCAGGCGCAGTCGATGCGCTTGAATACGGTGGCCAGCAATCTGGCGAATGCCGAGTCGGCCACCAGTTCCAACGGCCAGCCGTACCGCGCCAAGCAAGTGGTGTTTCAGGCTACCCCGATCGGACCAGCTGGTGGCGTGGGCGTGAAAGTTGCTCAGGTGGTTGAAGACCAGACACCACCGCGTTTGATGTATGACCCACACAACCCGGTGGCCGATGCCAATGGTTACGTAGCCATGCCTAACGTGAATGTGGTTGAAGAAATGACCAATATGTTGTCGGCGTCGCGTTCTTATCAGACCAACGCCGATGTAATGAATACCGCCAAAACCCTGCTGCAGCGTACCTTGCAGCTCGCCACGGCCTGATTGAATAGCGGATTGAGGGAGTAGCCAGATGGCAACAACAGTAGGTAGCGGGTTTGATTTCAGCAAACTCAACGCTGCGCTTAGCGGTACATCCAGCACCAGCAGCGCCAGTGGTACTGCCTCGGGTTCGGCCGCTGGTTTGCAGGATCAGTTCATGCAGTTGCTAGTAGCGCAATTGCAGAATCAGGATCCAACCAATCCAATGGATAACTCGCAGATGACCTCGCAACTGGCGCAGATCAGCACTGTGAGTGGCGTGCAGCAGCTTAATCAGACCATGTCGTCGATGTCGTCGCTGTTCAGTTCCAGCCAGGCGTTGCAGTCCGCTGCGCTGATCGGCAAACAGGTCATGGCACCGACCAAGAGCTTTGCGTTTGACGGCACCACGCCGCTGCAAGCACAGATTGACGTGCCGGCCGGTACTTCGCAGATGCAGGTTTCAGTGGTGTCGCTAACCACTGGCCAGGTGGTTGATCAAATGACCAATACGCCAACTGCCGGGCAGATGAACGCAATCAACTGGGACGGCACGCTGTCCGATGGCACCAAGGCGCCAGCGGGTAACTACGCGATAGTGGCTTCTGGCATGAGTTCTTCCGGTGCGCAATCCACCCTCACGGTAGATGGCTGGCAAACCGCTACCAGCGTGATTCTGGGTAGTAGCGGCGTGCAAGTGCAGTTGGGCAATGGCTCAACAGTCAATCTGAGTGATGTCAAACAGATCAGCTAAGCCGCTTTAGCCGTGTTACTTGCAGTCACAAACGAATTAATCAGATAAGTCCGATAACGTGCCCGACAGGGCAGGCATGAATTGCCGCAAGGGCGGCAAGGATTGCCGGGGGAGAAAGCATGGGTTTTCAACAAGGTTTGAGCGGTCTGAACGCAGCGTCCAAGAACCTGGATGTCATTGGTAACAACATTGCCAATGCCAATACCGTGGGCTTCAAGGATTCGCGCGCAGAGTTCGCGGATATTTACGCATCTACCTTTGCTTCGTCCTCCAATGTGGCGGGGATCGGTACGCGGGTGATGAGCGTGGCCCAGCAGTTCGGCCAGGGCAACGTGGAAACCACCAGCAACCCGATGGATGTGGCTATTACCGGCAACGGGTTTTACCGCATGGTCAACGATGCCGGCACCGTGGCTTATGCCCGTAACGGCCAGTTCCAGCTGGATAATCAGGGCTACATCGTTAACGATGGCGAGCACCTGACTGGCTGGGCGGTCGACCCGGCATCCGGTCAGTTGATCAAGGGTGGCTCACCAGTGCCACTGCAAGTGCAAGTGGGCAACATTGGCGCGCGCGCCACCGGTTCTTCGGGGACGTCGTCTGCTGGTTTGCAGGTCGGCTCCATGAACCTGAACGCCGCTGCGCCCATTATCAGCCGTGCAGCCTCACCGGCTGGCGTTGGCCCGCTGAGTGTGACCGACCCGACCACGTTTACCAGCTCGACCACTGCTCAGGTGTATGACGCTCAGGGCGTGTCGCATAACCTGACCTTCTATTTCACCAAAGTGGCAACCAATCAGTGGGAAGTGCAAACGTCGTTTGACGGCGCTACCCCGGTGTCCACCGGCGCGCCAGCAGGCACTAATGGTTATTTGTCGTTTAACGGCAACGGTGCGCTTGATAGCACCGCAACCGTAACCGACCCGCTGACCGGCACCGCCGCCAGCAATGTTTCGGCATTCAATTTCACCACCAATCTGGTCGCACCTAACGGCGCAACCAGCCCGTTCGCGTTCAATGTCACCTTTCCGCAAGCCACCCAATACGGCAGCCCGTTTGTGGTGAATGCATTGAACCAGGATGGCTATGCCGACGGCACCTTGACCGGAATGTCGATTGGTAAAGACGGCACCATTCAAGGTAGCTACTCCAACGGCCAGACCAAAACAGTCGGCCAGATTGTGCTGGCCAACTTTGCCAACGTGCAGGGTCTGCAGCCACTGGGCAGCAATCTGTGGGCGCAGACTTTTGCATCGGGTCAGGCGCTGATTGGCGACCCAGGTACAGGTAGTCTGGGTTCGCTGCAATCATCGGCGGTAGAAGACTCCAACGTCGATCTGACCTCCGAACTGGTGAACCTGATTACCGCACAACGTAATTACCAGGCCAATTCGCAGACGATCAAGGCGCAAGACACCATCTTGCAAACCATTGTGAACATCTGACCGGTTTGAGTCTGAAGCGGTTGATTTGATACCTGCGTAACCAACAGAACACTGGCAAAAAGGCGGATGCAGCGCGATGGATAGACTGATTTATGTGGCCATGACGGGTGCCAAGCAATCGATGGAGCGCCAGGCAACCGTGGCTAACAACCTGGCCAATGCAGCAACGCCAGGTTTCAGGGCTGATCTGGATGCGTTCCGCGCCGTGCCGGTAGTGGGAGAGGGGGCGCAGACCCGCGCTTTTGTGGTTGCGCAAACTACTGGCGCTGATCTGTCAGCTGGCGTGATTCAAAGCACTGGTCGCGATATGGATGCGGCCATTGATGGCGATGGCTGGTTTACCGTGCAAACCGCCAGCGGTGAAGCCTATACCCGCAATGGCGGATTCGAGATTGATGCATCCGGCTTGCTCAAGACGCGTTCTGGTCAAGTGGTGCTGGGTGAAAACGGCCCGATCACGGTGCCGGACAATACCCGAATCAGCTTTGGTTCAGACGGCACCATCAGTGGTACGCCGCTCGACAACCCCGCGAGCACGACAGATCTGGGCCGTTTGAAGCTGGTGAATCCGGCGGGTAGCGACCTGACCAAAGGGGTAGACGGCCTGTTTCGCCAGCGTGACGGCACGCCTGCGCCCATCGATGACAACGTGAAAGTCGCACCCGATGCCTTGGAAAACAGCAATGTGAATACAGTGGATGAACTGGTGAACATGATCAGTTCGCAACGCCATTACGACATGCAGGTGCAGTTAATCCAGACGGCCGATACCAACGCCAAGGCCGTTGCATCGATTATCCAGTTTGCCAGTTGATGACTGGCATCCGTAGCCAGACCCAAAGCTAGACCCAAAGAACAGCAGCGCCGCTTACAACAAGGAAGAACACACCATGATGCGTTCACTGTGGATCGCCAAGACGGGCATGGATGCCATGCAAAACAACGTCGACGTGATCTCCAATAACCTGGCAAACGTCGCCACCAACGGCTTCAAGCGTGAACGGCCGATTTTTGAAGATTTGCTTTACCAGAACTTGCGGCAGCCGGGTGGCGCGACCAGTCAGACCACCAGTTTGCCAACCGGTCTGCAACTGGGTACCGGTGTACGCACAGTGGCTACGGCCCGTATCTTTCAACAAGGTAGTTTGCAGAACACCGAAGGTCAGCTTGATCTGGCCATCAACGGTGTCGGGTTCTTCCAGATCACCCAGCCGGACGGCACCACCGCTTACACGCGTGATGGTTCATTCCAGTTAGATAGCCAGGGTAACGTGGTCACCGCGGGTGGTGAGGCGTTGAATCCATCCATCCAGGTGCCCGCAGGTACGACCTCCGTCACCGTGGGTAAAGACGGTACGGTTTCGGCCATTGTGAATAACGCGGCGAATGCTCCGGTAACACTGGGTACCATCCAGCTGGCCACGTTTATCAATCCGGCCGGTTTGCAAGCCATTGGCGATAACCTGTTTCTGGAAACCAATGCCTCGGGCGCGCCGACTGCCGGGCAACCCGGCACCAACGGTTTGGGTGCGATCAACCAGGGTTATGTGGAAACGTCCAACGTCAACGTGACCGAAGAGTTGGTGAACATGATTCAGGCGCAGCGCGCGTATGAAATCAATTCCAAGGCAGTGACAACGTCTGACCAGATGTTGCAAAAGCTTGAGCAGATGTAATTGGTGATTAGCAGTTGGCAGTTGGCGGTAAAGGATTTGGCGGGTTTGATAGTGTGAAGTTGACTTGGCGCTACGCGGCGGCTGTCCGCGTAGTTGCAGATAACCAGGGTATGACCATGTATTTTCGTGTTTCTCAATTGGCTCGTCTGGTGCTGGCGATAGCAGTAATGTCGCTGGCCGCCTGCGCCGCCCTGCCGCCGTCTTCCATCGTCACCACCCCGACGACGGTGCGGCCAGAACCGGCGCTGCAGGCCAGTTACAACCAAGGCTCGATTTTTCAGGTTGCCAACTCGCGCCAGTTGTTTGAAGAACGCTCTGCCCGCCATATCGGCGATCTGCTGACCATTACCATTGCCGAAAACCTGTCGGCCACCAACAAGGTGGATACCTCGACCGATCGTAAAGGCTCGCTGGGTCTCACTGGCAGCGGCTCGATTCCTGGTATGCCGGGTTACCTGAAAGAGTTCATGGGCGCGAACCTTTCCACCAGCAACGACAACAATTTTGCGGGCAAGGGCGCCACCGACAACACCAACACCTTTACCGGGGCGATCTCGGCCACGGTGGTGGACGTGTTACCTAACGGCAATTTGCAGATTGGTGGGGAGAAGCAGATTGCCATCAATGGCCATATCAATACATTGCGCCTGACTGGCGTGGTGAATCCGACCGATATCCAGAGCGGCAATATCATTCCGTCCACCCGTGTGGCTGATGCGCGTATTGAACAATTGGGCGTGGGCGCGATGGCAGACGCCACCACCATGGGTTGGCTGCAGCGTATCTTTTTGAGTGTGATGCCGTACTAACAGAAGTCGCAGGGTGCGCATTGATGCGCACCGCCACTGAACGTGTTCGCAGGTAAAGCCTGCAAACCCTACATATTGGCAATGAAGATGAAGCGCTCATCATGAAACAAAAATTCATTCGTTTTTTTGCCGTTACCGCGCTGGCTTTGCTGGCGGGCGTGGCGCAAGCCGACAAAGTGCGTGATATCGCCACCATTGCTGGCGTGCGGCCCAACCAGTTGGTGGGTTATGGCCTGGTAACGGGCCTTGACGGCAGTGGTGACCAGACCACGCAAACGCCGTTTACCGTGCAATCGGTGATCAACATGCTGAACAACCTGGGCGTGCAAGTGCCCAGCGGCGGTAATCTGCAATTGAAGAACGTGGCGGCGGTGACCATTACCGCCAATCTGCCCGCGTTTTCCCGTCCTGGCCAACCGCTGGATGTCACGGTTTCGTCGATGGGTAATGCCAAATCGCTGCGCGGCGGCACTCTGATCATGGCGCCGCTCAAAGGGGTGGACGGGCAAATCTACGCCATGGCGCAAGGTAACGTGGTTGTGGCGGGCGCAGGTGCTTCGGCGGCGGGTTCGACCACGCAGATCAACCAGTTGGCAACCGGGCGTATTCCCGGCGGTGCCACGGTGGAGCGCGCCGTACCCGGCGGTGTGGGGCAGGGCGCTTTTGTGCAGCTGGAATTGCTGCAAACCGACTTCACGACTGCCAGTAATCTGGTCAACGCCATCAATGGCCAGTTTGGTCCGATTGCCTCGGCACAAGATGGCCGGGTGATTCAGGTGCGCGCGCCCGAAGACAGCAATCAGCGCGTTGCATTTTTGTCTCGGCTGGAAGGGCTGGATGTGACTCCGGCTGATGTTGCCGCCAAAGTCATCATCAACGCCCGCACCGGCTCAATCGTGATGAACCAGGCGGTGCAGGTTGATCCGTGTGCCGTGGCGCATGGCAACCTCACCGTGACCATTAACGCCATCAATACCATCAGCCAGCCTGCGCCATTGGCTAACGGTCGCACTGTGCGCAATCAGAATGCCGATATCCAGATCGAGGCGGACAAAGGCGGCATTGTGCGCCTGCCCAAAGCGTCCAACCTGCGTGACGTGGTTCGGGCTTTAAATGCGGTGGGCGCTACGCCGCAAGACTTGCTGGCGATCCTCCAGGCCATGAAGGCAGCCGGCAGTCTGAAGGCTGATCTGGAAGTGATTTGATGGTGTGGCACAGGGATTGCTTTTAATAGAGCGATTCCTTGCTGAAGCGGCACCATGACGTTAAACACCCCGGCTACTCGTACCAACACCGCCCAGTCGCTGGCCAGTGACCCGAACAGTGTCAACCAGCTGCGTCAGGTCGCGCTCAATTCGCCCAAAGACGGGGTGAAAGCGGTGGCGCAGCAGTTTGAAGCATTGCTGATGCAGCAGATGCTCAAATCCATGCGCGACGCCACGCCGCAGTACGACACGCTCTCTACTTCGCCCGCAACCAACATGTTTCGCAGTATGTACGACGAGCAGTTGGCGTCGAGCATGTCTCGCCATGGCGGCATTGGTCTGGCCGACTCTATCGCCCGCCAGATCAGCATCCTGCAAGACCCGTCGTTGCTGAAACAGCCTGCGCACACTCCGCCGAATCCGTTTTCCGCCAGTACCCTGACGGCAAAAACTGCGGGCGATGCGGCAAAAGATGCCGCTGAGGGCGGCAAGGCCACGTCGTTCATCGACAAAATCGGCGCGGCGGCAAAATCCGCCAGTGCTGCGCTCGGGGTTTCGCCGCATGTGCTGGTGGCACAAGCTGCTTTGGAAACCGGCTGGGGCCACAAGCCGCTGACCGACGCTGCCGGTAATGACACCCACAACCTGTTTGGCGTGAAGGCGGGCAAGGATTGGCAAGGCAAGACGGCAGATGTCACCACCACCGAATATGTAAATGGCGTGGCACAAAAGAAAACCGAGACTTTCCGCTCGTATGACTCTTATGCCGACGCCATGAGCGACTACGCCAGTTTGATCAAACGCCGCTTCGGTGATGCGGTGGGTCAGGGGGGTGACGCCAAGAGCTACGGCACCGCGCTGCAAGCCAAAGGCTATGCCACTGATCCGGCGTATGCCGGCAAGCTGGCACTGGTGGCGGCGCGGGTGCAAAGACAGATGGGCAGTGATGCCTGATTTTCAGGCGATGACGTTGGCTTGAATCGCTTGAATTGATGAAGAAAAAGTCAAGAAACGGCGCAAGTGGCCGATATCCAGAAAAGGGTTGCAGCTGCGGGTTTAGCCAGCCGCAACCAAAGTAACGGAGCAGGACAATGAGTGTTTTCAGTATTGGCGTATCAGGGCTGAATGCGGCGAATCTGGGCTTGAGTACCACCGGCCACAATATCGCCAACGCAAACACGCCTGGCTATTCGCGCCAGAGTATCCAGCAAAGTGCGCCTTATCCTCAGCAAACCGGTAGCGGTTTTGTCGGGATGGGTGTGCAGGTGGATACCATTTCGCGGGCGTACGACCAGTTTCTGACCAAAAATCTGCAGACCGCGCAGTCGCAGAGCAGCTATTTCTCGACCTATCTGAGCAACTTGCAGAGCGTTGATAACATCGTGGCGGACCCGACCGCCGGGGTGTCGCCTGCGTTGCAGAACTTCTTTACCTCCGTGCAGGCGGTGACCAGCAATCCGGCGGATTCGCCTTCGCGCACCGCCATGCTGACCAGCGCGCAAACACTGGTGTCCAGCTTCAAGACTTTCAACGATCAGCTGGCGCAGAGCGCGCAGACCGTGAATGGGCAGATTAGCGATACGGTGAACAGCATTAATGCCATCACCTCGCAAATTGCCACACTGAACACCCAAATCGCCGTGCTGAGCGCTTCCGGTCAGCCGCCTAACGATTTGATGGATCAGCGCGACCAACAGTTGCTGCAACTGAACAAGTACGTGAAGGCCCAGACCACGACCCAGACCGATGGCACCGTAAACGTGTTTATCGGTAATGGCCAGAACGTGGTGGTGGGCGGGACTTCGTTCCAGCTGGCCGCAGTGCAGTCGCCAAGCAATCCGCAAAATATTTCGGTGGCGTACAAGCAGAACAACAACACCGTGTATCTGCCGGACAGCCAGTTGGCGGGCGGCAGTTTGCAAGGCTTGCTGGATTTCCGGAACAACTCGCTGACGCTGGCGCAAAACACCCTTAACCTGACCGCGATTGGTCTGGCACAGACCATGAACGCGCAACAGCGTGCCGGTCAGGATTTGAACGGCAATATTGGCCAGAATCTGTTCAGCATGCCGAGCGCGAGCAGCTTCAGCACCACGCTCAATGGCGTGAACGTGAATGTCAGCCTGCCATCGACCTCAGCGCCAACGCCATTGTCGGATTTCTCACTGGCATATGACTCGGTCTCCGGCAATTACACGCTGACCCGCGCCACGGATCAATCCTCGCAGACCATTACTGCGGCGCAAATGACTGCCGGTTTCACTGCGCTGGGTGTGACACTGCAATCGGGCGCCACGCCGGCCGCCAGCGGCACGGGTACTTTTTCGTTCCCGCCTGCACTGGGCAGCATCAATAGCAGCACGTTCAATACGGGCACTGGTCAACTCACCGGCTATATCAGCGATGTGACCAAACTGACCACCAGCAACTACAGCTTTGCCTATGACGGCACCAACAACCAGTATGTGATGACGCGGTTGTCTGATAACACCAAGAGTGTGTTCACACCCGCACAAGTGGCCGCAGGCCCGGTCGGGATGGATGGTGTTGCGGTGAGCATTGCCAGCGGCACCATGAATTCAGGCGACAGCTTTAATATCCAGCCGGTGAATAATCTGGTTGCGGGCTTGGGTGTTGCGATTACCGACCCTTCGTTGGTGGCAGCAGCCGCACCGATTACCGCGAAGTCGAACCCGGCCAATACCGGTTCGGTGACGCTGACGCAACCAACGGTAGATAAACCCTCTACTTCGACCATTAGCGGCGCACTGAATCCGGCGCTGCAAAATCCGGTGACGCTTAATTTCACCTCGGCCACTACCTTTACGCTGACCGATTCGGTGACCGGCGTGACCAGCCCGGCGCAGACTTACACCGCCGGGATGACGGTGAGCGACAACGGCTGGAATATGGTGCTGAACGGTGTGCCGGCCGCGGGCGACTCGATCACCATCGGCAAAAATATTAACGGCACTTCGGATAACCGTAACGCGTTGGCAATGGGCGCGCTGCAAACAAGCAAGATACTGATGAATGGTACCGTGACTTATCAAGATGCCTACAGCAATATGGTGTCGACGATCGGGACGCAAACCAATCAGGCGCAAGTGATGTCGACGGCGCAAACCGCCGTACTGACTCAGGCGCAGACCGCACGTGATTCGTTGTCTGCAGTGAATATGGATGAAGAAGCATCCAATCTGTTGCGCTATCAGCAGGCTTACCAGGCAGCGAGCAAGGTGATCCAGATTGCGCAAGAGGCGTTTCAGTCGATCATGAACATCAGCTAGGTCTGGCTGTTGTGTAGTGTTTTTATATTTGTTTAATGTGTTATTTGCAGTGCCTGGTTATGCCAGGTGAAAAGAGCCGGGAGTTTGGTCATGCGTATTGCGACAACCACCATCTACAATCTGAACACTCAGAGCCTGAATGATCTGACCTATCAGCAAAACCAGTTGCAGCAGCAACTGTCGACAGGTCGCAGCATTCTGACTCCGGCAGATGATCCGATTGGTTCGGCACGCTTGCTCAATGTGACCCAGGCTCAGGACATAACCACCCAGTACACCACCAATGCGCAATCCGCTGATTCGGCATTGCAGTTGCAAGGCTCCACCCTGCAGCAGGTGATTACCGCGGTTCAGAATATCCAGTCGCTGGCAGTGCAGGCCGGTAACGCGTCGCAGACTGCCGCAGACAAACAATCGATTAACGCCCAATTGGTCAGCAACTACCAGCAGTTGATGGCGCTGGCCAATACCACCGATGGCAGCGGCCAGTATCTGTTCTCGGGCTTCAAGGGCAATGTGAAGCCGTTTACCGAGGCTTCATTTGGTAACGTGACCTATAACGGCGATCAGGGGCAACGGCAGGTACAGATTTCTGCTTCGCGCAATTTGCCGACGTCGCTGGACGGGTCTGGCGTGTTCCAGCAGATCAAGAATGGCAACGGCACGTTTACCACTAGCGCCGCTACCGCCAATACCGGCAATGCGCTGGTAGGTGCCGGGACCGTACTGGACAAGAGCAAGTGGAACAGCACCGCCAACGACCAGAATTTCAATATCACTTTCCAGACTGTCCCCAACGCGACCGATCCGTCGGCGCCGCCCACGGTGAGTTATGACATCGTGGATAACCGTGCCACTTTGCCCAACGGCACCGCCAACCCCAATTACAACGTCTCGATGATTGACGGGTACAACTACACCACGTCTGGCGCCCGCGCCGGGGCGTATCCGCGTGCTTATTCTGACGGTGGTGACATCCAGTTGTCGGCGCAGCCTGGTGATCCGGGTACAGCGCCAGTCCCTAATTGGGACTTTGGCGCCAGCGTAAACATGACCGGCACGCCGAAGGCTGGCGACAGTTTCAATATTGCCGCCAGTACCAATCAGGACGTGTTTACCACGATTGCTGATTTCTCCAGTGCTTTGACCAACTACACCACCGACACCACCGGCAAGGGGCAGGCGGCGTTCCAGAATCAGCTCAATGGCGTGATTTCGGCGATGTCCAACGTACTGAACAATATGGTGAAGGTGAATGCCAGTGTCGGCGCCTGGCAAAACGAATCGACCCAGCAGCAAACCACCAATGGCAATCTGAATCTGGCTTATAGCTCGACCATTGCCGACCTCGATGGCCTGGATTACGCCAAGGCGATCAGCGATTTCACGCAAAATCAGACGACGCTGGAAGCTGCGCGCCAGACATTCTCCAAGGTGGCTGGATTGAGCTTGTTCCAGTACATCTCCTGATCAGATGCGGCGATCACGTCAGTCACCAAAAACGGACTCTGCAGAGTCCGTTTTTTATTTCTGCCTGCCATGTGATGTGTCGGTGAGCACTGTGGACGTGTTCTAATATCGCCCCATGAGCAAAGTTAAAACTCTTTACGTCTGTCAGTCCTGCGGTGGCACCTCGCCTAAATGGCAAGGCCAATGTCCGCATTGCGGCGACTGGAATTCACTGACCGAGGCGGTTGCAGAAGCCAAAGCACCAGCGCGGTTTCAATCGCTGGCCGCAGATGGCGCCATTCGGCAATTGTCCGATGTTGAAGCGGTCGATCTGCCGCGCACGCCCACCGGCATGGCGGAGCTGGATCGCGTGCTGGGTGGTGGCCTGGTGCCCGGCGGCGTGGTGCTGATTGGCGGCGATCCAGGCATCGGCAAATCCACCTTGCTGTTGCAAGCGTTGACGCAGATGTCGGGTAGCGAGCGGGTGTTGTATGTCAGCGGTGAAGAGTCCGCTGAGCAGATTGCCCTGCGTGCCAAGCGCCTACAGCTGGCGACCGGGCCCGTAGGGCTGTTCCCGGAAATCAATCTGGAAAAGATTCTGGCCACGCTGGAGCGCGAAAAACCACAGGTGGTGGTGATTGACTCGATCCAGACCGTTTATTCAGACGCGCTGACCTCGGCGCCCGGTAGCGTGGCGCAGGTGCGTGAGTGTTCCGCACAATTGACCCGCGCCGCCAAACGCTCCGGCATCAGCATCTTGCTGGTGGGGCACGTGACCAAGGAGGGCGCGCTGGCTGGCCCGCGCGTGCTGGAACATATCGTCGATGCCGTCTTGTATTTTGAAGGCGATACGCATTCGAGCTTCCGGCTGATTCGGGCAATCAAGAACCGGTTTGGCGCGGTCAATGAACTTGGCGTGTTTGCCATGACGGATCGGGGCCTGAAAGAGGTCACTAATCCATCCGCATTGTTCCTTAGCCAGCATCGCGAACCGGTGGCTGGTTCTTGCGTGTTAGTGACGCAAGAAGGCACGCGGCCGATGCTGGTTGAAATCCAGGCGCTGGTCGATGACACCCACGCGCCACAGCCACGGCGGCTGGCGGTGGGGATCGAGCAAAACCGGCTGGCCTTGTTGCTAGCGGTTTTGCATCGCCACGCGGGCATCGCCGTGTTTGATCAGGACGTGTTCATCAATGCGGTGGGTGGTGTGCGCATCAACGAGCCTGCAGCTGATCTGGCGGTGCTGGTGGCCATTGTGTCATCGCTCAAAAACCGGCCGCTGCAGGAAAAACTGGTCGTGTTCGGTGAAGTGGGTCTGGCGGGCGAAGTGCGGCCGGTGCAGCGTGGCCAGGAGCGGCTGCGCGAGGCTGCCAAGCTGGGCTTCACCCACGCTATCGTGCCGCATGCCAATCGCCCGCGTCAGCCAATAGAAGGTATGACCGTGACCGCAGTTGAGCGGCTGGCTGATGCCATGAACGCAGCGTTATAAGTGGTTTTATGGCGACTTGAAATCGCCAGCGATGGCCTCATAGTATTTTTGTATCAGACCGAACGGTCATAATTGATTGGGATTTTGCGAGCGCATCCGTTAGCATAGTCGTCAGTAAACCGGTGGCCTGTGCTGCCGGTGGTTCATTTTCTGACATAGATACCGCATCGTTACCCGCATTTGTTCTGGAGAATCCAATGAGCGAACACATCTCGTACGTTACCGACGCCTCTTTTGACGCTGAAGTTCTGAAATCGCAAACCCCAGTGCTGGTTGATTACTGGGCCGAGTGGTGTGGTCCTTGCAAGATGATCGCTCCGATTCTGGACGAAGTTGCTGGCGAATACGCTGGCAAGCTCAAAGTTGCCAAGCTCAACATCGACGAAAACCAGGGTACACCGCCGAAGTACGGCATCCGAGGTATTCCTACGCTTATGCTGTTCCAGGGTGGCGAAGTAAAAGCGACCAAAGTGGGCGCGTTGTCCAAGTCGCAACTGACCGCGTTTCTTGACAGCAATCTGTAATTATTGAACCGGCCAAAAACTCATCTGGCCGGTTGCGTATTGATTGCGCAACACCAGCGACGCCCACGCGTCGCTGGTTGCTTGACAGTGTAATTTAATGCCGTATACCCTTACGGCGTTTACTGCGTGTGCTGGAGTCCTTCCGCCACACTGATATCAGAATTCCAAGAATTACGTCTCTCCCTATTCCCCATATTTTCTAGCTTGTACAGCAACGGCCCAATCGCATGCATTTGTCCGATCTAAAACATCACCACGTCTCAGCTCTTGTCGAGATGGCCATCGCCAACGAAATTGAAGGCGCCAGTCGTCTGCGCAAGCAGGACTTGATCTTTGCACTGCTGAAAAACCAGGGCAGAAAAGGGGAGAGCATTTTCGGCGATGGCACGCTGGAAGTTCTGCCAGATGGCTTCGGTTTCTTGCGTAGCCCGGATACTTCCTATCTGGCTGGCCCGGATGACATTTACGTCAGTCCGTCGCAGATCCGCCGCTTCAATCTGCACACTGGCGATACGGTTGAAGGTGAAATCCGTACGCCGAAAGATGGCGAGCGTTACTTTGCGCTGGTTAAAGTCGACAAGGTCAACGGCGAACCGCCAGAAAATGCCAAGCACAAGATTCTGTTCGAAAACCTGACTCCGCTGTTTCCAACGCGCCGTCTGGAGCTGGAACGCGACATCAAGGCCGAAGAGAATGTGACCGGCCGTATTATTGATTTGATCGCGCCGATTGGCCGTGGTCAGCGTGGTTTGCTGGTGGCGCCGCCTAAATCCGGTAAAACCGTGATGCTGCAAAACATTGCGCACGCCATCACCTCCAATCACCCCGACGTGGTGATGATTGTGTTGTTGATCGACGAACGTCCAGAAGAAGTGACCGAAATGCAGCGCTCGGTGAAGGGCGAGGTTGTGTCCTCCACCTTTGACGAGCCAGCTACACGCCACGTGCAAGTGGCTGAAATGGTCATCGAAAAAGCCAAGCGTCTGGTTGAGCACAAAAAAGATGTGGTGATTCTGCTGGATTCGATCACCCGTCTGGCTCGCGCCTACAACACCGTGGTACCAGCCTCTGGCAAGGTGCTGACCGGTGGTGTCGACGCCAATGCCCTGCAACGTCCAAAACGCTTCTTTGGCGCCGCCCGTAATATCGAAGAAGGCGGCAGTCTGACCATTATCGCCACAGCGCTGATCGATACCGGCTCGCGCATGGACGATGTGATCTACGAAGAGTTCAAGGGTACCGGTAACATGGAAATCCACCTTGACCGTCGCATGGCGGAAAAGCGGACTTTCCCGGCTATCAACATCAACCGTTCCGGCACGCGCCGCGAAGAGTTGTTGATCCCGCAAGAACAACTGCAAAAGATCTGGGTACTGCGCAAGTTGCTGTATCCAATGGATGATCTGGAAGCGATGGAGTTCTTGCAAGACAAGATCAAAGCCACAAAGAACAACGCCAATTTCTTCGACTCCATGCGTCGTTGATTGCACCGCATAAAACCGCGCTGACTACGTTACGCCCCCTTGCCGTACTTGTAGTACTGTCTGCGGGGCCGCGTCTTGTCAGCGCGATTTTCTGCGATGCCTTCATATTTGCTGGTAAAACCCCCTGGCCAGAAAATGCCGAGGCGGTTGCTGCCAGTATTTGCGGCGGCTTTCCTTGCGGTAAGTGGCTGTATCTGGAATAATGCGCGTTTTGCGTCGGCACAACCCCGGCGCGCTCATGTCAAAGGAAATGAAAATGAAAGACGGTATCCATCCCGAGTACAAAGAAGTCATCTTTTTTGATGCAAGCGTTGATTTCAAGTTTCTGACGCGCTCCACACTGACCGCTCGCGGCCAGGAAACCATGAAGTGGACCGACGGCAAGGACTATCCAGTTGTTCGTCTGGACGTTTCTTCCGAATCGCACCCGTTCTACACCGGCAAGCAAAAAGTGCTGGATACTGCAGGTCGTGTCGAGAAGTTCCGTCAGAAATACTCCATGTACACCAGCAACAAGGGCTAATCCAGCGCTTGTGTTCTGTGTACCGCAAAAAAGGCAGCTCTTCGAGGCTGCCTTTTTTGTCTCTGTCATCCCCACGCATTGCCAGTTAGAATCGCCGCATGCTTACCTACGTCCCTGAAACCGAACGCGAACAACCGCTCCCGCCTGGGCAAAGTCCCTGGCAGTTGTTGTTGCTGTGTCTTGTGTGGTTGTTGCCTGGCCTGATCGGGCATGACCCGTGGAAGCCGGCTGAGCTGGAAACCGCCGCCGTCATCCAGCGTTTTCTGGATGGGCAGCATTGGTCGCTGCCGTGGTACGGCGATAGCGCCTATCTCATCCATGGCCCGCTTTACTACTGGACGGCCGCAATACTGGCCTGGCCATTATCCCGGATGGGGTTGGCTGTGCACGACGCAGCACGCCTTGTTACGGGCGTGTGGATGGCCCTGGCCATGTGGGGGCTGGGTCTGGCTGGTCGTGAGCTCTACGGGCGTCGCCAGGGCCGTGTGGCGGTCATGGCGTTGATCGGCAGTATCGGGCTCATTGTGTGGGGGCATCATTTGTCCCCCGATGTGATTTTGCTGTTCAGTTTTGCCTGGCAACTGTATGCGCTGGCTTGGGCGTTAAGGCAGCCGGTGCAGGGCGGGCTATTGCTGGGGATGTCCTGGTTGGTTCTGCTGCTGGGAGCGTCCTGGGGCGAGTTCTTACTCAGTCTGGTCACCGCTATGTCTCTGGTGGCTTTCCGCCCATGGCGGCGCCCGTGGTATCTAGCCACGCTGTTAACTGCCCTGGTCACCGCTGTGCCGCTCGGGTTGATTTGGGTGGTGGATCTCTATCAGTTCAGCCCGCCCGCGTTTCGGGTCTGGCTTAACTATTACGCATTTGGCGCATTTGGGGGGCTGGCTGCTTGGCAATCCTTCCACACCTTCGGTTTTTTCTTTTCAATCGTGTTGTGGTTTGCCTGGCCGGTTCTGCCGTTGGGTGTCTGGGGTGCCTGGTCCAACAAGGCTGAGTGGCGTTCGCCGAAACTGGCGCTACCGATAATGGCTTTGTTGTTGAACGCGTGCTGGCTGGCTCTGGCGGGCGATTTGATCGGCGAGTCGTCCTTGCTGATCGTACTTCCAGCTCTGTCTTTATTGACCACGGTGGGGATCGATCGCTTGCGGCGCGGCGCGGCTGCGGCGCTCAACTGGTTTGGCATCATGACTTTTGGGGTTGGTACCTTTTTGTTGTGGTGTGCGTGGCTGGTTATCCAGACCGGAACACCCAGCAGCTGGGCCAGAACTTTGCTTGAGGCTAGCCCGGCGTGGCACCCGCACGTTGCGGTGATTGGGCTGGTATTTACGCTGGCAATCTCAGCGACATGGTGCTGGGTGCTGCTACGCAAGCGCTCGCTGGGACGCCTTGCGATCACCAATTGGGCGTGTGGCGTCACACTATTGTGGGGTGCATTGATTGGCTTGTGGCAGCCGTGGCTGGATGCTTCAAAGAGCTATCGTCCGGTGGTTGCTGCTTTGCAGGTGGCAATTAACTCGCAAAAACCGGGATGCATTGATGGATCGTTGATATCCGACTCAATGGCCGCTTCGATTGATTATTTTTCGGATATGCCGCTGCAACGGCGTGAGGTTGATGGTTGCCGCCTGCAGTTGTTGTCGGGTGATCCGCCGCCGGGTTCTATGGTGTTATGGGATGGCGCGCGCCCAGGAGAGCGGCATGAGCATTTCTATCTGATTGATAAAACCCATTCTGCCACTCAGTAGAGCCAGCGCTTGGCAGCAGTTACTACCCATAAAAAAGACCAGCAACTTGCTGGTCTTTTTTATGGGTAGTAACTGTAACGTTACGAGTGTTGCGGGTGATGATCTTCTTTTTTGATGGTGTCCGGATCAACAGCGTTCATCACATTGCGACGAACAAACAAGAAGATATACACCGCCATCACCAGAATGAATCCAATCGTGAACAGGCTCAACAGGCCAATATCAGAAAAAAACAGCGTTTCCCAAGGGGTGTTTTCCATGATGTGACTCCTGCCAGGACGAATTTGTAATGACACGATCATGGCGGGTCGGCGCTGAGTTGATATTGACGACAGTCAATTTGTTGCGGTCACAAATACCGAAATGTCATATTTTCGGCAAAGCGGTTTGCCGCTGTTTCAGTCACGAAAGTTCTGGAATTGCACCGGATAGTCAGTTACCGCTTTGCGCACCAGCGCGATACATTCCTGCAGCAGATCACGCTTGGCGCCAGAGACGCGTACTTCATCGCCTTGAATCGCGGCCTGGACTTTGAGTTTGGAGTCCTTGATCAGCTTGACGATCTTCTTGGCTTCTTCACCGCTGATGCCGGTACGCACGGTGATCGCTTGTTTGACCTTGTTGCCGGATACCTTCTCGCTCTTGGCTTCATCCAGGCAGCGAATGTCCACGCCGCGCTTGGTCAGTTTGGCGGTGAGAATGTCTTTCACTTGATCGAGCTGGAAGTCGTTATCGGCAAACAAGGTCAGCACCTTCTCTGCCTGGTCTACACGCGCATCCGAGCCTTTGAAGTCAAAGCGGGTGCTCACTTCTTTGTTGGTTTGTTCCAGCGCATTGCGCACTTCAACGTCATTAACTTCAGAAACAATATCGAATGAGGGCATGGGATTCTCCTGCTAAATAATTCGGGGGTTGCCAATTTCAAAACGTAAATGGATCTATCTCAAGCGCCGGCAACATGGGGAGGTCGGTCACGCCGGGGTCAATGCCAAGTTGCGATAACAAAGTCGTCAGCTGACCACGATGATGGGTCTGGTGATTGAAAAAATGAGTAACCACAATCCACGCTGGCATGTTCAGGTCGCGCTGGTACATCGGGCTATGCCATTTGAAAGGCTGCTGCAGCCAGTCATCGCTGACACGCTCAGCCCATTGGTCGATCTCGGCATCAATGTGTCGACGCATCGCAACCAGTTCAGACCAACTGGCGCAGACCAGATGCCCAGCGGGGAAAATCGGCGCGGGTTGCTGGCTAAAGCGGGCCAGCCAGTTGCGATCACCGCGAATCAGATGATCCAACGTGCCATGGATGGATTTGAAAAACGCACCTTGATCGGCGTGCCGAACATCATCGTCCAGAGTATTGGCCATGGCCAACAGGCGCTCATTCATCCAGCGATTGTAGCTGCTCATCAACTGCACATACGCTCGATTGATCATTTAGGTGCTTTGTCGGATGGGCCACGGGCAAGTGGCGATTCTAGCGATATTTACGACGCGGCCAAAGTGTCAGTGCCAGCCAGATAATCGCACACGGCAGGCCGACCCAGGCCAATTCGCTCCAGAGTGTCGCAACGCCGCGGTGACTGAAGAAATGCGCGCCAATTGGCGACACCACCACCGGATGCACTGGAAAGAAAAATCGGGTACTGCTAAACGGCCACAAAGCGGCGACGCCCAAGCCACCGTCAGTGACTGCATCCAGCAGCAAATGCGTGACCGTGGTGAGCGTCAGGATTGTCCACCAGCGAAGTAGCGGGGGTCCGTGTCGTTGGCGCTGCCAGAGTGCCAGTAAGAGGCCTAGAGCTATGGCAAAAACAATGGAATGAGTTGCGCCGCGGTGACCAAAGTCGCTGCCATAAGCAACGCCAAAACGAAAACCCAGTGTGTCCAGGTCCGGTGCCATTGAGCCAGACATGGCCAGCAGATAAAGCGAGCGGCTACGCCAGTGCGCGGGTAAGGTCCGCACAATTGTCGCAGCAACCAGGGCGTGGGTAACAATGGTCGTCATGAGGGTCGGTTGTTCTTTGTAAAAAACGCCCGTACCAACCGTGTCGGTACGGGCGCTGGATCGCGATTACGGCTTAGCCGAAATGGCAAACGTAATGCAGGGTTTCGAGTGTTTCGATATCGAAACTCGAATTGCCCGGTACGTTGAAAGACTCGCCGCCAGAGTAAACGCGTGCTTCGCTTTCGCCTGCCAGTTTGACGGCACATTTACCTGCAATCAGTTCCATGATTTCAGGTGCGCCAGTGTTGAATACCAGTGCGGACGGCAGGATCACGCCCACACTTTTTTTGGTGCCGTCTGCCAGAGTCAGGCTATGCGAAACGCACTTGCCGTCAAAATAGACATTGGCTTGTTTTGCCACGGATACGTTATCGAACTGCTGGGGTTGCTGGCTCATGAAGGAATTGCTCCAGGAAGGGTGGTGTGGCTGCCTTATTTTTGCAGCACTTCGGTCAAAACGGTTTTGATGATGAAGCCCAACATGCCGAATCCGAGCACAAAAAACAGGATGATGGTGCCGAATTTGCCTGCTTGTGAATCCTTGGCCATGCGATAAATGATGAAGCCCATATAGATGATGAGGCCGGTGACCAGTATGGAAACGGACAGCGTATCAAACGTGTCCTCGGGCATTTTCAGAATGGGATCAAGTATGGACATGGCAGGCCGGATGCTTCGTTGATTACTGTGTCTCGAGATGAGGCAACAACAATCAGGCCGGCTCGTAATGTGCCGGCCTGATCGGATTTACTGAACCGCTTCATCTTGCATGCTGGCCTTGCGACCAGCGTACAGATTAACGGCCCTTGCGCGCCGCAATGCGCAGGCGCAGGGCGTTCAGCTTGATAAAGCCGCCAGCATCAGCCTGGTTATAGGCGCCGCCGTCATCATCAAAGGTGGCAATGGTCTGGTCGAACAGCGTGTCTTTTGAGTCACGTGCCACCACCGAAACCGAGCCTTTGTACAGCTTGAGGCGTACCCAGCCGTTGACGCGTTCCTGGGTGTGGTCGATCAGCACTTGCAGTGCTTTGCGTTCTGGTGCCCACCAGTAGCCGTTGTAGACCAGGCTGGCGTAGCGGGGCATCAGATCATCTTTCAGATGCGCAACTTCACGATCCAGGGTGATCGACTCAATGCCACGGTGAGCCTTGAGCAAAATGGTGCCGCCCGGGGTTTCGTAGCAACCACGGCTCTTCATGCCCACGTAACGGTTTTCGACCAGGTCCAGTCGACCGATGCCGTGCTTGCCGCCCAGTTCGTTCAGCTTGGTCAACACTTGGGCTGGCGACAGGCGCACGCCGTCAATGGCAACCACGTCGCCCTTTTCGTATTCGAGATCAATGAATTGTGGTTTGTCAGGCGCATCTTCCGGCGCCACGGTCCAGCGCCACATGCTTTCTTCCGCAGCCGCTTTCGGGTCTTCCAGGTGGCGACCTTCAAACGAGATGTGCAACAGGTTGGCGTCCATGGAGTACGGCGCGCCGCCGTTCTTGTGCTTCATGTCGACCGGAATCTTGTTGGTTTCGGCATAGGCCAGCAGTTTTTCGCGGCTTAGTAGATCCCATTCACGCCACGGGGCGATCACTTTCACGCCTGGCTTGAGTGCGTAATAACCCAGTTCAAAGCGAACCTGGTCGTTGCCCTTGCCGGTTGCACCATGACTGACTGCATCGGCGTTGGTGGCATTGGCGATTTCAATCTGACGTTTTGCGATCAGCGGACGGGCGATGGAAGTGCCCAGCAGGTATTCGCCTTCGTACAGCGCATTGGCGCGGAACATCGGGAAGACGAAATCGCGGGTGAACTCTTCGCGCAAGTCATCGATAAAGATGTGCTCGGGTTTGATGCCGAACTGCAGCGCTTTTTGTCGTGCCGGTTCAAGTTCTTCGCCCTGGCCCAAGTCAGCAGTGAATGTCACCACTTCACATTGGTAGGTGTCCTGCAGCCATTTCAAAATGACCGAGGTATCAAGACCGCCAGAGTAGGCGAGCACTACTTTCTTTACGTCAGACATGGGAATCCCCGATGAGGCAAGTTGGATCAGTAGGTGATGTCGATTTCAGTTCAAATTTTCAGACCAGTATTTTAGCGCAATATATCGCTATGACCGACGGGTAAAACGGGTCATCGGCCTAGCGCCAGGCGCGCGCCAAAACTCAGGAACAGCACACCAGTCAGTCGGCGCAACAGCGCGCCAATCCAGGCGCGGCCAGACAACTTCCTGGCAATGTTGGCTCCAGCCAGAATCAGAAAACTGAGATACGACAAACTCAAAATTTGCACAGTGATGCCGAGGGCACCGAAGGTCAGCCAGATGTGCGAATACGATGGATCGACAAACTGGGGAAAGAAAGCCATGAAAAAAATGATGGCTTTGACATTCACCAGCGAAATCGACACCGCCTGGCGATAAATATGGCGGGCTGGCACATCCACGTGGGACATTTCAGCCTGCTTGTTGCTTTTGGCCAGCAAGAGCTTGACGCCCAGCCAGGCCAGATATGCAGCACCGGCGTAGCGTACAACGTCGAACGCAACCGGATAAGCATGCATCAATGATGCCACACCCAGCGCAGCGGCGAGCATCAAGATCAGATCTCCGGTGAAAATCCCGGCGGCGGCGGCGAACCCCGCTTGCGTTCCGCGCCGTGAAGCCACTGAAAGCGCAAACAAGGAATTGGGACCAGGCATCAGAATGATGGCGGTGGCCCCGGCCAGATAAGTAAGTGGGTCGGTAATCCCTAGCACTTCAGTCCTTCAATTCACCCAGCAACAAAAATTCGATCACGGCTTTCTGGGTGTGCATGCGGTTTTCCGCTTCATCCCAAACCAGCGATTGCGGGCCGTCGATGACTTCTGGATCGACTTCTTCGCCGCGATGCGCTGGCAGGCAATGCAGGAAAGCGGCCTCTGAACTGGCGTGAGCCATCAATTTTTCGGTCACGCGATAATTGAGGAAGTCCTTCTTGCGTTGCAGGGTTTCGCGCTCGTAGCCCATTGATACGCTGACGTCGGTAGTGATGACGTCTGCGCCCTTTGCGGCGTCAAACGGGTCGCGAAATTGCTCGAAATGTTCCGGGCCATAAGTCTCGCCATCCAGCACGGTCATTTCATAACCGCGAGGGCAGGCCAGGTTCAATTTGAAATTGAAGATTTTGGCCGCTTGCAGCCAAGTGCGGCTGACGTTGTTGCTATCACCAATCCAGGCAACAGTTTTGCCTTCGATAGAACCGAAACGCTCTTCATACGTGAAGATGTCGGCCATGATCTGGCAGGGGTGGTATTCGTTGGTCAGGCCGTTGATGACCGGCACTTTGGAGTTTTCGGCAAAGCGCTCAATGATGCTCTGCTCAAAGGTGCGCACCATGACGATGTCGGTCATGCGACTGATGACTTGTGCGACGTCTTCAATGGGTTCGCCTCGGCCGAGTTGCGTATCTTTGGAGGCCATGAACATGGCGTGGCCGCCCAACTGGGACATGCCAGCTTCAAAGGACACTCGGGTACGGGTCGAGGATTTTTCAAAAATCATCGCCAGAACGCGGCCTACCAGGGGCTGATACAACTCACCGGCGCGCAGTTTCTGCTTCAATACGCGGGCGCGCTTGAAGAGATACTGGTATTCGTCGCGGGAGAAATCCTTGAACTGCAAATAGTGTCGCATGGGGCACGCTTTTGCCGACCGAGTGAGGCCGCAATTGTTTGAAAAAACAACCATTATTGTGCGTGCAGTGGCTGGGTGGCAAGCCCTGACGTGCATGCGTATTGATTTTTCGTCGTGCCTGCCGATGATCATGTCGTACGGATCAGCGCTTGGTATCCACGCGATTGAACTGTAAAATCGCTTAACCTTGTGACAAATCGATGCACTGCAACACTGGCTACGATATAATCACGTTTTAAACGTGCTCCATAACGCTTTCCCTTATACACATGATCTGTAATCCATACGAAATCGTCATTCAGGGGATCACCAGCGACGGGCGCCAGTTCCGGCCTAGCGACTGGGCGGAGCGTCTTTCCGGTATTCTTTCTACCTTTGGTTTTGATCAAAAGCTTTCCTACGCGCCATATGTCCGCCCCATGGTGATGGACGGTGTGCGTTGCGTGGCTGTAGACAAACAACTGGAAAAGCTCGATCCCCGTGTTTTTGAATTCATCATGGCATTTGCCCGCGACAATGATTTGCGCGTGGTCGACTGCCGGACACTGATTGAACAGCAACAAGCTGAATCGGCCCAAGCCGAAGCCGCTCCCAAAGCTGGCTAATTCTGTTTCCCCTCTGAGCCCGTTCGGGCTCAACTCATCGATTTTTCATTGTTGCAACGCACAACGCGCGCTATGCTAGTCCTTATGAGAAGCGCGCATGGGTGCGTTAGCTGCTGCGCGCTGAAACCCGTCAGACATCTTCGGTACAGCGCGGCGGCACATGTATAAGTCAGCAGGAGCTATTCGATGAAGCTAAAAGACAAAGTTGCCATTATCACCGGCAGTGCCAGCGGCATTGGCCATGCTACCGCTGTGAAATTTGCGGCTGAAGGCGCAAAAGTGGTGGTCTGTGATGTCAATTCGGCTGGGGTGGACCAAGTGGTTTCCGAGCTTGTGGCCAGTGGCGCGCAAGCGGCAGGTTTTTTGGTTGATGTGACCAACAAAGGACAAATCGCCGAAATGGTTGCCGGGGTCAAAGCCCGTTTTGGCCGGATCGATGTTCTGGTCAATAACGCCGGCATTGTTGCAGATGCCCAGTTGTACAAGATGAGTGATGAGCAGTTTGATCGCGTAATCGACATCAATCTCAAGGGTGTCTACAACTGCACCAAGGCTGTGGTCGACACCATGATTGAGCAGGGCAGTGGTGTCATTCTGAATGCTTCTTCAGTGGTTGGGGTCTACGGCAATTTTGGCCAGACTAATTACGCTGCAGCCAAATTTGGTGTGATTGGCTTTGTGAAAACCTGGGCCAAAGAGCTGGGCAAGAAGGGTATTCGGGCCAATGCGGTCTGCCCGGGCTTCGTGGCTACGCCTATCTTGCATGACATGCCGGAAAAGGTGATTCAGGCGATGGAAGAGCGTGTGCCGATGAAACGGATGGCTCGGCCGGAAGAAATTGCCAATGTATATGCTTTCCTCGCCAGTGATGAGGCCAGCTATATCAACGGCGCTGCTATTGAAGTAACTGGTGGCCTGACCTTGTAACGCCAAGGGCGACGCGGTTATTACCGACAATAAAAAAAACCTCGCCATGTGCGAGGTTTTTTTTATTGTCGGTGCCTGCTGCAGCCGGATGCAAACCGTCATTCATCAACCGTTCGCAGCGGCACCTTCCCAGACAATCTTCCAGCCAGCGCCATCTTCGTTACGCCAGTAGAGCCGCTTGCGCATACGGTTGTCCAGATTGTTGCTGCGATAATCCTGATCGAAAGTTGCAACCAGGGTTTCGTTTTTGCCGCCGCTAAACAGGCTGACCTCGCTCAGATCAATTTGGGCGCTTTGGCGAGAAGCTTTCAGCGATGATTTCTGCTTGCTCCAGCTTGCCAGTGTCTGCCCGTCGCCGGTCGTAAAGTCTTTGCTGTAGTAATTCAGATAATGCGGCAGATTGAGGGACTGCCACGACTCGCGCCAGTTATCCAGTAAATGCAACGCGGCCTGATGGCGTTCTTGCCATTCTGCGGCTGACAGCCATTCCACCTTTGGCACGATGACTACAGGTGTGGTGCCAATCTGCAAAAAGTCAGACACATTGAGCATTTCCGGATTGGTCAGTACCACGCAGCCATTGGAAGCCTGCGGTGCCCGCGAGTAGGTCTCAGACGGGCTGCCATGCAACCAGATGCCGTGGCCGGTGCGGCCCTCGCGTTTATCCATCTCGTTGGGATACGAAATCGGCCAGGCGCCTACGCCATACAAATCGGCTTGTGTGCCAAAAGTCTTGTCCAGCTGCGGGCGCGACATGTGGCTATCCACAAAATAAACGCCGAGGGGAGTGCGCTGATCGCCTTCTCGCTGTTTTTCAGTACCCAGCTTGCCCACGGTTACATAGTGATCGGTGACGTATTTCGGTGTGCCATCGTGGTTTTCAAATACAAACAGGCGCGAGCTGGAGGCATCGACCAGAATCGCGTATTTCTGTTTTGCCGAAAAAGCAATCAGCTGCGCTGGCAGCTGATTGAGCGGCGGTGGCGCAGCTTGCCGTTTTATTCTGACCAAGGCCTCACGTCGCAAGTCTTCCAGCTTGTCGGTATTGATGGCTGGCGCCGCGCCGCCGATGGTAGCCAATGGCTCGGCCTGCATGGCGTACAGATCTGCAGAAAGCAGATACGCCAAGCGGTAATTGGGTTCTTTGGTGAGCAGTGCATCCACTGTCGCGCGCGCATCGGCCATCCGGTTGTCGCGGATGGCGTCGATTGCGGCAACAATCATTTGCTCCGGAGAGCCTTGCGTGGAGGTGCCTTTAACGTCCCGCAGCGGATGCAACTGGTACGGATTCATTATTGGCATACGTGGCTGCGCCGCCGGGGCAAGCAGCAGTAATGCCAGCAAGCTGATGATCAGCTTGCTCCAGTTGATGGTACGGGTCATTCAGTAAATCGCTCAGGTACGCTCTTCAACGATCAGCCACCGGCCGCCGGATTTTTCCATAATCAAAGTCTTACCAGTGGAGCGCGCAGACAGACGATCCGACTTGTAATTTTGGCGGAATTTTACCTTAGCTGTATCGTTATCGGTAAATTCAATTTTGATATTTGAAACACCGACGTCAATTGACTTGGGTGAAGTGATGCGATCACGCCGTTCTTTGGCCCAATCGGCAAATTTTGCACCGCCAGGTGTCTTGAAGTTGCGCGAATAAGCGGCGAGGTAGCCGTTTACGTTTTGTTTGGACCAGGCGGCAGCCCAAGTATTCACTGCGGCCACAATTTGTTCCTGATCCGCATCATGTGGCGATGCGGCTTTGACCGGCGCAGGAGTAGGGGTCGGTGTCGGAGCTGGCGTTGGGGCCGGTGTTGCCGTGACGACAGGTTTAGGCGTCGGCGCCTGGGTTGGCAATGGGGTTGGTTTGGCGGTTACTACCGGTGTCGGCGCAGCCGTAGGTGTTGGCTTCGCTGGGGTGTTGGCCGCAACCTTGGTGCCTGATGTTGCCGGGCGCGGTGCAATGGCCGGGTTGCTGCTGAATAATTCACGAACCAGCGTCAGCTTGGTCTGGACATTCTGGTTAGAGCCTTCCAGTTGCAGGGCTTTGTCATAGGCCTGAGATGCCATGCGTGCGTACAGATCACCCAGGTTTTCATGTGCAATGGCATAGGAAGGGTTGGTCTGGATCGCCATCATCAGGGCAGTGCGCGATTTATCCAGCTGGTTTTGCTGAGCGTACAACACGGCCAGATTGTTATAGGGCTCCGGCAGTTGCGGGTAGTCTTCAGTCAACGATGTGAAGGCCTTGATCGCCTCCTCGGTACGGCCCATTTCGGTCAGCGCAATCCCGCGCAAGAAGCGGATCTGGGCGTCTTTCGGGTTTTTTACCAGATAGCTGTCGGCGCGCTCGACGACTGTTTTGTATTGCCGGGCTTTAAGTAATTGCTGGATATCTTCGAAATCTCCGGCAAAGGCGTGGCTGGCAATCAGACAAGAAATCAGTGTGAGAGCGATTCGTCGCAGGCTCATGGTGTTATGTAGTCCGTAAAGGCGTATATGCGCTAAAGGTGCGGATTCTAGCAAAACCTCGTCTTGGCTGCCCGTGAACTTGCCAGCCGGGTTACCGGTTGTGTGATTGTTGCAAGCGCCTTGGATCGGCTGTTGGCAACCATTCAGCCGTGTTGGCCCGATTGTTCCGGGAGCTTTACCGGCACTGGAGCCAGGGCATCGGGGAGGAGTTTGCCTTTACGGATCAAACGGGCGGTGATGCCGCCGCGAGTACGGCCATGGCGAGTGGCCAGCTTTTGCACCGACATTCCCTCGTCAAAAGCAGCCAGTAGCTGCTGATCTTCTGCATCGGTCCATGCCTTGCCGGCATTGGCGGGCAGCGCTGCCGCCCGAGCGGTCAATTTCCCGGCAATAGCCAGGGCTTCGGCGGCAAGTAACAGAGCCTGCTTGAGCGTTTCCTCGTCGAAAGACACCTGCATTCCTGCGCCCGTGCGGGCGGGCAAAACCGGCTGTTGCGCAAAAGCTGTGATGATGCGCTGGGCTTCGTCATGTTGCATGGCGGTGGACTCCTTTGGGCTGGCGGGCGAGTGACGAAATCACTCTAACGTTTGTCTGTCAGATTTGATAATAGAACGAACGTTCTATATGATCGAACGCAAATATCTGCACGAAGAGAGACTGATCATGTCTGGCGTTCTGGACCAGGTTTTGCAGCATCCAGCCATCTGGCTTGGTGATGGACGCATGGCGTCGGCGCAACAGAGTTTGCCGACGGCCCTTGCCGCGCTGGATGCTGAATTACCTGATGGCGGCTGGGCGACAGGCAGCACGACTGAGTTATTGCTGGCCGATGGGGCAGGTGTGGGCGAACTGGCCATTCTGTGGCCTTCGTTGCACCAGATCGGGCGTAGCCGTGAAATTGTGCTGGTCTCGCCGCCCTATGTTCCCTACGCCCCGGCATGGCAGCAAGCGGGCATCGATTTGGCACGAACGCTCTGGCTCAAGCCGGGCTCGGTGGCCGAGTCGCTCTGGGCCATGGAGCAAGCCCTGCGTGAGCCGGCCTGCGGTGCGGTATTGGGGTGGGTTCAGGGTTTTATTGATGACCGGGCCAGTCGCCGTTTGCAACTGGCCGCCAAAGCGGGCAACGGCTATGGCTTTTTACTGCGCCCGGGGCGGTCGCGGATCATGTCTTCGCCCTTGCCGTTACGCCTCTCCATTTCCAGCTCCCAACAAGGCTGGCAGATCAATATTCTGAAACGGCGCGGCTTGCCCCTGACAACGCCGGTCTTTTTATCTCGTCAGGAGGTCCGGCATGCTCTGGCTGGCTATTCATCTGCCGCAACTGCCGCTGGAAGTCTTTCCGCCACGACACCACGGCTCGCCAGCTGAGGATAGCGTGCGGCCACGACTGGTTGTGGTAGCGCACGGCAGCGGCGAGCAGGTGATGCTGGCGGATACCCTGGCCGCTTCGCTAGGCATCAAGCCAGGAATGAAGCTGTCTGCCGCTTTTGCCTTGGCCAATGAGCTGGATATTTATGTCCGCCGCCCCGAGGCAGAAACGCAAAAGCTGGCGACGCTGGCTGCTTGGGCATTGCAATTCACGCCCACGGTGGTGATCGGCGATGGGCATACCTTGCTGCTGGAAATCGGCGGTTGTTTGCTTTATTTCGGCGGTTTGCCGCGCTTGCGTGAACTGGTCTGCACGGGGCTGGCTGAATTTGGCCTGAGCATCAGCATTGGCGTTGCCCCCACGCCACTTGCGGCAACCTGGCGGGCCATGTGCGGGCGGAGCAAAGCGGTACTCAAGGTTGAAGATATTGGTTGGGCGCTGGCCGAATTGCCGTTGGCCGTGTTGCCGGTGCCGGAAAAAACACAGGAAGGCCTCGGACAACTGGGCTTGCGTGAACTACGTGGTCTGATCGATTTACCCCGCGCCGGGCTGGGTCGGCGTTTTGGCAAAGAACTCCCCTTGCTGCTGGATCGTGCGTTAGGTGCGGCGGCAGACCCGCGTGATCCGTTCGTGCCACCAGATCGCTTCGAGCGCTCGGTCGATCTGGATTACCCCGTGGAAACACTGGACGGTTTTTCCATGGTCGGCCAGTGGCTGTTTGATGAACTGGCATTGTTTCTCAGCGGACGCGGGCTGGGCGTGCAGGAAGTCACCCTGCGGCTCAAGCATGAAGATATTCCGGCCAGCATGCTGACGGTGCGCTTTGGCGTGCCAGGGCGGCGGGCGGCGGAATTCATGTCGGTGCTGAAAGAGCGTCTGGAACGTTACGAACTGGCGGCGCCCGCATTCACCATCACGCTGATGGCCGAACAGTTGCATCAACTGGATGGCATGCCATTAGGCTTGTTTGGGCATGAGGCTGGCGATGCCAATTTCCAGTTATTACTGGCGCGCTTGTCGGCCCGCCTTGGGGAAGCAGCCGTGCAAGCCGTGGCGACGGTGGATGAGCATCGCCCCGAACTGGCATGGCGCCCGGCTCGGCCTGGCGAACCCAGTGCAGCCTTACCAGTCGGTGAGCGTCCGGGTTGGCTGCTGGCGGAGCCACAGCGCTTGAGCCTGCGTAACGAGCGCCCATGGTATGGCGAACTGCTCAGTTGTACGGGCCGCGCCGAGCGCATCGAATCGGGTTGGTGGGATGAACATGCCATGGCACGCGATTATTACGTCGCCATTGGCCCGTCCGGGCGGCGCTACTGGGTCTGGCAGGACCGCTCAACGCATGAATGGTGGTTACATGGATTCTTTGGATAAATCCGCCGACTCCGGTGGTGTGATGGCTGGGTTGCCAGACTATGCGGAGCTGCATTGTCTTTCCAATTTCTCGTTCCAGCGTGGAGCTTCACATCCACGTGAACTGGTTGAGCGTGCACGAGTATTGGGATATCGAGCACTGGCAATTACCGATGAGTGCTCCCTCGCCGGTGTTGTGCGGGCGTGGCAAGAGGTGAATGCCCACAAAGGCATTCCCTTGCAACTGCTGATTGGCTCTGAATTTACGCTGGATGATGGATTGAAATTGGTCTTGATTGCGCCGGACAGGCAGGCTTATGGCGATCTATCTGAACTGATTACGGTGGGCCGAAGGGCCGCTGCGAAAGGGGAGTACCGACTGACACGTGAGGATGTGGCTGCCTTTGCACATCGTCTGCTCGCTTTATGGGTGCCGTCTGCGCAGCCAGATACCAATGATGCGGACTGGTTCCGGTCTCTGTTTGAAGATCGTGTCTGGATCGCCGTTGAGTTGCTGCAAGGGCCAGATGATAAAGCTCGCCTGGCGCAGTTGCGGTGGTTGTCTGAATACGCGGGCTTGCCTTGTGTTGCCGCAGGTGATGTGCACATGCACGTGCGTTCTCGCCGGGCGTTGCAGGATGTAATGACTGCTTTACGGGTGCATAAACCGGTCGCCGAGTGCGGTCACGCGTTGTTTCCCAACGGTGAACGCCATTTACGCAGTCGCTTGCGCTTGTCCATGGTTTATCCGGCAGACATGCTTGCTGAGGCATTGCAGATCGCTCAGCGCTGTACGTTTGATCTGGGTGACTTGCGTTATGAATATCCGGATGAACTGGTGCCGGACGGTATGACGCCGGCGGGATACCTGAAGGCTTTGACACGGGAAGGACTGGTCGAGCGTTACCCGCAGGGCGTGCCTGATGCTGTGTCTGAACAGGTTGACCGTGAGTTGGCGCTAATTGGCCGCAAGCAATATGAGCCGTATTTTCTCACAGTGCATGACATTGTCAGATACGCCCGCAGCCAGGACATTCTCTGCCAGGGCCGCGGATCGGCAGCAAACTCGGCAGTCTGCTTTGCCCTTGGTATTACTGAAGTAGATCCGGCACGTGCCAATTGTTTGTTCGAACGTTTTATCTCGGAAGAGCGTAACGAGCCGCCTGATATCGATGTCGATTTTGAACATGATCGACGCGAACAGGTGATGCAGTATCTCTATAAAAAATATACTCGTGAGCGGGCCGCTCTGACGGCCACGGTTATTACTTATCGTCCGAAGTCCACTTTGCGCGATTTAGGGCGCGCGCTGGGCTTGGCAACAGATCAACTGGATCGCCTGTCGCGAAATCTGTCCTGGTGGGATCAGCGAGAGGAGTTGCCACTACGGCTGGTGGAAGCTGGTCTTGACCCGGAAAGCCGACCGGTGAAGTTATTGCTGGCGTTGACCGATGATTTACTTGGGTTCCCGCGTCATTTATCACAGCATGTGGGCGGGTTTCTCATCTCGCGTGGGCCAATCAGCCGCATGGTGCCAATTGAAAATGCGGCCATGCCAGATCGAACCATAGTGCAGTGGGATAAAGACGATCTGGATGCAATGGGGTTGCTGAAAGTAGATGTACTTGCACTCGGCATGCTTTCGGCATTGCGCCGTTCGCTCAATCTGGTTAATGCCATTCGTGGCAGTAACTGGAGGCTAGCCACCATCCCGGCGGAAGACTCCAAGGTTTACCAAATGATGAGTCGGGCCGACACCATTGGCGTGTTTCAGATTGAATCCAGGGCGCAGATGTCGATGCTACCCAGGCTCAAACCCGAGAAATTTTATGATTTGGTGATTGAAGTCGCGATTGTGAGACCAGGGCCGATTCAAGGTGGCATGGTGCATCCCTATTTGCGCCGCCGCCAAAAACTGGAACCGATTGAGAAGATGAGCCCGGAAGTTGACAAGGTGTTGGGGCGAACATTTGGTGTGCCGATTTTTCAGGAACAAGTCATGCAACTGGCGCAGGTTGCAGCTGGGTTTTCTGCGGGGGAGGCTGATGACTTACGAAGGGCGATGGCGGCGTGGAAACGTACTGGGAAACTAAAGTTATACGAACAGAAGTTAAAAGAGGGCTTGATTAAGTACGGGCAAACTGCCGAATTTGCTGACCGTCTCTACAACCAGATCAAAGGCTTCTCCGAATACGGCTTCCCCGAATCCCACGCCGCCAGTTTTGCCTTGCTGGTCTATGCCTCGGCTTGGCTCAAGTTCTATGAACCGGCGGTTTTTTTGTGCAGCATGCTCAACTCGCTGCCGATGGGTTTTTACAGTGCTTCGCAACTGATCCAGGACGCGCAGCGCCACGGCATTGAGGTTCGCCCGGTGGATGTGCAACACAGCGATTGGGACTGCACGCTGGAAGACATCGAACGTCCGCAAGCCGCTGTGCGGCTGGGGATGCGGCAGATCAAAGGTTTGAGCGAGTTGGCGGTAGCGCAATTAGCGGCTCTGCGTCCGCCGGGCGGGTTTGAATCGGTGGCACAAGTGCAAAAACTGCTGGAGCTGGATACGCGGGATATGACCGCGCTCACCGAGGGCGGGGCGTTTGAAACCTTGGCGGGGCATCGTCGCCAGGTGTGGTGGCACGCCAGCGCCATTGATACCACGCACGATCTGGCCTGGTCGGAGAGTGACGGCATTCTGCCGGAGCTAGACCCGGCCAGCCTGGGGCAGGATATTGCTGCGGACTACCGTCGTCTGCGTTTGTCATTGCGAGCGCACCCATTGTCTTTGCTGCGCGAACGTTTACGCCGCGACAAACTGCTTAACGCGGCTGAATTGAAGCGCGTGCCTCATGGGTTGCGCGTCAAAGTGTGCGGCATTGTGGTTGGGCGGCAGCGGCCAGGTACCGCAAACGGTGTGGTGTTCGTGACGCTGGAAGATGAAACCGGCAACACCAATGTGGTGGTTTGGGAAAAGGTGGCTTCCCTCTATCGTAAGCCACTGTTGGGGTCGCGCTTGATGGTGGTATATGGGCAGGTACAGCACGTTGAGGGTGTGTTGCATCTGGTCGCCCACAAACTTGAAGATCGAACCGAATTGCTCGGTGAGTTATTAACGCGCAGCCGAGATTTTCATTGATATTCATGTCTAATGATCGCAATACACCCGAAAGACCGTTGCGGCGGATCAGTTGGATCAGTCAGTCTGTACCGCACAGACTGCAGATTTCGCTGGCCATGCGTGTGTTCACGGCAAAATGCGCCTGCAGCCAGGCCAGGATGGCGAGCGCCGAGCGTGGTGTGCGCGCATAGCCTTGCATCAAATCGGGCAGGGCCGTGGCGGTTTGGGTAAAGCGCTGTTCAAAGCGCCGTTCGTTCGCATAGATGTCGGTAAACACGCTGGCCTGGGCCGTTTCAAGATGAGCCGCCAGTTCCATTACGCGATTGACCGCATCAACCTGTACAAAGCGAAAGCCAGAGAGTTTTTCGCCGCGCTTGTAACGCGCCATGCCCACATACAAATTGCCCAAGGTTTCATCGACCAGCCAGTCGGTGCTGCGGTTTTCCCGCTTTGGGGTGAAAGAGGGCAGACAAATGCTGTCGGGCACTTCCGGTTTTTTCCAGATCATGCGGCCCGGCGCGTAGGCGATATTAGGTAGTTCGTCTATTTCGAAAACGGCAAATTCACAAAAAATGCCGTCTTCAAACAAGACCTTGTGCCCGTCTATCGTATTGCGAAAATGCCATGCCAGCGGGCGGATATTGCCAAGCCAATCCAGGTTATCGATAAACCGTTGCTTGAAACCGGGTGCGGCAATGGCAAAAAAATCCAGATCAGACCATTTGTCGACGCGCGCTACCTCCACGCCAACGGAACCCAGTCCAAATAGCGCCAGCGCCTGGCCGCTGTGTGCCAGTGACTGGCCGATTTCATCCAGCCGGGTAAGCAGTGCCTGTTTGGTATTCATGACGAGTCTCTGGACGTTTAGTGAAAGAAGCGGTGGCAAAACGCCAGTCTAGATAAGCTTTAAACGCTTTTCAAACCGGTTTGAATAACTGTTGCGAGAACGTTTAGCGGCGATCTGGCCACTGCACATGCTCATGCCATGGCCTATGCTATTTCTACTGATGGCAACGATCGGCACAGCCGGTAAAATGCGCGCATCATCATGTAGACAATCAGTCCGGAGCACGCCATGCAACTCACCGTCGTTGACCACCCGTTGGTGCAACACAAACTTGCCCTTCTGCGTGCGGAGGACACCAGTACCAATAAATTCCGGCTGCTGACTGAAGAACTGGCGCGCTTGCTGGCGTACGAAGCCACGCGCGATCTGCAACTGGAGCCTAAAACCATTCAGGGTTGGTGTGGCCCGATTGCCGTGCAACAGATCAAGGGCAAGAAGCTGACTGTGGTGCCGATTCTGCGTGCCGGTATCGGCATGCTCAATGGCGTGCTGGATCTGGTGCCGTCGGCCAAGATCAGCGTGGTTGGTCTGGCGCGTAATGAAGAAACGCTGCAGCCAGAGCCGTATTTCGAGAAATTCGTTGGCGACTTGCATGATCGTCTGGCACTGATCATTGACCCGATGTTGGCGACCGGTGGCTCGCTGGTGGCAACCATTGAGATGCTCAAGCGCAAAGGCTGTAAAGAGATCAAGGCGATTGTGATGGTCGCCGCGCCGGAAGGCGTCAAGCTGGTGAACGAATCTCATCCAGACGTGCAGATTTATGCTGCCGCGCTCGATAGCCACCTGAACGAGCACGGATATATCATCCCGGGGTTGGGCGATGCCGGTGACAAGATTTTCGGTACTGTGCACAAGTCGTAAGCCATGCAAAATCAGTAATTACAAACAACGCCGGGGGATTCCCGGCATTGTTTTGTCCGGCTCCAGGCCACAAGCCTGAGCCACCACGCAAAACCCTAAAAATCATAAATCAGGAAGGGGATACCATGTTTTCAACCGTAAAACAGTTCATATCGGGCGCGCAGATTCTGTTCGTCGCCTTTGGCGCGCTGGTGCTGGTGCCGTTACTCACCGGACTTAACCCCGCCATGGCGCTGCTTGGCGCTGGCGTGGGCACGCTGATGTTCCAGTTGCTTACCGGGCGGCAAGTGCCGATTTTTCTGGGTTCATCGTTCGCATTTATCGGCCCGATCATTTTTGCCATGCAAACCTGGGGTCAGGCCGCCACTCAATTCGGTCTGTTCTTTGCCGGGTTTATGTACTTTGTGGTTGCCGCCATCATCAAGTGGCGCGGCATGTCGTTGATTAACCGCCTGTTGCCGCCGGTGGTGATCGGCCCGGTGATCATGGTGATCGGTTTGTCGGTCGCCGTTGCTGCATCCGGCATGGCCATGGGGCAGGGTGGTGGCAAGCAATTGGTGGAATATGGTCCATCGATGTTGCTGGCAGCGATTTCTCTGGCAACGACCATTATCGTGGCTGTGTTTGCCGGTGGCCTGTTGCGGCTGGTGCCGATTTTGTCGGGCGTGATCGTGGGTTATGTCGTCGCCGCGTTTATGGGGATCGTGAATTTCGGCGGTATTGCAGCGGCACCGTGGTTTGCCATGCCGCACTTTGTTTCGCCAGAAGTGAACTGGGCGGCGGCTCTGTTTATGTTGCCAGTAGCGATTGCTCCGGCCATTGAGCATATCGGCGCGGTCATGGCGGTTGGCAAGGTCACGGGTAACGACTACACCACCAAACCTGGTTTGCATCGCACCCTGACCGGCGACGGCCTGGGCGTGTGCTTTGCCGGTCTGATCGGTGGCCCTCCGATCACCACGTATTCCGAAGTCACCGGCGCGCTGATGATCACCCGCAACTTCAACCCGGTGATCATGACCTACGCCGCTGTGTTGGCCGTAATCCTGGCGTTCTTTGGCAAGTTCAACGCCATCCTGCAATCGATTCCGCTGCCCGTGATGGGCGGGATCATGGTGCTATTGTTCGGCACTATCGCCAGCATCGGCCTGAAAACGCTGATCGACGCCAAGGTAGACCTGATGGCCCCGCGCAATCTGGTGATCGTCGCTGTGATCCTGACTTGCGGGATTGGTGGCCTGACGTTGAAGCTGGGCGGTTTGAATCTGGCAGGCGTGGGTTTGGTCAGTATTCTGGCGATTGTGCTTAACCTGATCCTGCCGCAAGACAAGCAGCGCGACGGCATTGTGGAAGGGCAGGATATCTAATTGCCTGATGGGGTGATTCGTCTCGTTTTGAAAGATAAACGCGGCAATCTCCCAAGTATGTGTCTGAAAAACAAAACCCGGATCGCTCGCCTGAGCATCCGGGTTTTTGTTTTCAGGCTCGCATGCCTGTTCAAATCGCCGCGCCAAACCGCAATTTGCCGGACAGGATTTGAACTTCATCAAGTATCTGCGTGTATCTCTGACCTTTTAAGGTTGTAAATGAGAACAGTTATCATTAATATGACGTCCTGATAAATGCTGATCCCGCCGCATGAGCATTGCGCGCGGCGATCCAACCGCAGGCTCGACCTTTGATGATTACTATTTTTGCCATTTTGTTAACCGTTGCCGGGGCCGCCGGGACGTACCTGGCCGCGCCTAACCAGTCTTTGCTGGCGCAGTCTGCTGGCTGGGTTGGGCGTCGGATCGGCGCAGTATTGCTGCTGGCCGCCACCGTACTGTGGGTATGGCAACTGGGCGTCGGGGCAGGGGTGTTTGCCGCGCTGGTGACCACTGTACTGAGCTGGATCGCCTTGCCTGCGCTGGCGTTGCTGGTACCGCGTAAAGCCGCAGCAGGTGCCCGCTAATGTGGTGGCGTTTCTCTGCAGGCGCGGTGCTGGGTTTGCCGCTTTCGATTGCCATTATCGGATTGCTGACCCGCCTGGCGCCAGGTGGCTGGTCGCACCTGATTGTGCCAGCGCTGCTGCTGTTTGCACCGTTGTGGGTTGGCATCATGGCTGGTAGCACCTTGTTTCGTTCCACCGCCAAAGCGTGGAGTTTGCTGCTGGCGCTCAATCTGTTGGTTTATCTGTTGCTGTGGGGGACGCGTCATGCGCTTGCCTGAAATGCCGTCGCCATCTTCCGCTACGTTACGTCTCTTTCAAAGCCTGCACACCTGGACCGGCTTGCTGGCTGGCTTTGCCTTGTTTGTGGCGTTTTATGCCGGTGCCATTACGGTGTTCCAGGACGACATTGCTATCTGGCAGAACCCAGCCAACCGTAGCCAGCATGTCGAAACACCGGCCGAAGGGCAGTTGCTGATCGATCGCGTGATCGCAGCGCACCCCGATGCCAAAGCTCGTTTGAGTCTGCAACTGCCTACGGAAACCGGTTCACGTTATGTGGCGTGGTGGTTCGATACCGCCAAAAAAGACTGGCAAAGCGCCACGCTGGCTCATATGGATGGCACAGCCAAGCCTGAGTCCGACCTGACCAGCTTTATCAATGCAGTGCATTACTCGCTGGGTATTCCGGTTGGCGGGATTTATTTCATGGGCGTGGTCAGCGTGTTGTACGGCCTGGCGCTGGTGTCGGGTCTGCTGATTCATTTGCCACGGTTGAGCAAAGATTTGCTGGCCTTGCGTGCGGGCAAAAATCTGAAACGATTGTGGCAAGACGCGCACAACCTGATTGGTGTATTCAGCCTGCCGTTTCATATCATTTTTGCCACTACCGCAGCGGTGTTCTGCCTGTACGGCTTGCTGCTGACCGGGTTTGATACGTTGGCTTATGGCGGCAATTTGATGGGCAAGATCAATGGCGCACTGGACGTGACCACTGAGACACCTGCAGCCAACAAATCCGCCGTCATGTTGCCCTTGCCCGAGTTGCTGGAGCGTGCGCGCCAACAAGCGCCAGATTTTGAAGCCAGCGCGCTGACGCTGCTCAATTATGGCGATGCCAACGCTGAAGCGGCGGTGCGCGGTAATTCCGAACGCTCGCTGGCGCCGTACGGCAACATCGGTGTGCACCTGGCGGACGGGCATATTCTGGATACCCAGATTGCCGGTGAACGAGACATCAACCACGCCACCATGAGCGGCGCATACAGCCTGCACTTTGGCAGCTTTGGTCATTACGCAGTGAAGTGGCTGTACTTTGTGCTAGGGCTGATGGGCGCTTTTTTGTTTTATTCCGGCAATTTGCTGTGGGTGGAATCGCGCCGCAAATCGCGCCAGGAACAGCAGGGGCGGGCGCCATACCACATGGCGCAGGCCACGATAGGCGTATGCATCGGTACTTGCGTAGCGATATCGGGTGCGTTTGTGGCGGCGCAACTGGGCGCGGCACTGAATCTGGATGTCCCGCTGTTAGAACGCGAAGTTTGCTACGGCCTATTCTTCTGCGCGCTGCTCTTTGCTTTTACCCGCCCACCCATCGTCGCCGCCGTGCATCTGCTGCGCGCTGCTGCGTTGATGACCTTCTGCATTCCGCTGGCCAACGGCCTGCTAACGGGTGATTACCTGCTGATCACCCCATGGCGTGGCGATTGGCAAATCTTTGGTGTCGATGCCATTGCGCTGCTCATGGGCGGAGGTTTTCTCTGGTTGGCGCGTCTGACCCGGCGCCGTCAGCAAGCAGGCCAAGCCAACAGCGTCTGGGCCATGACTTCTGCGCCGCCGCGCCGCGTTCCAGCCATCAATACCGCATAAATCCAGCAGTACCTCCAGTTTTACCAAATCCATATCAAAACAGGCCCGACCGCCTCAGGTCAGGGCAGACCTTACCTTTCAATCAGGGAACCTTCATGCCTCGCCATACACTTCGTTTGCGTCCGCTGGCTTTTGCAATTGCGGCTTTGTGCGCTGTTCCGCATGCTTTCGCCGAAGATGCCGCCGTATTGTCCAATGTGGATGTCACCGCCACCGCGCAACCGCAATCTACCCTGGAAAGCTATCGGGTGCAGTCCACCAGCAATGGCGCGCTGGGTGATCAAGCTATCCGCGACACGCCGTTTTCAGTCACGGCAGTGAGTGCGGCGCAAATCCAGAATCAGCAATCTTCGCAAATTTCTGAAGCGTTCAAAAACGACGCCAGCGTGACCAGCATTGGCAACAGCTATGCGGGCGAAAACAGCGCCATCAGCGTGCGCGGCATGCAGATCGATACGTTGAATGGCATCAAGATTGATGGCCTGGGCGCACCGGCGTGGGGTAGTGACCTGCCGCTGGAAGTGTTCGACCAAGTGCAATTGCTCAAGGGCCTGTCTGGCTTTATGTATGGCTTTGGCGCGCCGGGCGGCATTCTCAATTACGTACTCAAGCGGCCGACCAACGCGCCGTACGCCAGCGTCACTGCCGGTTTTGAGAGCGATGGCGTATTCAAGGCTGCGGCTGATCTGGGCGGGCGCTTTGGTAATGACAACCGCTTTGGTTATCGCCTGAATGCCGTGCAGGAGCAGGGCGATACGGCGGTGGACGAGGGCTATGTCAAACGCACTACCGCTTCGATTGCAGCAGACATGCGCATCACGCCGGATGTGGTGTGGTCGGTGGATGCGCTGTACAACAAACGTCGCGTCGATGGCGCGTATTACGGTGCCATCCTGGCGCAGGATTACGGCCTGACCGTGGCTGAACCGGTGAAGATTCCGTCCGCGCTGGATGGCAGCCAGCGCCTGGCATCCCCGTTCACTTATTACGAAACCAGCTACAAAGTCGCCGGTACCGATCTGACTTGGGCGATTAATCCGCAATGGGACGCCCGGCTGTCGTATCGCTACGCCAAACAGGATCGGCTAAACCGCGATAGTGCCATTTTCCTGACCGATAATAGCGGCGGCTATTCCGAGCTGCAGTGGGGCGGCTATTCGGTTTACGACTATCAGACTGCGCAAGCATTGCTCAACGGCCATCTGCAGACTGGTTCCATCAAGCATGAACTGGTGTTTGGCGTGTCCTGGCAAGATCAGAAAGAAGACTATCCGGACAATTTTGCTTCGACCGAACTGGGCAGCGGCAACATCTACAACATGACGGTGTTTCCCAACCCCAACACCAATTACGACAATGGAACTTATCTGAGTTCCAAAACGACGCAGAAAGCCGTCTTTGCCAGTGACACGGTGAAGTTCAACGACCAGTGGTCCACCATTCTGGGTCTGCGTTACAACGATTATTCCCAGACCGGCTACGACATGGCCGGTGCGGTGACGGCCAAATATGACCGCTCGCCAGTCACGCCCACGATTGCGTTGATCTACAAACCGGTTGAGCCTGTCTCTGTTTACGGCAGCTATGTGGAATCGCTGGAACAGGGCGGCACCGCCCCGGCTTATGCCAGCAACCCCAACGCCATCATGCCGCCACTCAAAAGCAAGCAGTACGAAGTGGGCGTGAAGGCGGAATACCAGACTTGGGGTGCGTCTGCCGCTTTGTTCCGGGTGAATCGCGGTCTTGAATATGTGAATTCCAATGCCACGTTCGTGCAAAACGGCGAAACCCGCTATCAAGGGCTGGAACTGAACGGCTCTACCATACTTGCCAAAAACTGGACGCTGACCGGCAGCACCATGTGGCTGGATGCCAGCAATGTGAACGCGTCGGCTGATATCAATGGCAAACGGGCTTATGGCGCACCACGCTTCCAGGCTAGTGCCGGCGTTGAATATGCGGTGCCGCAAATCGACCGCCTGGCACTAACTGCGGGCGCGCAGTATGTGGGTGACCGTGCGCTGGAAGCGGACAACAGCAACATTGCGCCGTCATATACCTTGTTTGATCTGGGCGCGCGCTATGTGACGCACTGGAATACCCAGAAAGTGACGCTGCGTTTGAATCTGGACAACGTGACCAACGAGAAATACTGGCTGACTAGCTGGGGCTTTATCCTGAACCAGGGGACACCTCGGATGCTGAAGGCTTCGGCGCAACTGGAATTCTAATAACCGGGTTGGAGTAGTAGCAATGGGCTGCTACTGATCGATGAGCATGAGTTGGACAAGGGCTTCTTGTCTCTTATAAGAAGCCCTTGTTGTTTACAGCAGGGCGTATCCGGCCAATATCACGCGCGCCGCTTTGAAAATACCGGGGCCAGGCCGGAAACGCGCTACTTTCCCTCAATACCCCACCGTAAACCGCTCCCGCACATGCTGCGGTTTTTCAAGTTCATCTACCAGGGCAATCGCATAGTCTTCCATCGAGATATGACTTTTGCCGTTGGCATCCTTGAGCAATTGCTGTGAGCCCAGCCGGAATTGGCCGGTGCGCTCGCCGGGGCCGAATTCGGCGGAAGGGGAGATGAACGTCCATTCCACGCTGGATTCGCGGCGCAGATCGTCCAGGAAGCGCTTGCCAGCAGTGGCTTCCGGTTTGTATTCGGCGGGGAAATGCGGGCTATCGAGCACCAGCTGGCCGGGAGAGCCTTCAAGGCTGGCGGCGCCGCCAACCACGACCAAACGTTTCACCCCGGCGGCTTTGACTGCTTGCAGCAATGGCGCTGCGGTCAAGGTCTGAAAGCGCGCTGCGCTGACCACCGCATCGTAGCCGCGCAAGGCAGCTGCAATGCTTTCTGGCTGCGTCGCATCGCCCTGTTTGACGTCTACTCCGGTCGGTACGTCGGCCTTGCCCGGCGTGCGCACAATGCCGGTTACCTCGTGCCCGCGGCTTAAAGCTTCGGTGGCGATGCGCGAACCCGCACGGCCGGTAATTCCGATGATGGCGATTTTCATGATGACGCTTCCTTGATGAGAACAGTTGGCAATGGCTTGGTTGCTGGATCAAGCGCCGGGGTCGCGTAGACCAGATAGCCCATCACTGCAGCCACAATTGCCCGGCGGATTTCGGCCTGGCTGAACTGCGGGGGAGGATCGAGCACGGCGCTGTGAACCATGGTTTCAATGATCTTCATACAGGTCCAGACAGCGAGTTCCAGGTTTTCTGCCCGAATGGCCGCCCGATGGTGTTTAAGCAAATTCAGTACCTGCGCCGCGATGGTCACGTAGCCCTCGTGATGCGCCTGGTCGTGGCATTGCATATCGCCGTTTTCCAGCGCGCGATGCATTTCCGGTTCCAGCAAATGCGCTTCATGCACCGCTTCTACTATCCGTTCTACGGCGGTTTGCAGATCAACCGAATACACCTCAGCGATCGCATTGGAGATCAGCGCGACCATTTCATTGGAATGGCGATCATGCAGGGCGGTGATCAATGCGTCTTTGTTCGGAAAATACTGGTAAATCGAGCCCACGCTGACACCCGCGCATTCGGCGACCAGATTGGTGTTGGTGCCAGCGTAACCACGCTCGGTTAAAACGCGAGCCGTGGCCTGCAAAATGGTCTCGACCATGACTTGCGAACGGGCCTGACGTGGCGATTTTCTTGGGCTGGGGAGGTCTGCCATGTTCATTCCAGGATGCGAGTAGGAAACGCGAGTAATTACTCATAGAATGCGCTCATTATACGAGTAAATGCTCGTATTTTTATACAGAGTTGTTTGTTCCGACTGGTGGCAGTGTTTTTCCTGGTTTTTCTTTGATGGAAGCTTGCGTCGATACAGTCGTTAGATATATCTTAAGACTTATATCGTAAGATATAAAAAGGTGCAAAGACACCGCTATGCCAATAACAGCCACAAAGGAAAAATCATGAGACTTACCAACGACAGTCGCACCGGGCAAACCCGGTCGTGGCAAAGCGGGGCAGTACCAGGTCATTTCAGCGGAGATGCAGCATGGGTGTGATTGAAAGCTTCAAGGCCTTGATCAAAGGCGAAACCATTCAGCGCGCCACCGTGTTGCGTGCCACCACGCTGGAGGGCGTGATCCGGCATGTGGTGCTCAGTGCGGACGGCATCTCGCAGATGACCGGGTATGAACCTGGTATGGAGATCGCGGTATTTGTCGATGGCCCAGCCATGCAAGTCCGGCGCAAGTACTCGGTGTACCGTTTTGACCGCGAGCGCGGCGAAATCGAGTTATTGATTCATTTGCACGGCCGTGGCCCGGGTAGCTCGTGGGCCCATTTGCTGGAACGTGGTGACAACGTGTGGTTTCGCGGATTCTCCGGGCGGATTACGGTTGATCAAACTGCCGCAGCTCACTGGTTCTTTGGTGATGCCACAACCCTCGCGCCATTTGCCGCTATTGCAGCAGCAACCAATGGCCGATGTGAAGGGGTGATTGACGGCGATGACCGAATCGGCCGCGTGATCGACGCGTTGCAATTGCCGTTTGTGCTGCTGGATAAACTGCATGGCAAATCCCGCCAGTCTGGCATCGCCCGGACGCTGGATTTACCAGCCCCCACCACTATTTACCTGGCCGGTGCTGCGGGCACAGTGCGGGACGTGCATACCGTATTACTGGAAGAGCGCGGTTTTGATGCGGCGTGGGTGCGCAAAAAGAATTTCTGGGGCGAACGGCGCAACTGATCGCTCACCGGTAATTGAATCGGGCCATTGTTTGCACAATGGCCCGATTTTCATGTGGACAGGGATTCAAGACGCCTCACATCTGCCTCAATGCCAGGCGCTGCCCACCTGGATATACCAGGCATTCTGTTCCTGGCTATGAGCGATATCGATCCCCACGCCCATACCCAGTTTGCGGGCAATCAGATAACGAAAGCCAACACCCACACCCACCGGCGTCGAAGCATCGCTCCATGTATGCCAGGTGCCCCAGGCTTTGCCAGCGCCGACAAACCCAAGCGCCGCCCAACGCGGGGTCACGTTCCAGCGCAGTTCGGTTTCCAGCATGACGGCGTTTTTGTCTTGATAGCGGCCTTTCTGCACGCCGCGCTGATCCACAAAAGGTTGCGCATAAAACGGCACGTCGCCGCTGGTGGCTTGCACATCCGCGCGCAACCCGAGTACCCACTCTTTACCAAACGGTAACCAGTTGAATACGCGTGCGTTGTAGGTATCAAAGTCCTGGCTACTGGCTAGCCAGCTGCGGGCGTACTGCGCTTCGATCTCTGCATAGGTGCCTTGGCTGGGCCAGAAAATGTTGTCACGGGTGTCATAGTCGATGACCAGCCCGCCCTTGCCGATGGTGAGGTCTTTTTCCAGTCCGCCCAATTCGGTGGCGACTTGCCCGGTAAAGGTGGTTTTCGCGTCTAGATAGGTGTAGCGAGGGCCGATATACCAACGCGTATCGGGGATTTTGAACAGTACTTGCTGCACCAGGAAATTGCCGTCGAGCTGATACGCGCGAGGCTCATTCAGCAAGCCAAAGTAGTCGGTTTTGAGATTTACTTTAGCGACGGCACCCAAGTACCGGATGCTGTCGTCATCCCATGAATGGAAATGGAACGCGCCCATGCCCCACGTGCCATTTTCAGTGGCAATACCGCCAAAGCCGGTGATATTGGGTGGTTGCAGCGTGCCGGTTTCTTTGGCTTTGGCTTGGGATTCAGCCATGGATTGATCAAAAAACAGCAGTGCTACGCCGCCGCCGTAGCCAACCGCCGGTTCCGTAATGATGCTGGGAACGGGGAGAAATCCCTTTTGATTCAAAAGATAGTCGCTCATGTCGAGCGCGCCGTCTTCAGGATCGGTGAGATTGGGCCAGGCCCGAGCATTGCCAGCGGCTAATAAAATGCAAACGCCGGCAAGCAGCCGGCGTACTGATAACTTTGTGTACATGGGCTTGAGCCTCTAGGAGCGGTCAAACCCAGTTTAGTTGGCGAATTGTCACTTTGCAGTAATCAGGTGGCGCTTGGGCAAAGTGCTCCGGGTGAGGGTTTATTCGGTGATGCCGGGGTTTTCGATTTCGAGCGTCGCGGCTTCCAGGATGGCGGCAATGCGGCGTTGTTCGGCTTCGCTGGCACCGATTTTGGAGCGCAAAGCGGCTTTCAGGGCAAAACGCGCATTATTTAGTGCTGTAATAAAGCGGCTACCGTCCTCTTCCACGCTCATGCCAAAGCGGCCCGCATGGCGATCCAGCTTTTCGCCAAAGACTTCGCGGATGCGGTCCATTTTGTCGCCGATAAAGGTCAGCTTGCTCAGGATGGCATTCACGCGTGGGCGGTTTTCTGCCAGCGAGGCGCGACCTTCAGCGGTGATCTCGTACAGCTTCTTGTTGCCTTCCTGCGTCACGCTGGCCTGGCCAACTTCTTCCAGGTAGGTGAGCGCGGGGTAAACCATGCCGGGGCTGGGCGCGTAAAAGCCGTTGGTACGTTCTTCCAGCGCTTTGATGACTTCGTAACCATGGCGCGGTTTTTCTTCCAGCAAAGCCAGGATGATCAGTTGCAGGTCGGCGGAAGACAACTTGCGGCCCGAGCGAAAATCGCGCCCGCCGCCACCAGCCTCGTCGTCAAAACCGCCGCCGAAGCCACCGTGACCGTGGCCACGGCCGTGACGGCCAATCATGTGGCGCATATGGTCATGCCACTCATGGTGCATGTGATGATGTTCGCGCAGCTTGCGAATGAATTGTTTCATGGGGTTATTCCTTTGTAGATGGTGCTTTGGTTTATCTCCGGCCTCGTTGGGCCGGTTTGGTTTTGCTTTTATATCTTACGATATGTGTCTTAAGATATATTTTGCCAGAAGCGAAGTCAAGCGCTTGGGCGATAAGCGGCGAGGGATATCCCGTGCTCGCAGGTCTCATCCGCGCAATTTTGTTCAATCCGGCACACCCCGTTTTGGCCAGACTGCCTGCTTTCGAGTTTTATCTGGACAAGGTGGTACGCATGTTCTGGCACGAATTCCTGCTGATTGCCGGCACTCATTTTCTCGCGCTGTTAAGCCCCGGCCCGGACTTCTTGCTGGTGCTGCGCAGTGCGTTGACCCAGTCACGGCGACATACGCTAGGGGTGTGTCTGGGCATCGCGCTGGCCAACGGGATTTATATCTTGTGCGCGCTGGCCGGGTTCTCGCTGCTGCGTCATAACGCGGTGTTGTTGCAGGCGCTCAAATGGGCCGGGTGCGCGTGGCTGATATGGATTGCCTGGCAGTTTGTGCGTGGCGGGTTGGCACGCAAGGCGCTGCCCGACACTGCGCCAACAGCTAGCACCACCGGCGGTTTGGTTTCTGGTTTGCTGAGCGGTTTGGGTTCGGGCGGATTCAATCCCAAAAACGCGTTGTTTTATCTGGGCCTGTTTACGCTGGCGGTGAGTCCGCAAACGCCGCTGATAATTCAGACCGGGTATGGGCTGTGGATGGTGAGTGCGGTGTTTCTGTGGGATTGGCTACTGGCCATGTTGCTACGCCATCGGCACATAGGCGGGGCACTCACGCGTCATCTGTCACAGATCGAGATTGGTGCTGGCATGGTACTGCTGGTGCTGGCGGTGGGTATGGCGCTGGGTGGCTCAGCGTGAGCGGTCGATCAGCCGATATTGCCCCGGTGTTGCCGCAACATGGCGTTTGAAGACGCGCTGCAAATGCGCCTGATCGGCAAACCCGACCTGCGCGGCTACGTCGGCCAGTGATTGCTGGTTGCGTACCAGTTGCCGCGCCTGATTGATTTGTTGATCAACCAGCCAGGCGTGCGGTGTCATGCCCAGTTCGCTGCGGAACAATCGCACCAGATGCCAAGGGCTGGCCCCGGCGACCTTTGCCAGTTGCGCCAGTGTGATGCGTTGCCCGCGCTGCCCCGCCAGGAACTGCAGCGCTTTGCTGATGCGCGGATCGGACTGCCGTACAGCTTGCTGTGGCAACAACTCGCTGGCACGCAGGTAGATGTGTGTGAGGCACGCCTGCAGCGCGGCCACCCGCCGGGCTGGGTCAAGCGCGGGCGCGGCAGCCAGCAGTTCGGTTAATGTCTCGATTTGCGCGACCAGATCAGTATCGTGAATCACGCCATGTCCTTGCGTGAGCAGCGTTGCCGGTTGGCCCAAGCGTTGCCACAGCGCGGTGAGCCACGCCGCATCAATGTGAAACATGCGATAGCTCCAGCGCTTGCCCGGTTCGGGGTTACAGGCATGAACCTCGTCCGGACCTACCATCACCACTGAACCTGGCCGCAATGGCACCGTCTGGTCGCGATGCGTAAACAGACTGCTCCCGGCATCGACGATCCCGATCGAGAAAGTGGGATGCGTGTGTGCCTGGTAACAGGCCCGGCCATTGTGGCTGCGGCGACCTTCCACAAAATACCAATCAGGGTTGGCCCAAAAGGTGGTTTGTTCCAGTTCATTGATTTTCATGGATATTCTGCGAATTTTGCGTGATCAGGTGTGAACTCATTTCTAGCATATTTACCTGGCCGCTGGTGAACTTATGGTCCATGCACTAAAACCAACGCAGGAGGAGGCAGCAGAATGACACAAGCAGACGCCTCCCCGCGGCACTGATCTGCGCTTTGGCCATGATCGGTTCCGGTCCAATTGAAGACCTCAAAAGGGGCTCGGTATGTTCAAGAATATGCTTCAGGCCATAGCGGCGTTATGCGCCGGCGTGATGCTGGCGCTGGCGCCCACGGCGTTTGCCGCAGCGACGCCGACCACTAACGCGCCATGGCCTCATCACTACACCGTGGATGGCACGGCAATCACCTTTTACCAGCCGCAGCTCGATAGCTGGTCTGGCAATACCCTCAAAGGGCGGCTGGCTATCTCGGTTAAAAAGGGCACGGCCACCGGTAAAGACGGCAAACAGCAAGATTTGCTGGCCTACGGCGTAGGCTGGTTTTCGGCCCGCACCGATACCAACAAGGTGGCGCGGACGGTGCTGCTGGATAACGTGGTGATCGACAAGGTGAGCTTCCCCACCGACTCGACCAACCAGAATAAATATCTGACGCTGGCGCGCAAGGCCATGCCGAACAAGCCGCTCACCGTGAGCCTGGATCAACTTGAGGCGACTCTGGCGATCAATCATGCCGACGCTGACCAAGCCAGTGTGACCGTGAACAACACACCGCCACAGATCATTTTCTCGTTTGAACCGGCCTTGCTGGTGCTGGTTGATGGCTCGCCATCGGTGAAGCCAACCAGCGCCAAGGGCATCAATCGCGTTATCAATACCCGTTCTTTGCTGCTGATGGAGGACGGCACCTGGTATCTGCGTTTTGCCGGTAAATGGATGAAAGCACCGGCATTGACGGGACCGTGGACCGCTGCGCCCAAGGTTTCGTCCGGGCTGGAACAAGCGTTGCAAGAGGCAGTTAACGCCAAAACGGTGGACGTCATGGATAAACCCACCGAGGCCATGAAAAAGACACTGGCTGCGGGCAAGTACCCGGCGATCTACACCGCTACCGGCCCGGCTGAATTGGTGATGGTCGATGGCGAGCCGCAGTTTGCACAGATTGCCGGCACATCTCTGGCCTATGTTGCAAACACGGCTGGCGACGTGTTTGTGGATTCCGCTACCGACAATACCTGGTACGTATTGCTGTCTGGCCGCTGGTTCAGCGCCAACTCCACCAAAGGTCCATGGACTTATGTTGCTGGTGAAAAGCTGCCGGCCGACTTTGCCAAGATCCCTTCAGACAGCGCCAAGAGCGCAGTGCTGGCTTCGATCCCTGGCACGCCGGAGGCACGTGAATCGCTGATCGCCAATTCGATCCCGCAAACCGCCAGCGTCAATCTGGCTCAGGCCAAGCTCAACGTGAGCTACGATGGAGGTCAACCGCAGTTCAAGGCCATTGATGGCACCGCGCTCAATTACGCGTGGAACACCGCCGTGCCGGTCATTCAGGTCAGCCCGACACAGTATTACGCGGTGCAAAACGGCGTGTGGTTCATGGCGCCGGCGCCTACTGGCCCTTGGTCGGTGGCATTGACCGTGCCTGCCGTGATCTACACGATCCCCGCTAACTCGCCCGTGCATTACGTGACTTATGTCTATGTTTACGGGCACACATCGGACGTGGTTTACGTGGGCTACACGCCTGGTTACTACGGTACCGTGGTCAACAGCGGCGTGGTGGTCTACGGCACGGGTTACACCTGCAACGCGTGGGTGGGCAATGTCTGGTACGGCTGCCCGGCTACCTATGGCTACAACGTCGCCTTTGGTTATGACGCCTTTGTGGGCTGGAGCTTTGGCTTTGTGGCTGGATGGGCTTGGGCTTCGGCCTGGTATGGCCCGTACTGGGGCCCGTGGTATGGCTGGTACGGCCCGTCGCCATGGTACTGGGGGCCGTCGGTGGCGGTGGGTAACGTCTATGGCCGCTGGGGCAATACCGTGGCGCAAGGCACGCGCGCTGCATGGTCCAATCCGTGGACTGGCAACTATGGCACCGCTGTACGCGGCAGCTTCTACAACGAGGCTACCGGCGGGCACGGTTATGGTTATGCCGGGCGTAACACCAATGCTTATACCGGCGTGACCAGCGCAGCGGCAGGTGGCGTGCGTTACAACCCGGAAACCGGTCGTGCAGTGGCAGGGCAAGGCGCTGCGGCCTATAACCCGAATACCGGGAATGGCATTGCCGGTGGTCAGAGAACTACCGTCAATACCAACACCGGTCGGGTAACCCACAGCACTTCAGGCGCCACTACTTCGGATCATGGTGCGACTGCCGCTGGCTCATTCAACAGCAAAGGGGCAGCCGGAGATGTGAATGGCGCGGGCTATGTGCATTACAACAAAGACACCGGCGACGTGACGCATGGTGGCGTGGTGAATGCGGGTGGCAATGTCTATGCCGGGAAAGACGGCAATGTATATCGTTACGACAAGGGCCAGGGCTGGCAGGAAGTGCAGCCGAACGGCCAGTTCAAGAACGTGAAGCCGCCAGCAGACGCCGGTGTGAACACAGACCAACTGGCGCGTGATCGCGGCAACGAGCGCACGGCAGAACGCACGCCGCAGGCCGCAGGTAGCAATGCGGGTCAGGCGCGGCAGTCGCTGGGGCAGAATGGCGGCGGAGAAATGCACCAGAATGCCGGTGAGCGCATGGGTGGCCAGGGCGTGCAGCGACCAGACAACTTCCATGGTTTTGACCGCAGCAGTTATGGCGGTGGTTTTCAAGGACGCATGGGTGGCGGACGGCGTTTCCGCTAATCACTCTGTCTCAGAAGCAGTAGCACATCACTAACCGAAAGGCCTGCAGGCAACTGCAGGCCTTTTTAAATCCGGCTTATCTGCCGGGTTATCTGTAGGGCCCGCTTGGGCGTAGCCAGCCCCCGTGGCATAGTGCTTGTTCTGCTGGTCGTCATACCTCGTCCTGAACCCACTGTTTGAGTCTGCCTCCTATGCTTTATATCCATACCCCGCCTGGTGACGCGAACTGGGCCAATCTGTTTCGACAAGCGCTGCCGCACATGCCGGTCGCGGCTTATCCAGAGACTGTCGACGATGCGGCGGTGGAATGGTTGGCCACGTGGCGACCGCCGCAAGGCTTATTTGCGCGCTTTCCCAATCTGCGTGCAGTGTTTGCCTTGGGCGCCGGCGTAGATCGCTTTTTGCAGCGCGATGATTTACCTGCCCATGTGCCAGTCATCCGCCTTACCGATGCCGGGATGGCACAGCAGATGATCGAATACGCGCTGTTTGGCGTACTGCGTTTTCAACGCAATATGGATGGCTACGTTCGCCAGCAACAAGCGGGTGTGTGGCAGCCATTACCGCAACGTGCCGCAGCCGAGGTACGTGTCAGCGTGCTGGGTCTGGGCGAACTGGGTGTACGCATTTGCCAGGCGTTGCTGGCGTTGGGTTACCCGGTCAGTGGCTGGAGTCGTAATGCCAAAACCGTCAATGGCGTGGATTGCCTGCACGGCCCAGCGGGGCTAGAGCAGCTATTGGCCCGCACTGATGTGTTGGTCTGCCTGTTGCCCGCCACGCCAGAAACGCGTGGCTTGCTGGATGAACAGCGCCTGACACTGTTACCCACCGGTGCTGCGATCATCAATGCCGGGCGCGGAGATTTGATCGATTTGAATGCCTTGCGGGCGCTGCTCGATAGCGGCCATCTGCAGGGTGCGCAACTGGATGTCTTTCCCGAAGAACCGCTGCCGGTGGATCACCCACTGTGGCGACATCCGCAGGTGTTTATCACCCCGCACGTTGCAGCCAACACCTTGCCGGGGCCATCGGTGCAGCAGATTGCAGACAAGCTGCGGGCACTGCAGCGCGGTGAAACGGTGGCCGGTGTGGTGGATCGGCAACGGGCTTATTAAGTGATGAAGTGCAAAGCGTAATGGCAGGGCGGTAATTTGTTGTGGCTGACATAGTTAATCTAATTACAATGGTAATCAAATTATTGAATTGAAATTACCAGTCCTGTCCATTTCCCGCTTTGCCCCGTTTGGAGTTACGCATGAAACCTGTCGTCATCCTCGCGTCCCCGGTGCCCGCAGATCTGCTGCAGCAACTGGCTGATACCTTCGATTTACGCCGGTTTGATGCCAAGGGCGCCAAGGCCGACTTGCCCACATGGCACGCCGCGCTCACCCAGGCCGAAGGCATGATTGGGGCAGGCATGCGCATTGATGCCGAACTACTGGCACTGGCGCCCAAATTGCGAGTGGTATCGACTATCTCGGCGGGTTACGACACCATCAAGGTGGCGGACCTCACGCAACGGCGAGTGGCGTTGTTCAACACTTCCGCCGCACTAGCCGCGACCACTGCAGATACCGCGCTGGCGCTGATGTTGGCGGTGGCGCGGCGAGTGGTGGAACTGGATGGCTGGGTGCGCGCTGGCGGCTGGCAAGCCAATCTGGCAGAGACATATTTTGGCGTGGATGTACACAGCAAAACGCTGGGCATTATCGGCATGGGTGGGATCGGTAGCGAAGTAGCGCGACGTGGCGCGCTGGGGTTTGGCATGAAGGTGCTGTACACCAAGCGCACTCCTAACCTGGCTGCAGAACAAGCTTATGGCGCCCGCCACGTTGAGCTGGATGAACTACTGACGCAGTCGGATTTTGTGGTGGTGACGGTGCCGCTGACAGCGCAAACCCGCAATCTGCTGGGCGCACCACAACTGGCTCTCATGAAGAAGGACGCCATTCTGATCAATATCGCGCGCGGTGGCATTGTGGATGAACACGCACTGGCCGCTGCGCTCATGGCAGGTCAGTTGCGTGGTGCCGGGCTGGATGTGTTTGCGGCTGAACCCACGCCGGTGGATGGCCCTTTGCTGAAGCTGCCCAATGTGGTGGCATTGCCGCATCTTGGGTCAGCCACGCTCGAGACCCGCAAAGCCATGGCTGTGAGCGCGGTCAGTAATCTGGTCAATGCGTTGGCGGGCAAGCCGGATTTAACCAATCTGGTCAATCCAGCTGCATTTTGAGAACGGGCAGGGTTGCGCCAGTCTTAGCCGCGCTCGCGCACGCTGAATGAACTGGCATAGCCATCGGGGTTGATGCCGGTCCAGTGATAGCCATCCATCAATACGCTGCTGCGGTATTCATCAACTGGCACGTTCACGCCGATGGCTTCAGCGGCTTCGCGGTAAAGCGCCGTCTGGTTGACCGCCTTGACGACCGTAATGGTGGTGCTGGCAAGTTCACGCGTCATACCCCAGCGCCGGAATTGCGACAGGAACCACAGGCCATCCGACAACCATGGGAAATTGACCTCGCCATCGGCAAAGAAGCGGATAGGCCTTGGCGGCTGACGGAGCGGCGCGCTGCCGTAATTACCCAATAGACGCGCGGTGATCAGATCCGCCGATTGCCCGATGATGGTGGCATCCGCCATCCAGCGTGCGGCTTCTTCGCGATGCGCCGAATCGTCCAGCCAGCGGCAGGCATCCAGCAATGTTTTGATCAAGGCGCGGGCGCTGCCGGGGTAGCGAGTGACAAAGTCCTGGCGGCAAGTCAGGGCTTTTTCCGGGTGATCGGGCCAAATTTCGCCACTGGTCACCACCGTCACACCGTTATGGGCGTTGGAGGCCAGCGTGCTCCACGGCTCACCGGCGCAATAGCCATCCAGTTCCCCTCTGGCCAGCGATTCCGCCATTTGTGACGGTGGAATGGTGACGCTGCGTAAATCGTTCAGCGGATGGATGCCCTGTGCAGCCAGCCAGTAATACAGCCATAACGCGTGGGTGCCGGTCGGAAAAGTATGCGCAAACACCCGGCGGCGTGGCGTGTCTGCCAGCTTCATGCGCAAGGAACCGCCAGATGTCACCGCTTCAGCCAGCGAATTGGACAGCGTAATCGCCTGACCATTCTGGTTCAGGGTCATCAGCACCGCCATGTCGGCTTGCTGGCCACCCAAGCCTAGATGAATGCCATAAGCCATACCGTGCAGCATCTGCGCGGCATCCAGCTCGCCACTCAGCAATTTGTCACGCAATGCCGACCAGGATGGCTGGCGGCATAGTTCCAGTGTAATGCCGTAACGAGCCCCCAGATTTCTGACCTGCGCGACGACCAGCGGCGCGCATTCGGCTTGGGCGACGTAGCCGAGCTTCAGATGCGTTTTTTCCGGGATGTCTTGGTCTGACCCGGCGCGATAGGGCGCGAGGGAGTTGGCGGGCATGGTGGTATCAGGTACAGAGCCGAATGGTCTGGCAGGTAGTTAAGATTGCGCTGGCACTGGTTCATATCGACCAACCAATGCCAGCCGCAACCGGAAAATTGAAAAGATGCCTGGGTTATAGACCGTTGGCGTGCAACAGCAAAGCGCGATCCGCAGTGATGCGGGCGGTTTCGGTTCGCCGTTGTTGCACGCTGGCGGCTTGGGTCAAACGGGCTACCAGCAAGGCCAGCACGGGCGCCACGCTGGCAGGCGTTGCTTCATGCGAGGCGTAAACCGAAACGCCCAGATCTCGCGTGGCTTGTTGCAAACGCAAATCGGCAAGCTGATCGCCCATGTGCAACCCACGCGGGGCATTGCGGTTCATCACCGCCAGTTGCTCCAGCGTATCGCGCAATGGCGATTCAGCGTCGACCAGCACCAGATCGGGTGACTGGCCTTCAATGAGTCGGACCAACCCCGGCGCCGTAGTGGCATCCGGGAGCAGGGCATAGCCACGGCGGGTGAGTGCTTGACGCACGTCGCCCAGGGCTTTTTCGGTATCGGTAACCAGAAGTATGCGCAGCATGGCTTGGCTTCTTTAGTAACGATGGGTAATCAGGCTAATGCAAGAAGCATGCCGGTGATGTGGCATTGCAACATAGAAGGCAGTGCTTTGATAAGTAAGGAGATTTGCTGATAGTAGAAACCCAGCCCAGTTTTGATTGCGCCATGTTGGTGCAGCGCTGAGTGGTTTTGGCGCATCGGATCAATGATGCGAATTTGCGCAAAGCGTAAGGCAGCTCAAAGCAAGAGCCGCTGAACGGCCTGGCGCTAACGGATGTCTGTTTGAGACGGTAGCGATCCCACAACCAGGGTGTTCGACCCGGCTTGGGTTCGGTATCAACAAACCATCAATAAATCAGTTCAGCAATAACTTTTCGTTCAAAGCGACCAGTTCTTGTCGCGGCTGGCGTTGCTGGCGAGAAGTGCTGACATCGTTATGGGTTGTGGTCGGGATAACCTGCTGTGCTGCGGCAAGATGCGGGTCGGCAACCATGTCTTTGCAGCCGTAAAGCGCTGCAAGCGTGAGCACCGCGCCGATGGCAAACAGCGGGTAATACAAAGGGGAACGGCGAGCGCGAATTGGCGGAAGGCGAAATTTGCTGAACATCGATAAACCTGTTTATGCAGTACCACAGTGAACAAGATCCGGAAAAACGGCGCGCCAGGCATTTGTATGCGCGTGGCTCGCAGCGGGTAATGGCTCCGGACAGGCCCGCAGTTTAGGCTGTAAGCATTACGATCAAGTGACATATCAGCTCAAGCTGGCACGGCATGGGGGTGACCACATTATGATTTCTGTCAGGCAATCCAACTGGCCGCAGCGCATTACAGGGGCGTACTACGCATCGGAAAACCGCGATCTGCTATCTTTGTGGGTCTACCTTCATCTCCATTTCCCGGAAATTTATCCGATGTCTGGCACCCTCGATTTTTCGGCCGTTACGGCCAACGACCTGGAAAACCTTGCCGATATCCGTGTGGCTGCCATGCGTGAAAGCCTGGAACGAGTGGGGCGATTTGACGAGAACCGGGCGCGCCAGCGCATGCGTGATCAGTTCAACGCACCTGCCACTCAAAGCATTAATCTGAACGGTGAGCGCGTCGGTTTTTACTGCATGACGCACGAGGCCGACGGCCTTCATCTGTATAATTTTTATCTATTGCCCAGCGTGAGCGGGCAAGGGTTGGGCTCGCAAGTGCTGCGGCATCTTATGGATGTGGCAGACGCCCACAACCAACCCATGCATCTGGCTGCTCTGCGTGGTAGCGACGCCAACCGTTTTTACGTCCGCCATGGCTTTGTCCTGACGCGCGAAGAAGAATGGGATCTTTATTACACCCGGCCGGCCCTGACCGTGAAGGCCGCCACCCCGTTGTGATCCAAACCTGCCCAGCCTGCAACTACCCAGCAACCAGACGGAACGAAACATCATGACCACCGAATCGCTCACGCTTTATACCGATGCCCAGTTCCTGAGCCCGTATGCCATGACCGCATTTGTGGCCCTGCAAGATAAACGGCTGCCATTTTCCGTGCAGGGCATTGACTTGGGTAAAGGCGCGCACTACGCCCCGCAATATCGCAGCCAATCCATTACCGCACGGGTACCGACTTTGGTGGCGGGGGATTTTCATTTGTCTGAATCGTCCGCCATTGTGGAATTTCTGGAAGATACTTATCCAGCGCCAGATTACGCCAATGTACTACCCACCAACCGCTACGAGCGCGCCCGGGCGCGGCAGGTGCAGGCTTGGTTGCGCAGCGATTTGCTAGCGCTGCGCATCGAACGCCCGACCGAGGTGGTATTCATCGCTCCCGAATCTACGCCGCTATCATTTGAAGGCACGGAAGCCGCCGAGAAACTGATCGATGTGGCCGAGCGTTTGATCGCCAATGGCAGCACCAGCCTGTTTGACCAATGGTGCATTGCCGATACCGATCTGGCACTGATGCTCAACCGGCTTGTCAAAAATGGCGATGAAATCCCGGAAAAGCTGCGCCGCTACGCCAATGCCCAGTGGCAACGGCCGTCGGTGCAAAAGTGGCTGGCCTTGCGCGGGGTTTGATTCGGCAATGCGAGTCGCTTGATTGATAGGGCTAACTGGTTTTGGGGAATCATCATGCTGCCATCTATTGTTATTACGGTTTCCATTTCGCGCGAAGTGGCCAACGTCTATGGGTTTCTGGTTAACCCGTTTAACTGGCCGCAATGGGCGTCCGGTTTGAGTCGGGGAATCCGGCACGAGAACGGCATCTGGTACGCCGATTCGCCCAGTGGGGAGCTACCGGTGCGGTTCACGCCCGCCAACGAATACGGCGTACTGGATCATTACATCAGTCCGGCTGGCGTTCCAGCGGCCGGTGTGCCGGAGGTTTACGTGCCGTTGAGGGTGGTTGCTAACGATGATGGTAGTGACGTGATCTTGACCTTGTTTCGCCAGCCGGGCATGAGTGATGCCGACTTCAAGCGCGATCAGGACTGGGTGCAGCGTGATCTGGCCACGCTGAAACAGGTGCTGGAACAGTGAGCTTGCCAGGCCAGTAAAGTGTCCATGCTTGCGGGCCTTTGAGGCTGGCAGATTCGGTTGGTCCGCAATGATTCAAATACTTTGATGTGTGTATCGCGCCGGTATCGTTACATTTCACGCTGGCTAAATCACTTTGAAAGCACGCAATTACGATTGATCGCAGGTAACATCCCCCAGTCAACAGTCAGGCCCTCAGACTTATAAAAACGATGAAATTACAAAAACGAACGACCCGCATCATCGCGATTGCGGTGGTGTTGCTTGTGCTGGCGTTCGCCGCACAACATTTTCTGTTCAAACCCGCCAAGCCCCAATTTTTGACCACACCGGTCAGCCGCATGGATCTGGAAGACACCGTGCTGGCCAGTGGCACCATCAAACCGATCAAGCAGGTGAGTGTCGGTGCGCAGGTGAACGGCCAGCTCAAGTCGCTCAAAGTGGCGTTGGGTGATCGGGTTAAAAAAGGCCAGTTGCTGGCCGAGATCGATCCAGTGCTGCAAGAGAATGACTTGCGTAAAGCCGAAGCGGGCCTGAATAACGTTCAGGCGCAGAAGGTCTCCAAGCTGGCGCTGCTCAAACAATATGAGCTGGCGTTACAGCGCCAGCAAACCATGATCTCCAGCGACGCCAGCGCGCGCGCTGATCTGGAAAGCGCGCAGGCGCAGGTGGATTCCACCAAAGCTGACTTGGCCGCACTCGATGCGCAGATCAAGCAATCGGCGGTGGATGTGGATACCGCCAAAGCCAACCTGGGTTACACGCGCATTACCGCGCCCATGGATGGCGAGATTATCTCGATCGTTACGCAAGAAGGGCAGACCGTGGTGTCGGCCCAATCGGCGCCAACCATTCTGATCATGGCTAACCTCGATACCATGACCATCAAATCGCAGATTTCCGAAGCGGACGTGGTGCGCGTCAAACCGGGCCAGCCGGTGTATTTCACCATTCTGGGCGCGGCGGAAAAACGCTTTAGCAGCAAGTTGCGGGCAATTGAACCGGCGCCAGAATCCATCAGCACCGAAACCACCACCACAACGACCACCACAACCAGCGCTGTGTATTACAACGGGCTGTTTGACGTACCCAATCCGGGCCACGTATTGAAGACATCAATGACTGCGCAGGTGTCGATTGTGCAGGGGGAAGCCAAACACGCGTTGGCGATCCCGGTTACCGCGTTAGGCCCGAAAGGTGCCGATGGCAGTTATGAGGTGCGCGTGCTTGGCAAGAACGACATGCCGGAAACGCGCAAGGTGAAGATCGGCCTGAATAACAACGTCAACGCGGAAGTATTGAGTGGCTTGAGTGAAGGCGAGAAGGTCATCGTGGGCGACACCAGCACGCTCAAGGTTGCCGCCACGCAAGACGATCATCGCGGCCCGCCGCCAGGGCATTGAGATGACGCGTCAACAAGCTAAAACGGTAGCCCGGATGAAACGCAGTGAGAATCCGGGGTATGCGAAGTCCCATGAGGAGTGCCGTTTCGTCCTTTCCATCGCCGCTCCCCGGATTGCGCTTTGCGTCATCCGGGCTACAAAGGCGCAGCGCCAAGGCATGTGGGGTATGGCATGACTCAGGAAACCCGCAAGGCGCTGCTGGAGCTGACGCATCTGGAGCGCCGCTTTCCCGCCGGGGAAGAAGAGGTCACGGTCCTGAAGGACGTGAACCTGACCATCCATGCTGGTGAAATGGTCGCCATTGTCGGCCAATCCGGCTCCGGCAAATCCACGTTGATGAACATTCTGGGTTGCCTGGATCGACCCTCATCCGGTAGTTACCGGGTGGCCGGGCGCGAAACGCGTGAGCTGGAAGGTGATGATCTGGCCACGCTAAGGCGCGAGCACTTTGGTTTTATCTTTCAGCGTTACCACCTGTTGCCGCACTTGAGCGCAGAAGAAAACGCCGAAATCCCTGCGGTGTATGTGGGCACAGACAAGCAACAACGCCGCGCCCGGGCGCAGGAACTGTTGCGGCGGCTGGGTTTGTCTGACAAGACGATGCATCGGCCAAGTCAGTTGTCCGGTGGTCAGCAACAACGCGTGAGTATCGCCCGTGCGCTCATGAACGGCGGCGATGTGATCTTGGCGGATGAGCCCACCGGCGCGCTCGATAGCCGTAGCGGTGAAGAAGTCATGGCGATCTTGCGTGAGTTGCACCAGCGCGGGCATACGGTGATTCTGGTCACGCACGATATGCAAGTGGCCAGCAACGCGGAGCGCATCATCGAGATTCATGACGGCGAAATCATCGCTGATCGCCGCAACGAGCAAGCCGCAGACCCGGTGAAAGTGGTGCTGGGAAAGCCGCTGACACACCGGCAGAACCTGCTGAACGCCAATTGGGGGCGCTTTGGTGAGGCATTCAAGATGGCCTGGATTGCCATGGCGACGCACCGCATGCGCACGCTGCTGACCATGCTCGGCATCATCATCGGCATTACGTCGGTGGTGTCGGTAGTGGCGCTGGGGCAGGGCGCGCGGCAGAAGGTGATTGATGACATCAGTTCCATCGGCACCAACACCATTGATGTCTTCCCCGGTAAAGGCTGGGGCGACGACAAGGCCAGTTCGATTCGCACCCTCACGCCCAGCGACTTGGCCGTGCTGCAATCACAATTCTTTATCGACAGCGTCACGCCGTCAGTTTCTGGCAGTGAAACGCTGCGTTACGGCAACGTCACGGCAACGTCCTCGGTAAGCGGCGTGGGCGAACAGTATTTTCGCGTGCGCGACATGAAAATGGCCGGTGGCGTGGCGTTTGGCGCGGATGAAGTCCGCCGCCAGGCGCAAACCGTGGTGATCGATGACAACACTCGCAACAAACTCTTCAAAACCTGGGAAAACCCGGTCGGCAAGGTGATTTTGGTCGGCAGCTTGCCTTGCACGATTGTGGCGGTGGCCGAGAAGAAAGAAAGTGCGTTTGGCAGCAACTCCAATTTGCAGGTGTTCATCCCCTACACCACGGCGATGGGGCGGTTGTTGGGCCAGCAGTATTTCAACAGCATCACGGTGCGGGTGCGCGATGGCATGCCCAATGATCTGGCCGAGCAAAGCCTGACCAAAGTGCTGACCCTGCGCCACGGTACCACCGACTTCTTTACCAATTCATCGGACAGCATCCTCAAAACGGTGGAAAAAACCACTGGCACGCTGACGCTACTGATCTCGGCGATTGCCGTGATTTCGCTCATCGTGGGCGGGATCGGCGTGATGAACATCATGCTGGTATCCGTCACCGAGCGTACGCATGAGATCGGCATTCGCATGGCGGTGGGCGCACGACAGAACGATATCCTGCAGCAGTTCCTGATTGAGGCCGTGCTGGTTTGCCTGATTGGCGGCGTGATAGGCGTGTTGCTGTCTTTCGGGATCGGCGTGGTGTTCTCGATGTTTGTCTCGGTGATGTCGATGAAATTCTCGGTGGGCTCGATTGTGGCGGCCTGCGTTTGCTCGACGCTGATTGGCGTGATCTTTGGCTTTATGCCCGCCCGCAACGCGGCCCGGCTGGACCCGATTGAAGCGCTGGCGCGCGAATGATGATGAAAAACTCAATGAAACAAAAATATGTTGTTCCACTCACCGCGCTGGCGCTCACCTTGGCGCTCGCCGGTTGCGGTAGCGCTCTGCGCAGTGATTACCAGACTCCTGGCGCGACCTTGCCAGCACATTGGGTCAATCCGGCCACCACCGGCAGTGAAGTGGCCAGCCAGGATGCCTGGTGGAAAAGCTTTAACGATCCGCAACTGGATGCGCTGATCGACAAAGCATTGCGCACCAATAACGATCTCGCCGCCGCCACCATCAAAGTACGCGAAGCGCGTTTGCAGGCTGGTTTGACTGATACCAACCTCACGCCTGCTGTGACTGCAGGGGTGACCGGCAGCGCCGTCAAAAACCTGCAAAACGGCGGCCCGACCACCAAGGCTTACGGTGCTAACGTCGCGCTTAGTTATGAGATTGATTTGTGGGGACGGCTTTCGAGCCTGCGCGATGTGTCGCAATGGGAAGCGACTGCCACCGAACTGGATCGCCAGAACACCGCGCTGGCGCTGATTGGCACTACCGCCCAACTGTACTGGCAGATTGGTTATCTGAACCAGCGCGTGACGTCGGCCCGGGAAAGCATCGATTACGCCCAACGCACGCTGGATCTGGTACGCGTGCAGCATAAAGCCGGGCAATCAAGCGGGCTGGATGCAGCGCAGTCGATGCAGAATCTGGCAACGCAAAAAGCATCGCTGACCAGCCTGGTACAACAACGTGAAGAAGCCCGCAACGCACTGGCGATCTTGTTCAACCAGGCACCGGAAAACCGCGAAACAGAAATCACCGCTTTGCCCACTGGCGCACTGCCGGACGTACCCGCTGGTGTGCCCGCCGATGTTCTGTCGCGCCGCCCGGATCTGCGCGCTGCCGAAGCCCGCTTGCGTGAAAGTCTGGCCAATGTCGATGCCACCAAAGCCAGTTTCTACCCGGCTTTCAGCCTGACCGGTAACGTGGGCACCGGCAGCACCAGCCTGGGCGACGTACTCAAAAATCCAATCGGCACGCTCGGCGCTGGTTTGACGCTGCCGTTCATTCAGTGGAACACCACGCAACTGACGATCAAGGTCTCGCAAGCGCAGTACGAACAAGCCGTGGTCAACTTCCGTCAGACGCTTTACTCGTCCCTGGCCGACGTAGAAAACGCACTCTCGGCCCGCACCCAGTACATGGCCGAAGGCGAGCAACGGCAGATTGCCTATGACTACGCAGTGAAGGCAGAAAAGCTTTCCGAAACCCGCTACCGCGCCGGACAAACCGGCGTCAAAGACTGGCTGGATCAGCAAGAAACCCGTCGCTCGGCGGATATTACGCTGGCGGAGAACCACTACAACCAATTGGTTAATTTGATGACGCTGTACAAGGCGCTGGGTGGCGATGCGCAAGCAGGCTCATAGGCGGTGGACAGCCTTGGGGTCGTCCAGAGGCAGGATGGATTCATCCCGATAATCCGGGAAGCTTTGCATCGTCATTCCCTCGCTGGCGGGAGTCCAGTTACAGCGCGGGAACGGGCGATTGCACTGGCCAGGTTAACTGGGGGCCAAAGATTTTTTGGGTTTCTGCGAATATTGCCGCCGGATTCCCGCCTGCGCGGGAATGACGAAGTAGAGAAGCTCCCACACACCTTTGGCCCGATTCACCGAGGCAGTTCTCACTTCATCCCCACCCGCAACATCCCGCTCATATCTTCATGCCCACTGCCGCAAAACACATCACACAAAAACGGCACTTCGCCGGGAGGTAACGGTGGCAGTGTCAGCCGTGCGGTCTGGCCGGGGACGAGGTCGGTGCGCAGTTTCAGATCCGGCAGATTGAAGCCCATCACGATATCGCTCACGGTCAGTTCCAGAATCACCGTTTGGTGCGCCGGAATATCCAGCGTGGCGGGCGTGTAGGTAAAGCGGCGCGCGCTGATGCGAAATACGGGTGGCTCGGCGGCACGGATCAGTCCCATGGTCGAACCGGTGACCAGTGCCGTGAGCATACCGCGTAAAAACAGGCGTCGATCAGGCATGTTCAAGCTCCTGTGACTGGCAATTCAGTTAATGCGGGCGTCGAAGTCGTAACGCGCTCGGTCACTTCGCGATAACCCAAGCCGCGATAAGGCGCCGTTACATCCCACAGCACGGGCGTACGTTGTGGCTGCGAGCCCGGAGCGGGCAGCGCAAACATCAGGCCGTGTGCGGCGTGGTGGGCGATGTGGTCAGTCATGTGATGGTGTTCCTGGTGGATATGGCCGTAGAACACAGTCACGTTTTGATAAGGCATCAGCAGTGCCAATGCCTGGTCGCCATCCGCCGTGGCCCAATCCCAACGCGGGTATAAATCAAAGAGTGGGCGATGAGTGAATACGACGATGCGCGCATCTTTAGGCTGTCCGGCCAGATCGGCTTGTAACCAGGCCAGTTGATCTGCACCGATGCGGGCGTGGGCGTCGCTGACATTATCAATAACGATGAAATGCACGCCTTTATGATCGAAGGCATAATGGGTCGCGCCAAAAAACTCTTGGTAGGCCGCCCCATTGTCGAGCGACGCGTCGTGTTCGCCGGGCATGTAATGCACTACCGGCACGGTGATGGTCGATGCCATTTGTTTGAACTGCGTGAGACGTTCCCGCCGTACTGCCGGGTCTTCACTGATATGGGTCAGGTCGCCAGTAAACACCACAAAATCCGGCGGCGGATTGAGTGCGTTGACTGCGGCAATGGCCTTGGGCAACGTGCCTGTGGCATCCGGGTTCACTGCTGGTCCTTTAAAGCCCCAGTGGGTGTCGGACAACTGCACAAAATAAAAGTCGGACTGGGCCGCCATCTCGCCACCCATCCCGGGCATGGCACAGCCCGTAACCAGAACCACACCGCCCAGCCCGGCCAGCTTGAGAAACAAGCGGCGGTCGATTGCGTTTTGCATGATCATCACCTTTGCTGTGTATTGGTCCGGACGGCATATCTGGACGCTCTGATGTGGTAACTGACCTATGCAAAAAAATATTCCCCGGTATTTGAAATAAATACCGGGCCAACGCGGTTTACACGGTATGAACCAGCCCATGACCGTTGATAAAAAAACACGTTTTGAACAACTGGCATTGCCGCATCTCTCCAGTGCCTGGCAACTGGCCCGCTGGCTGGCGCGCAATGACGCTCAAGCCCAGGAAGTGGTGCAAGAGGCCTGGTTGCGCGCATGGCGCTATTTCGACGGGTTTTCTGGTTCGCTCATTGAAACCCGAGCCTGGTTGCTGACCATCGTGCGCAACGCGTTTTATGACAGCGTGGCGGCCCAGCGCCCGCACGATTTGCTGGATGAGTCCGGCCCTGAAGCCGTTGACTGGACCTTCAACCCGGAGCATATGGCAGAGCGCGCTGACGCCAAGCGTGTGATTGAAGATGCCTTGCGCCAGTTGCCCGTGCCTTATCGAGAAGTGCTGGTGTTACGCGAACTAGCGGAGTGTTCTTATCAGGAAATTGCCCGCATGACCGGCTTGCCGCCAGGGACGGTGATGTCGCGATTGGCCCGCGCCCGCGCCATGCTAGCCACCATTTTGACCAACAACCAAGGGACAACGCGATGAATCATCAAGAAATCCAGGCGCGTTTGTCCGCTTTGATCGACAACGAATTGCCGCCCCAGGAAGTCCTTGTCGTGGAAAGGCATCTGGCCGATTGCGCGGAATGTCGACAGGCGCATACCGCGATGTTGGTCATGCAAAACTGGCTGCAGCGCGACGCTTTTCAGCCACTGCCGGCGGAGTTGGCTGAGCAATTGTCGGCTGAGGTTGACCGAACGCCGCAGCAACAGCCAGAGCCACCAAGGGTAGCGCAGCAGACATTACGGCCTGCCAATCGCACGCGGACCAAGTGGTCTGGCTGGTTCTGGCCTGGTTTTACCGGGTTAGGCGGCGCGCTCGCAGGGGCGTTGTTGATGTTCATGTTGTTGCCTCAGCCGCCATCGTCCCAAACCCAATTGGCACAGGAAGTTCTTTCCGGTCATATCCGGGCGCTGCAGGCGGCACATCTATCTGACGTGATCAGCACGGATCAACATACAGTGAAGCCATGGTTTGCTGGCAAGCTGGATTTCTCACCGCCGGTGCACGATCTGGCGAGCGCCGGTTTTCCGCTTGCGGGTGGGCGGCTGGATTATCTGAATCATCGGCCCGTAGCGGCATTGGTGTATCGCTACAAGCTGCACGTGATCAACGTATATGTGTGGCCAGCAACTGAAGTGGCAGCCAATGCCACGCCGTTGGTGCAAACGCAGCAGGGCTATCAGCTATTGGCCTGGAAACAGGAAGGAATGAATTGCTGGGCGGTATCGGATTTGAATGCGGCGGATTTGCAGCGGTTTGCCGGATTGTTGAGAGCGGCCGGGGCAACTTAGTCTCTCATTTGCCACGAACAGGCAACTGAGCGCAGCCAGTCCAGCGAATAGCTTACCGCGCGTTCTAATTAATTGGATTAGACCTCGGCGGTATTTGCTGGGCAAAAAGGGTTTGTGTCCGAGTCAATCAGAATGGCCGCTTTGTTCTGGCGTCAGCAATAAAAAAACGGGCAATCAGCCCGTTTTTTATTGGTCGTCATCCAGACTGGATGGACGATGCAGATTACTTCAATTGCGTTTGCAGCTTGCTCAGAATGTCGTAGACGATCTTGCTGTCCACTGGCTTGCCATCCTTGCTGGTGACGGTAACCTTGACCAGGTTGAGTTCTTGCTTGAGCTGAACCTGGTATTCCGGTTGAGCGACAGCCTTATCGACCGGTTTGGATTTCCAGAACGCCAGCTTGCTGGTGAGGCTGTCTGTTTGTTCCTTGCCGATATCCGATTCCGACTGGTGAACGTAGTACTGGCCTTCGGTGCGGTTACGGTCAAATACAACGTAACCGGTGCGGTCCAGTGCCAGGCCAACACGACGCCATGTGCGATCGTAAGTATCGCTCACGGTCAGGGCGGTATTGTTGTCAACCAGTGTAGCGGCATCCGGAACCTTGACCGGGGTTGCGACCACTTGCTGCGCTTGTTGCACAGGCATGCCGAATTTCTGCAGCAACATGGCCAACATCTGTGCTTCCAGCTCCGGATCTTCCGGGCGTGGTGTCCAGACGGTTTGCATGTTACCGATACCGGTGCTGGTGCCTACGCGTTGATCCGAACTGCCGGTATCTTTGTAGACTTCCTGCATACCCTGGTGGGTCAGGTAGATTTCAGTAGTGCCAGGTTCTGTGCCTTGTTCTACACGGGTACGGAAGCGATCCAGCAGGCCGGTGGAAACAATACCGTCAGCCAGTTTGCGCAGCACCTTGGTAACGATATCCTGCGGCAGATTGGCACGGTTTTCTTGCCAGTCTGTTTCCATAATGCCGATGGACGGATTGTCGCTAGTCAGCAAGAAGCCGTTGTCCAGCCAGAACTGGCGAATCTCTGGCCAGAGTTTGGCCGGATCACCTTGCACAACCAGCCAGCGTTGCGAACCAGCTTGAACCAGCTTGGCGCTCTCGTTCTGCGGCAAAACAGTGGTTTTGGTAATCGGCTGCTGAGTCGTAGCTACCGGCGCTGCGGCAGTACCACTGGCTGCGTTGGCGACCGGTGCTGCAGGTACAACAGCCGCTGCCGCTGGTGTTGTCCCGGCAACGGTTTTGCCCGGTACAACGTAATTGTTGGTGGAGTTCGGCGCAGTCAGATCCGGCGGAACTTCGAGCGAGTTGCCCGAAAGGTTGTCGCTGCCAGAACGATAATCGACCTTGCTCTGGAAGGGCATCTGGTCTACAGAAGTGCAACCGGCTGCCACCAAAATGGCGACAAGGGGCATCAGGCGAAACACGTTTTTCATGAGCGGATTCTGTGTCGGGTGATTGTACGGTTCTGGATTACTGCAAACCGGCGGCTTGCAAGGCGTTTCGCACTACCGGTTGTGCACTTTCAGAGAGGCGGGTAAGCGGAAGGCGGATGCCGCTGCCAATCAAACCCAGTTCTTCAAGTGCCCATTTGACCGGAATCGGGTTGGCTTCGACAAACAAATATTTGTGTAAATCCTGCAGGCGATCATTAATGGCCCGCGCGTCGGCAATACGGCCGGCGCTCGCGGCAACGCAAAGATCATGCATCTGGCGTGGAGCGACGTTGGCCGTCACCGAAATCACGCCATGTCCACCCAGCAGCAAAAATGCGATCGACGAAGCGTCGTCGCCGCTGTACAAGCCAAAACCGGCTGGTACGCGTTTGATCAGGTCAGCTGCACGTTCCAGATTACCCGTAGCATCTTTCAGTCCGATGATGCCAGGGATCTGGGCCAGGCGCAGAACGGTGTCATTGGCAAGGTCGGCCACGGTACGCCCAGGGACGTTGTAAAGCAAAGTGGGCAACCCGGACTCTTCTGCGATGGCTTTGAAATGCTGGAACAGGCCTTCTTGAGTTGGCTTGTTGTAGTAGGGGACAACCGACAGGCCACAATATACGCCAGCTTCTTTGGCTTTTTTCGACAGGTGAATTGCTTCGCGTGTGGAATTGGCGCCAGTGCCAGCGATGACCGGAACCCGGCCAGCTGCCTGTTTTACAACTACGCGAATGATCTCGATATGCTCTTCAACATCAACGGTAGGGGATTCGCCGGTGGTGCCCACAGCGACAAGCCCGTCAGTACCTTGCTGAATATGCCAGTCAACGAACTGCCTCAAACGATCAAAATCAAGAGCGCCGTCGTCCTTCATGGGTGTCACGAGCGCAACCAGACTACCTGTCAGCATGTGCAATTACCTGTTATGTCTACTGGAGTTCGTCGACGCAGGATACCCGCTGCCGGCGATTGTGCAAGCCGCCATTCTAACCGAACGCACGAGCGCGTGGAATCAAGAGTGTATAGCGAGTGTATGTAAGGGCCGGATCGCCCCGGGCCGACAGCGGGTCCGGGCAGAAGGTGGTAGTTCGCAAAATCGCAAAATTTAATCTCATGCCCCGAAGTTTCTGCTTTCTGTACCGGTTGCAAGGCAAGTTGTGTCAGCAAAAACTTGCTTAAAAACAAAATGGAAATCGCATTTGTTGCGTAAGTTACACGGCGTTATATAGAAGTCAAAAGTTATAAAGGCGGTAAAACGCCAACATTGCCAGAGGTGGAAATGAAGGGCCGATTTATACAGAAAACAGTTGTAAGCCGCGCCATTCATGTAACAAAAAGCATTCTGCTTCAATCAGTTGTCCTGATTGATGTGAATACTTCTCCTGCCTGACATTGCACAGGGCATAGCACAGTGGAATAATCCGCCAGGGTTTACTTGTACCCTGGAAGCGATTACAACATCATAAGGTGCTGTCTTGTGCAGCCTAATTTCTTATTATCATTTTAAACAGGAGGCAACATGAACTTGCTGGGCGGATTGCAGAGGTTAGGCCGCTCCTTGCAGCTGCCAATTGCGACGCTGCCAGTGGCCGCATTGCTATTGCGGCTTGGACAGCCAGATGTGTTCAACCTGCCATTTATTGCTGAAGCGGGTGGGGCTATCTTTGGCCAATTGGCGTTGGTGTTTGCCATTGGTGTTGCAGTGGGTTGGTCGAAGGATGATGCAGGTGCAGCTGCACTTGCGGGTGCGGTGGGTTATCTGATTCTCACCAAAGCCATGGTAGTGATCAATAAAGACGTCAATATGGGCGTGCTGGCCGGTATTCTTTCCGGTTTGATCGCGGGCGTCATGTACAACCATTTCCATACGATCAAGCTGCCAGACTGGCTCGCTTTCTTCGGTGGCAAACGCTTTGTGCCGATCATTACCGGTTTGACGATGCTGATACTGGCATGGATTCTGGGCTATGCCTGGCCACCGGTTCAGGGCGTTATCAAAGACGCCGGCGACTGGATGGTTAGCGCGCATGCCCTGGGTGCTGGCGTATTCGCAACCGTTAACCGTTTGCTGATCCCGACCGGTCTGCATCAAGTGATCAACGCGATCGCATGGTTCCAGATTGGCGACTACAGCTATCTGAAAGATGGCGTGCAAACTGTTGCTCACGGTGACTTGAACCGCTTCTTTGCTGGTGACGTGACTGCCGGTCAATTCATGGCTGGTTTCTATCCAGTAATGATGTTCGGTCTGCCAGGCGCCGCTTTGGCCATGTACCTTGCTGCACCAAAGAGCCGTCGCGCTGTTGTCGGTGGTCTGCTGTTCTCGGTGGCATTTACTGCCTTCCTGACTGGCGTGACTGAGCCGCTTGAGTTCCTGTTCATGTTCCTGGCTCCTGCACTGTATGTCGTGCACGCTGTGCTGACAGGTGTTTCGGCTTACATCGCCACAATGCTTGATATCCACGCTGGCTTCTCGTTCTCTGCCGGTGCAATCGACTTTGTGTTGATGTCCAAGCTGCCTGCTGCCAAGAACGTCAGCCTGCTGCTGATCATGGGCGCCGTCTGGTTTGTGCTGTACTTCGTGTTGTTCACCTTGTTCATCAAGTGGTTCAACCTCAAGACTCCAGGTCGTGAAGACGAAGTGGAAGCCCCTACAGGTGCGGGTGCTGTTCCAGCAAGTGGCGATATCGCTGCGCTGGCTAGCTCCTACATTGGTGTAGTGGGTGGTGCTGCAAATCTGACAGGCATCGACGCTTGCATTACACGTCTGCGTTTGACAGTGAACGATTCCGCAGTGGTAAACGAAGCGGAAGCCAAGCGCCTGGGCGCCTCGGGCCTGATTCGCCTGAACAAGCAAAACGTTCAGATCATTGTCGGGCCAAAAGCCGAGATGATCGCTGATGGCATGCGTCAACTGGTAGGCAAGCCTGCTGCGGTTGTTGCTGCTCCGGCGGTGGCTCCGGTTGCGCCAAAAGCTGCAGCCCCGGCTCCCGTAGCGACCGCTCCTGTTGTAGTGCCGACTTCGGCCAAGGGTCTGGTTCTGCTGGCTCCGCTGACCGGTAATATCGTGCCGCTGGAACAAGTTCCGGATGCCGCGTTTGCCAGCAAGGCTGTGGGTGAGGGTATTGCGATTCAGCCAACCGGCAAGTTTGTGGTTGCTCCGGCAAGCGGTACGCTGGTCAAGATCTTCAACAGCAATCACGCGTTTGCGCTGGTAGCAGATAGCGGTGCGGAAATCATTGTCCACATCGGTATCGAAACCGTGAAACTGGCAGGTCAGGGCTTTACTCGCCTGGCTGAGCAGGGCGCGCATGTGAATGCCGGTGATCCTGTGCTTGAACTGGATCTGGAATACCTGGCTGCCAACGCCCAATCGCTGATCAGCCCTGTTGTGATCAGCAATTCGGATCAGTTTGCAGGTCTGGGTGATCTGGCTAGCGGTACTGTTGAAGCAGGCAAGACGCCACTGTACGTGGTGCTCAACAAGTAATCATCTACTCCGGTTGGCTCGCTAGCCGGAGTTTGACTGATTCTGAAAAGCGAACGGCATTGTCCGTTCGCTTTTTTTATTGGTGCTGCCAGTTGCTGTGACGGTTATCGTGCGATTTGTACTTTGCAATTAGCGCTCTGGATTGTGGAGTCGGGTTTCAGGCGTGGTCCTGTTATTGCTATGGGCTTTGGCGGAATCGGCGCGCAATAATAAAAAGGCGAACCGGTTGGTTCGCCTTTTTTTGATCTGTATATCCAGCTTCCGGATATCAGTCTGGCAATCGCTTATGCCAGCAAATGCTTCACAGCATCACGTTCTTCAGACAATTCCTTGGCTGATGCATCAATACGGCTGCGGCTGAATTCGCTGACGTCCAGGCCTTGGATGATGGTGTATTTGCCATCTTTGCAGGTTACCGGGTAGCCAAAGATCAGGTCGCTTATGCCGTATTCGCCATTGGCCGGAACGCCCATGGTGACCCAATCGCCTTCCGGTGTGCCCAATACCCAGTTACGGATATGGTCGATAGCTGCATTGGCTGCAGACGCTGCCGAAGACAGGCCGCGAGCCTTGATAATGGCGGCGCCGCGCTGTTGCACGGTAGGGATGAACTCGGCTTCGAGCCATTTCTGATCGTTGATCAGTTGGGCTGCGTTCTGGCCGTTCACTTCAGCATGGAAAATATCCGGGTACTGAGTGGAGGAGTGATTGCCCCAGATGATCATTTTCTTCACGGCGGTCACTGCGTTGCCGGTCTTTTGAGCGATCTGTGTCAGCGCACGGTTGTGGTCCAGACGCATCATGGCGGTGAAGTTGGCCGGGTTCAGATCCGGTGCATTCTTCATGGCAATGTAGGCGTTGGTGTTGGCGGGGTTGCCCACAACCAGCACTTTCACGTCACGGCTGGCCACTTCGTTCAGCGCACGACCTTGTGCGGTGAAGATGGCGCCGTTGGCTTCCAGCAGGTCTTTGCGCTCCATGCCAGGACCACGTGGACGCGCGCCAACCAGCAGGGCGATATCCACATCCTTGAATGCAACTTTCGGGTCATCGGTTTGCACGATGCCAGCCAGTAACGGGAAGGCACAGTCGTCGAGTTCCATTACCACGCCATTCAGTGCTGGCAACGACGGGGTGATGTCCAGCAACTGCAGAATGACCGGTTGATCCGGGCCGAGCATGGCGCCAGAAGCAATACGGAACAGAAGACTGTAGCCGATCTGACCGGCGGCGCCGGTAACAGCAACGCGTACGGGTTTTTTCATTGATTACTACTCCGCGTGAAAATGGGCGGGTGACCCGCCGTCGACGACAACGCCAGAACAAACTCTCGCGTGCCATGTAAGCAGTGAATCTGGTTGATTCGGCATGGTAGAGCCGCAAATGTTGTACTGCTGACATAACGCGCTACGTAAATTTTCGATTACATGGCGCCGTACCGTACCAGCCAACAACCAGATCAATGTTGCAAAGTGCCGAAAGTTTATCACGCACTCTGCGGCTGGTGGTGCGTTTTAGCGTCGCCTGGCCGCTGATCGGCAATTTGTCTTATGTCTTATATAAGACTGTAGTAGACTCCACGCCGACAACATGTTAAAAAGCTCAAAATCATGAAAAAGCTCATCGCACAATCGCTGTACCAGCAGGTCCTGCGTGAGGTTCTCACTGATATTGAATCCGGGATGTGGCAAGGTGATGAAGCCCTGCCCAGCGAGCAAGAGCTGGCTCAACGGTTCGGTGTAAGTCAGGGGACTGTGCGCAAGGCGCTTGATGGGCTGGTCGCAGATGGAGTTCTTTACCGGCGCCAGGGTGTCGGCACATTTGTGACCGAGGCGGGCGATGAACTGAGTGGTTTGCGCTTTGCATCTTTGAATGATTACAACGCGCGCACGCCCAAAGTGGAAGTGCTTAGTTGCGTGAAAATCCACGCTGGTGAACATCTGGCGGAAATCCTGCATTTGCGCCGTAGTGCGCCGTTGTGGCAAATCAGGCGGCTGGTGCGGGTGGATGGCGAAGTGATCGGCGTCGAAGAGTCGTTGTTGTCGGAGGTGACTTTTCCCGCGCTGGATATGCGTAAGTTGCGTGAACTTGGCGGCAATATTCGTGCCGTATGCTGGCGAGACTACCAGGTGCGGCTCAAGAGTGGCGATGTGCGTTATCGCGCAGTCCCGGCGGCGCAGGCAGAAGCCCGCTTGTTGCAGATAGAAGTTAATGAACCGGTGCTGCAGGTTGTGCGCCTGGCCAGGGATTTCGACGATGTGCCGCAGGTGTGGAGCGTGGCATGGTTTAGTAGTGAGAAATACGCATTACAAGCACTGGAAGATGATCACTAAGGGCTGCCGCAGTAGCGGGTACGCAGCGGTGATGCAGTGGTAGTAATCAGTAACAGTAATAAAAACGGATTTTTGATTGTCTGGCTGGCTGTTTTCAAAAATGCTGCAGCCAGACGATGTGGCGGTTGGTATCGCTGGTTTTTCAAACTTGAGAGTCAAGGGGATTAGAGCGTATGAGTCAAACAAGGCCCAAGCATCTCGCGCTATGGCAGATCAGGCTGCCGTTGCCGGGGATTGTTTCCATTCTGCATCGCGCCAGTGGTGCGCTGATGTTTGTTGCGATTCCGTTCGTTCTGTATGCCCTGGCTGGTTCTCTGTCCTCCGCTGAACATTTCGAAGCCTTCCGCGCCTGTATCGGGCATCCCATCGTAAAACTGCTGTTGCTAGTGCTGCTGTGGGGCTTTTTGCATCACGTCTGCGCGGGTACGCGTTTTCTGTTTCTGGACGTGCACAAAGGTCTGGACCTGCCGACCGCACGCCTGACTTCCAAGCTGGTGCTGATTGTGAGCCTGGCGCTGACCGTGATTATCGGGGGTCTGACATGGTAAATCGCCACGTTATCGGCGCTCATTACGGCCTGCGCGACTGGCTGGTGCAGCGCATTACCGCTGTCATCATGCTGGTTTACACACTCGGTCTGGTGGCGTTCTTGCTGTTTGCACATGGCACCAGTTTTGAAGCCTGGCAAAACCTGTTCGCCTGTACCTGGGTCAAGGTGCTGACTCAAGTCACCGTACTGGCCTTGTTGTGGCATGCATGGGTTGGCATTCGCGATATCTGGATGGATTACATCCAGTCCGCTGGTTTGCGCCTGACCATGCATACGCTCACTCTGGTGTGGCTGATCGCCAGTCTTGTTTATTCCGTTAAAGTTGTGTGGGGTGCCTGATGTCTGTTCCCGTTCGTAAATTCGATGCAGTCATCGTTGGTGCCGGTGGCGCCGGTCTGCGCGCCGCACTGCAATTGTCTGAAGCGGGCCTGAAAACCGCCGTGCTGTCCAAAGTATTCCCGACCCGTTCCCATACCGTTGCAGCACAAGGCGGCATCTCCGCCTCACTGGGCAACGTGCAGGAAGACAAGTGGGAATGGCATATGTATGACACCGTCAAGGGTTCCGACTGGCTCGGCGACCAGGACGCGATTGAATTCATGTGCCGTCAGGCGCCAGAAGTCGTGGTTGAGCTGGAGCATTTCGGCATGCCGTTCGACCGCCTGGAAAACGGCAAAATCTATCAACGTCCGTTCGGCGGCCACATGGCCGAATTTGGCAAGACGCCAGTACAACGCGCCTGTGCCGCCGCTGACCGTACTGGTCACGCCATGTTGCACACGCTGTACCAACGCAACGTGCGCGCCAATACCCAGTTCTTTGTGGAATGGATGGCACTGGACCTGATCCGTGATGAAGATGGCGACGTCATCGGTGTCACCGCGCTGGAAATGGAAACCGGCGAAACCTACATCATCCACGCCAAAGCCGTGTTGTTTGCCACTGGCGGTGCTGGTCGTATTTACTCTGCTTCCACCAACGCATTTATCAATACCGGCGACGGTCTGGGCATGACCGTACGTGCCGGTATTCCGCTGGAAGACATGGAATTCTGGCAATTCCACCCAACCGGTGTAGCCGGGGCGGGCGTGCTGATTACCGAAGGCGTGCGCGGCGAGGGCGGGATTCTGCTCAATGCCAATGGCGAACGCTTTATGGAGCGTTACGCGCCGAATGCCAAGGACCTGGCATCGCGTGACGTGGTTTCCCGCGCTATGGCATTGGAAATTCTCGAAGGCCGTGGCTGCGGGAAAGAAAAAGACCATGTGTTGCTGAAGCTGGACCATCTCGGCCCCGAAATCATCAACCATCGCCTGCCAGGTATTCGTGAAATCGCCATCAAGTTTGCTGGCGTTGATCCAATCAAAGACCCGATCCCGGTTGTGCCGACAACTCACTACATGATGGGCGGTATTCCGGCCAACTATAAGGGTGAAGTCGTGGCGCCGAAGGGTGATAACCCGGAAGTGCGCGTAAACGGCTTCTATGCCGCTGGCGAATGTGCTTGTGCCTCGGTGCACGGTGCCAACCGTTTGGGTACGAACTCGTTGCTTGATCTGGTGGTGTTCGGCAAGTCGGCTGGCAACTCCATGATCGAATACATCAAAAACGAACGTCCGGACTGGAAGCCGCTGCCCGCCAATGCCGCCGATTTCTCTCTCGCCCGCGTGGCACGTCTGGAAAACCAGACCGGTGGCGAAGATGTCGCCGATGTACGCAATGCCATGCAAAAGTGCGTGCAACTGCGCGCCGGTGTGTTCCGCAACGATGAGAACCTGGCCAAGGGCGTGGAAGAAATCAAAGCCATCGCCGAACGGGCCAAGCGGACCCAGATCAAGGATAAATCCAAGGTCTGGAACACTGCCCGCACTGAAGCGCTGGAACTGGACAACCTGATCGAAGTCGCTGTGGCGACGCTGATCTCCGCTGAAGCCCGCAAGGAATCGCGCGGTGCCCATGCGCAAGATGACCACCCGGATCGTCACGACGACGAGTGGATGAAGCACACGCTGTATGACGGCCAGACCCGTTCGCTGTCATACAAGCCTGTTCATACCAAACCGTTGTCGGTCGAATATATCGCGCCGCAAAAACGCGTCTACTGAGCCTCACATGAACTCGTTACCGTTATTCGTATTGCAGAACACCGTGCGGGCACCCGGCAAAGCCGGGCGCTGGCTGCATGCTGCTTGCGAAGACCGGCTCCCCTGTTCCATCCCGACTCCCCCCGCCCTCGCCGCCGCGAGGGGGCCTCACTGCGTTCGTGAGGTTGGTAGTAAGAGGATTTTTGAAGGGTTTATTTAAAATGAAAATGCATTTCAAACTTTATCGCTTCAACCCGGACGTCGATGCCAAGCCGTACATGCAGGACTATCACGTCGAGCTGGAGCCATCCGACAAAAAACTGCTGGATGCGCTGGTGCGCCTGAAGACAGTGGATGACACATTGAGCTTTCGCCGTTCGTGCCGCGAAGGCGTGTGTGGTTCGGATGCCATGAACATCAATGGCAAGAACGGTCTGGCCTGTATCACCGACATCAACGATCTGAAACAACCCGTGGAAATCCGCCCGTTGCCAGGTCTGCCGGTGATTCGCGATCTGATCGTCGACATGACCCAGTTCTTCAAGCAGTACCACTCGATCAAGCCATACGTGATCAACAACGACCCGGCGCCAGAACGCGAACGCCTGCAGTCGCCAGAAGATCGTGAAGAGCTTGATGGCCTGTATGAATGTATCCTGTGCGCCTGCTGTTCGACCTCTTGCCCGTCGTTCTGGTGGAATCCTGATAAATTCGTAGGCCCGGCGGGCTTGCTGGCGGCGTACCGCTTTATTGCCGATACCCGCGATCAGGCCATCAATGAGCGTCTGGACAATCTGGAAGATCCGTATCGGTTGTTCCGTTGCCACACCATCATGAACTGCGTGGATGTGTGCCCGAAGCACCTCAATCCAACCAAAGCCATCGGCAAGATCAAAGACCTGATGGTCAAGCGCGTGGTTTAACCATCACCCGCCATAAAACAGCAGCACACGACTCTTCGCGTGGTAGACAAGTAGTAACAACGGACAGCAGTCATGGATGAAATAGAGAAAAAACGCATCGTCTGGCGGTCCCGCCGGGGCTTGCTGGAACTGGATATCCAACTGGAGCGCTTTGTGCGCGACGTGTTGCCTGGTTTCAGTGAAGCTGACTGGACCACCTATGCACAGATGCTGCTGCTGTCTGACAACGATTTGCTGGATTACCTGAATGGCAAAGCGCAATGCCCGGATCAACGTCTGGTACCGATGATTGAACGGGTTGGCGCGCACCGATAGATACACGGCTGGCATCAAGCCGGCATGCAAAACCAGGAGCTTAAAGACATGGCAGAAAACAAAGTTACTCTGACCTATAACGGCGGCACGATTGATCTGCCGGTGCAAGGGGGCACGCTTGGGCCTAGCGTGGTGGATATCCGCGCCTTCTCCAAAACCGGCATGTTCACGTTTGACCCGGGCTTCCTGGCCACGGCTTCATGCGAATCGGCGATTACCTTTATCGATGGTGATCAAGGTCAGCTCTACTATCGTGGTTACCCGATCGAACAACTGGCTCAGAATTCCGACTACCTGGAAACCTGCTATCTGTTGATCTACGGCGAATTGCCTACAGCTGAACAAAAGGCCGAGTTCGTCAAAATGGTGATGCGTCACACCATGGTGCACGACCAGATGACCCGTTTCTTCCAGGGCTTCCGTCGCGACGCACATCCGATGGCCATGATGGTCGGCGTAACCGGTGCGTTGTCGGCGTTTTATCAGGACAGCCTGGATATCAGCAACCCGCGTCACCGCGAAGTCACCATCTTCCGTCTGATCTCCAAGATCCCGACCATTGCTGCGATGTGTTACCGCTACAGCAAGGGTCTGCCTTTCAACTATCCGAAGAACGACCTGAGCTATACCGCCAACTTCCTGCACATGATGTTTGCTACGCCGTGCGAAGAGTACAAGCCGAACCCGATCCTGGTGAAGGCGCTGGATCGCATCTTCACGCTGCACGCTGATCACGAGCAAAACGCTTCGACTTCCACCGTACGTCTGGCCGGTTCGTCGGGCGCCAATCCGTTCGCGTGCGTCGCTGCTGGTATCGCTTGCCTGTGGGGCCCGTCGCACGGTGGCGCCAACGAAGCCGTGCTGAAAATGCTGGATGAAATCGGCTCCATCGATAACGTGCCAGCGTTCATGGAAGGCGTGAAAGCCAAGACTCACAAGCTGATGGGCTTTGGTCACCGCGTTTACAAGAACATGGACCCACGCGCAGCAATCATGCGTGAAACCTGCTACGAAGTGCTCAAGGAACTGGGACTGGAGAACGATCCCAAGCTCAAGCTGGCCATGGCGCTGGAAAAAATCGCTCTGGAAGACCCGTACTTCATCGAGCGCAAGCTGTACCCGAACGTCGATTTCTATTCCGGTATCGTGCTGACCGCAATCGGTATTCCAGTTTCGATGTTCACCGTGATCTTCGCGCTGGCCCGTACCGTAGGCTGGATCAGCCACTGGAACGAAATGATCTCCGATCCTGGCATGAAGATCGGCCGCCCACGCCAGTTGTACACCGGTGCGGTGCGTCGCGATTACATCCCGGTCGAGAAGCGCTAAGCACCAGGTTGCACGATTAAAACAGCAGTGCCACGGTTCGCGGGTGCGGGCCGTGGGCAAGTCCCCCAGACCAAGGCAGCTGGGGTTTAGGCAGACAGGACACACTGGCCATGAAACGAGAGCTGGAACAGCTAGAAATGAATTCCCATTTGTTCGGTGGCAACGCCCCCTTCGTGGAGGATTTGTACGAACAATATCTGGAAGATCCCAACCTGGTTGACCCGGGCTGGCGGACTTACTTCGACAAGTTGCAGCAACTGCCGGGCGCGACTGATCGCGATATCCCACGTGCACCTATCGAAGAATCGTTCCGCCAACTGGCCCGCCAACCGCGTGCAATGGCTGTGCACGCTTCGGTGGCCGAAGACTCCGTCTCGCGCAAGCAGGTGGAAGTATTGCGGATGATGCAGGCGTATCGCTTGCTGGGTAGCCGCAATGCCACGCTTGATCCGTTGTGCCGCATGGACACGGACTACGTCGAAGAGCTGGACCCCAAATTCTATGGCTTTGTCGAAGCCGATATGGCGCTGACGTTTGGCACCAATATCAAATCGATGGAGCGGGCCACGCTATCTGAAGTGATTGCGTTCGCCAAACAGACCTACTGCGGCAATATCGGTCTGGAATTCATGCACATCACCAATTCCGAAACCCGCAAATGGGTGCTGGAATGGTTTGAAGAGCGTCGTTCCACACCGTCATTCAACCGTGACCAGAAGCTGCGTATTCTCAAGCAAGTGACTGCGGCGGAAACGCTGGAACAATACCTGCACAAGAAATACGTTGGCCAGAAGCGTTTCTCGCTGGAAGGCGGCGATTCGATGATCCCGGCCATGGATTATCTGGTGCAGATGGCGGGCGAGCAGGGCATTCAGGAAATGGTCATCGGTATGGCCCACCGCGGTCGTCTGAACATGCTGGTGAACATTCTGGGTAAACAACCGCGTGACCTGTTCAGCGAGTTCGAAGGTCGCCCGACCACCGAGCTGCCGTCCGGTGACGTGAAGTACCACAACGGTTTCTCGGCCGATATCCCGACTGCGGGCGGCCCGGTGCACTTGAGCCTCGCGTTCAACCCGTCGCACCTGGAAATCGTCAACCCGGTGGTCGAAGGCTCGGTGCGTGCGCGTCAGCAACGCCGTGCAGATCGCAGTGGTGATCAAGTATTACCGGTGCTGATTCACGGCGACTCGGCGTTTATTGGTCTGGGTACCAACCAGGGCACGTTTAACCTGTCGCACACCCGTGGTTACGGTACCGGCGGTACGGTGCATCTGGTGGTGAACAACCAGATCGGCTTCACCACGTCCGACACCCGCGACACCCGTTCGACCTTGTACTGTACCGACATCGCCAAGATGGTCGAAGCGCCAATCTTCCACGTGAACGGTGATGATCCTGAAGCGGTGTGCTTTGTGGTTCACGCTGCAATGGAATACCGCAAGACCTTCAAGAAGGATGTGGTGGTGGACATTGTTTGCTTCCGCAAACATGGCCACAACGAGGCGGATGATCCGTACCTCACCCAGCCAATGATGTACAAGAAGATCGCCACTCACCCGGGCGTGCGCCACAAATACGCCAGCAAGCTTATTGCTGAGGGCGTAGTTCAGGCCGAACAGACCGAAGCGCTGATCGCCGCTTACCGTGCTGCGCTGGATAAAGGCGAGCACGTCGAACAGACCTCGCTGACCGACTACAAGCGCTCTTACGCGATTGATTTCTCCAAATACATGGGTACGCATTGGCGTCACCCGGTCACCACGGCCGTGCCGCAAGCCGACCTGGTGCGCCTGACCGAGAAATTCACCGCGGTGCCGGCAGGCTTCAAGTTGCATCGCACCGTCGACAAGGTGGTGCATGATCGCCGCGAAATGGCGGCCGGTACGCTGAATGTCGACTTTGGTATGGCCGAACATCTGGCCTATGCCACGCTGCTGACTGAAGGTTACCCGGTGCGTATCTCCGGTGAAGACTCCGGCCGCGGCACCTTTAACCACCGCCACGCTGTGTTCCACGACCAGAACCGCGAGCGTTGGGATCAGGGCGTGTACGTTCCGCTGCAGTATCTGTCGGATAACCAGGCGCACTTTGCCGTTATCGATTCGATCCTGAACGAAGAAGCGGTGCTGGCGTTTGAATACGGTTATGCCTCTTCGGCACCAGACGAATTGGTGATCTGGGAAGCGCAGTTTGGTGACTTCGGTAACGGCGCGCAGGTGGTGATCGATCAGTTCATCGCTTCTGGCGAAACCAAGTGGGGTCGTTTGTGCGGCCTGACCATGCTGCTGCCACACGGTTACGACGGTGCCGGTCCTGAGCACTCATCCGCTCGCGTGGAGCGTTATCTGCAGTTGTGTGCTGAACACAATATGCAGGTGGTGCAACCGACCGAAGCCAGCCAGATTTTCCACATGCTGCGTCGGCAGATGGTACGCCCGGTGCGCAAGCCGCTGATCGTGATCATGAGCAAGCGCTTGCTCAAGGCCAAGAACGCCGCCAGCCCGATTGAACAATTCACCAACGGCGAATTCCGCAACGTCATTGGCGATACCGCGGCGCTGGATGCCAAAAAGGTCAAGCGCGTGGTGGTGTGTGCTGGACAGGTGTACTACGACCTGGACAACGCCCGTCGCGAACGTGAGATTAAAGACATTGCCATTGTGCGCGTGGAGCAGTTGTATCCGTTCCCGACCGAAGAACTGCAAGCGGAAATGGAGAAATATCCAAATGCCCGCGAGCTGGTCTGGGTCCAGGAAGAGCCACGCAATCAGGGCGCATGGCACCAGATTCGCCATCGTCTGGAAAGCGTGACCACGCCGAAACAGACATTGCGTTTTGCTGGCCGCCCATCTTCGGCTTCACCGGCTGTGGGTTATATGAGCAAGCACACTGCTCAGCTCAAAGCCTTCCTTGACGATGCATTGACGTTGTAATTCCAACGCGGCGGGGGCCTTCCCGCCGCGTCTTGTCACAACAAGAACCAATTGGAGTAGTTCTTATGATTATTGAGATCAAAGTCCCGCAGCTGCCCGAATCTGTTGCTGAAGCGACCCTTTTGCAGTGGAAGAAAAAAGAAGGCGAGGCGGTTGCCCGTGACGAAACACTGATCGATCTGGAAACCGACAAAGTCGTGCTGGAAATCCCGGCACCACAAGCTGGCGTGCTGGTGTCCATCGTCAAGCATGAAGGCGATAACGTGGGCAGCAATGAAATCATTGCGACCATCGATACCGAAGCCAAAGCTGCTGGCGCTGCGCCAACTGCCGCCGCTGCTCCGGCCGCACAAGTCGTTGAAGACAAAAAGCGTGTTGCCGCTGCCGCTGAAGCGCATGGCGTCGAAGCCTCTGCCGTTGGTTTTGGCACTGCTGTGATGCCAGCCGCCAAGAAACTGGCTGCAGATGCTGGCCTGGATGCATCGCAAGTTGCGGGTTCCGGTCGTGGTGGCCGTGTACTGAAAGAAGATGTGCAGAACGCCATCGCCAGCGGTAACAAGCCCGCCGTTGCAGCGCCCGCCGCAGCTCCGGCATTTGTGCTGCCACAAGGTGATCGCCAGGAACAACGCGTGGCCATGAGCCGCCTGCGTCAACGCGTGGCCGAGCGCCTGCTGCAATCGCAACAAACCAACGCCATCCTTACCACCTTCAATGAAGTGAACATGAAGCCGGTAATGGATCTGCGTAACAAATACAAAGACCGCTTTGAGAAAGAGCACGGCATCAAGCTGGGTTTCATGGGCTTCTTCGTGAAAGCTGCGGTGCACGCACTCAAGAAGTACCCGATTGTGAACGCATCGGTCGATGGGAATGAAATCGTTTACCACGGCTTCTATGACATTGGCGTGGCTGTGGGCAGCCCGCGTGGTCTGGTCGTGCCGATCATCCGCAATGCGGACCAACTGAGCCTGGCCGATATCGAAAAGACCATCGCCGAGTTCGGCAAGCGCGCGCAAGAAGGCAAGCTGACGGTGGAAGAACTCACTGGCGGTACGTACACCATCTCCAATGGCGGTACTTTTGGTTCGATGATGTCCACCCCGATCATCAACCCGCCGCAATCCGCGATTCTGGGCATGCACGCGACCAAAGAACGCGCTGTGGTCGAGAACGGTGAAGTGGTGGTACGCCCGATGATGTATCTGGCCCAGTCGTACGATCACCGCATCATTGACGGTCGCGAAGCCGTGTTGAGCCTGGTGGCAATCAAGGAAGCGATTGAAGACCCGGCCCGCCTGATTCTGGATATCTAAGCGCTCGTCTGTTTGATAGGGTGGGTTAGCCGTTGGCGTAACCCACCATTCAGAGTAGTGCTACTTGGCCGGTGCAATTCGCGATGCTCATTGCACCCTATGGCGATTTGTTAGCTCGCAGAACAAGGTCATAAACATGTCTCAACAATTCGATGTACTGGTGATCGGCGGCGGCCCTGGCGGCTACGTCGCGGCAATCCGCGCCGCGCAACTGGGTTTCAAAACCGCTTGCGTGGACGAATTCAAGAACAAGGAAGGCAAGCAAAGCCTGGGCGGCACGTGTCTGAACGTGGGTTGTATCCCGTCCAAGGCACTGCTTGAGTCTTCCGAGAACTGGGAACGCCTTGAGCACAAGTTCCAGGCGCATGGCATTACCGTTTCGGGTGCCAAGTTCGATGTGGCCAAGATGCTGGAACGCAAAGATGGCATCGTCAGCAAGCTCACCGGCGGCATTGGCTTTCTGTTCAAAAAGAACAAGGTGGCCAGCCTGTTTGGTCACGGCAAGATCGTTGGCCGCAATGGTGACAAGTGGCAGGTCGAAGTCGAAGAATCCGGCAAGACCGAAGTAGTCGAATCGACTCACGTGATCATCGCCACCGGCTCGGTACCCCGTCAGTTGCCCGGTCTGCCGTTCGACAACAAAGTCGTGCTGGATAACGTGGGCGCGCTGAGCATTCCGGAAGTGCCCAAGAAGCTGGGCGTGATCGGCGCTGGTGTGATCGGTCTGGAAATGGGCTCGGTATGGAAGCGCCTCGGCGCAGATGTATCCATCCTGGAAGCCGCACCTGGTTTCTTGCTGGCTGCCGACGAAGCGGTTGCCAAAGAAGCGCAGAAGATTTTCATCAAGGAACTGGGTCTGAAGATCAGCACCAGCGTGAAGATCAACACCACCAAAGCGACGGCCAAATCGGTGAAGGTGGAATACACCGATTCTGAGGGCAAAGAGCACGCCGAAACCTTCGACAAGCTGATCGTTTCGATTGGGCGTGTCCCGAATACCTGGAATCTGGCTGCCGATGCAGTCGGCTTGCCGCTGGATGCCCGTGGTTTCATCGTGGTGGACGATGAATGCCGTACCAGCCTGCCAAATCTGTGGGCGGTGGGTGACGTGGTGCGTGGTCCGATGCTGGCGCACAAGGCGTCGGAAGAGGGCGTGGCAGTGGCTGAACGCATTGCTGGTCAGCACCCGCATATCGACTTCAACACCGTGCCGTGGGTGATCTACACCAGCCCGGAAATGGCTTGGGTCGGCAAGACCGAGCAACAGTTGAAGGCAGAAGGCGTGGAATACCGTAAAGGTCAGTTCCCGTTTGCGCCGAATGGTCGCGCGCTGGGTCTGGGCGAAACCGCTGGCTTTGTGAAAATGCTGGCCGATGCCAAGACCGACCGCATTCTCGGCGTCCATATCATCGGGCCGTTTGCGTCTGAACTGATTACCGAAGCCGTGGTCGCGATGGAATTCAATGCATCGTCAGAAGACATCGCGCGCATCGTTCATGCGCATCCGTCGCTGTCTGAAGCGGTACACGAAGCAGCGCTGGGCGTCGACAAGCGCGGCCTTCACTCTTGATCTTGTGTGAGGAGGGAGGTCACAGCGCCTCACCCCTCACGCTTTACTCCTCACAAGGATTTTCACATGAATCTGCATGAATATCAGGCCAAGGCACTGCTGGCCAAATATGGTCTGCCGGTACAACGCGGCATTCTGGCCAACAGCGGCGAAGAAGCGGCTGCAGCTTATGACACCCTCGGCGGGAAGTTCGCCGTGGTCAAGGCGCAAGTGCATGCTGGTGGCCGTGGTAAGGCTGGTGGCGTGAAAGTGGTAAAGAGCCGCGAAGAAGCTGCGGCAGAAGCCACCCGCCTGATCGGTACCAACCTGGTGACTTACCAGACCGACGCCGCTGGCCAGCCTGTACACAGCGTGCTGGTATGTGAAGACATGTACCCGGTGCAGCGCGAACTGTACCTGGGCGCGGTGGTAGACCGCGGTTCGCAACGCATCGTGTTTATGGTGTCCACTGAAGGCGGCGTGGAGATCGAGAAGGTCGCTGAGGAAACACCAGAAAAAATCATCAAGATTGAAGTGAACCCGCTGACCGGCATGCAGCCGTTCCAGGCGCGTGATGCTGCGTTTGCATTGGGCCTGTCCGGCGCGCAAATCGGCGCGTTCACCAAGCTGATGTTGGGCGCCTACAACGCATTCGTCGAAAACGACTTTGCGCTGTTTGAAGTGAACCCGCTGGCGTTGCGTGAAAACGGCGAACTGGCCTGCGTGGATGGCAAGATCAACCTCGATTCCAACGCCTTGTTCCGTCACCCGGATCTGCTGGCACAACGCGACAAGTCGCAAGAAAACGAACGCGAAGTGAAAGCGTCCGAATTCGAGCTGAACTATGTGGCACTGGAAGGCAATATCGGTTGTATGGTGAACGGCGCCGGTCTGGCGATGGCCACCATGGACATCATCAAGCTCAAGGGCGGCCAGCCAGCCAACTTCCTGGACGTGGGCGGCGGCGCAACCAAAGAGCGCGTGATCGAAGCCTTCAAGCTGATCTTGGCTGACACCTCGGTCAAGGGCGTACTGATCAACATCTTCGGCGGTATCGTGCGTTGCGACATGATTGCCGAAGCGATCATTGCGGCGGTGAAAGAAGTGCACGTTACCGTGCCGGTGGTGGTGCGTCTGGAAGGCAACAACGCCGAACTGGGCGCCAAGATTCTGGACGAATCGGGCCTAGCCCTGACCTCGGCACAAGGTTTGAACGATGCGGCGGAAAAGATTGTTGCCGCCGTGGCTGCCCTCTAATCATCCGCATCGGATAAGGATTCAAAAATGAGCGTTCTCGTAAACAAAAACACGAAAGTGCTGGTGCAGGGTTTCACCGGCAAGAACGGCACTTTCCATGCTGAACAAGCACTGAAAGTCGGCACCAAAGTGGTCGGTGGCGTAACACCGGGCAAGGGCGGTGCCGAGCATCTGGGTCTGCCGGTGTTTAACACCATGAAAGACGCGGTACGCCAGACCCAAGCCGATGCCTCGGTCATCTACGTACCGGCAGCTTTTGCCAAGGATTCGATCCTTGAAGCCATCGATTCCGGCGTGAAGCTGATCGTATGTATTACCGAAGGCGTGCCGACCATCGACATGCTGTATGTGAAGAAAGCCGTGGACGAAGCCGGCATCCGCCTGATCGGCCCGAACTGCCCTGGTATCATTACCCCTGGCGAGTGCAAGATCGGCATCATGCCGTGGCACATCCACAACCCGGGCCGCATCGGCATTGTGTCGCGTTCCGGCACGCTGACCTATGAAGCCGTAGCGCAAACCACCGCGCTGGGTCTGGGTCAGTCCACATGTATCGGTATCGGTGGCGACCCAATTCCCGGTACCAGCCATATCGACGCACTCAAGCTGTTCCAGGATGATCCGGATACCGATGCGATCGTGATGATCGGTGAAATCGGCGGTTCGGCAGAAGAAGAAGCTGCTGAGTTCGCTCGCCAATACGTGACCAAGCCGGTTGTGGGCTACATCGCTGGCGTTACTGCACCGAAGGGTAAACGCATGGGCCACGCCGGTGCGATCATCTCCGGTGGCAAGGGTACGGCTGAAGAGAAGTTCAAGGCATTTGAGAAGGCTGGCATTGCCTACACTCGCAGCCCGGCAGAAATCGGCAAGACCATGTTTGAATTGCTGAAATCCAAGGGCATGATCAAGTAATTGTTGATTGCCGTTGTGAATAAAAAGGCCCGCATTTGCGGGCCTTTTTATATTCGGGCGGTGGGACTCACTTACCCGAGTTGATCCGGTCCTGAATATGCTTGGCGCGATCAATGGAGGAGGGGTGCGAGCTCATCATGGTGCTCTTGCCGCCATCCAGCGTGGCCAGTTTCTGGAAACTGGTCATCAGCGGTTTCTGGCTCAAACCTTTACTCTTCAAAAGATCAAACGAGTAATCGTCGGCCTGGCTTTCCTGCTTTTGCGAGAACTGGGCGTTGACTAGTTGTTCGGCCAGATCAGCCAGTTGCGATTTGGAAAGTGCCGCCACGGTCGACCCGCCCACTGCACCGGCTGCGCCACGCGCGGCAGTGACGCTATATGCCAACTGCGCCGCTTTCTTGGTGTGGCCCAATGCGACGTGGCCAATTTCGTGTCCCAGCACGGCGCGCACTTCGTCATCTGTCATCAGGTCCATCAAGCCGCTGTAAACGCGTACGCAGCCGTTCGCCATCGCCCAGGCGTTGACGTCTTTGGTTTGATACACCTTGAAGTTGAGTGGCGCGCCATTCACGCTGGTCGGCAAACCTTTGGAAATAACGCTCAAACGTTTGGCGTAAGTGCTGCTCGCTGGAGCAATTGACGATTTGGCGTCTTGCTCCTGGCAAGACTGCACTGACAGTTGCTGCACATCGCTGTCGGTCAGCATGGCGGCTTGCGCTGCAGTGGCGCCCGATTGCATCAGCGCATTGGTGTCCATGCCAGCGCAAGCGGTCAGGGCGAGCGTGGCGGCGGCGAGAATGGAAAGTGAGTAACGGTATTGCATTGCGGTCTCCAATAAATATGCCGGATACATAGTCTGGCAAAGCTATTGTTGCCGCTCGCTGTGGACTTTCCCACCGGATTTTGCGGAAAAAATACCGCAAATATTTCTTCATGTATCAGCTTTTAAGCTGGTAGTGCTAAGTCGATGACCGATTTCGAGTCATGAAATGGGTCGCCATACCAGGCTGCATTTCATTTTGTGTCTGAACATGCGGTCTTGAGGTGTGGACTGTTGCAAAAAACCACAGCTTTTTTTTAGATATCGATATGCGTTTGCACATGCCGTTCACGCAAAAATAGCTTGGTAACCTGCAAGGGACAACCGCCGTTAAAGCACTGAAAACGCTGGCTGGCCTTACATCTTTGCGCAAAAACCATCTCCGAAAAATGCCTGAGTGCCATAGAAACACGGTTGTCTCGCCTTCCGCCGTGCTGGATGGATAACGACATGTGTCAGCTTTCAATGACTAGTTGTTCGGTCCAGTCGCCTCCTCACATGCACCAAAAACAAGCTGACTGTGCTTTCCTGGTGCGCCGCAAAACGTAATGTTGTTGACGGCAATGGGGTAATCATTCGTAATTTGTAGTGCGCAAACGTTTGCTACATCTGACTCTGCCAAGCAGAAAACGCGGTAGCCCATGCGCCAGTTTTTTGTTTGTTTGCGCAAACGTTTGCTTTTTTATTTACCCAATCACGATCACCAAATCAGTGCAGTCCAGTTCATTCAGGAGACAAGCATGAAACAGAATATTCGCCGCATGATCGCCGCCGCATTTGCGTTCACCGCCGTCGCTGTGTTGCCGGTATCAAACGTCTATGCGGATGCCCACAAACCCAAGGTCGCGCTGGTGATGAAGTCGCTGGCTAACGAGTTCTTCCTGACCATGGAAACAGGCGCCAAGGATTATCAGAAACAAAACGCCGCGCAGTTCGATCTGGTTACCAATGGCATCAAGGATGAAACCGACACTGCCAACCAGATTCGCATTGTCGAGCAAATGATTGTGTCCAAAGTCGACGCCATTGTGATTGCTCCGGCTGATTCCAAAGCGCTGGTGCCGGTGGTCAAGAAAGCCGTTGACGCCGGCATCATCGTGGTGAACATCGATAACAAGCTGGATAACGACGTTCTGAAATCCAAAAATCTGAACGTGCCGTTTGTGGGCCCGAACAACCGCGCTGGCGCCAAGCTGGTCGGTGATTACCTGGCCAAAAAACTGAAATCCGGTGATGAAGTCGGCATTCTGGAAGGCGTTTCGACCACCACCAACGCCCAGCAACGCACTGCCGGTTTCAAAGATGCGATGACCACTGTGGGTGCCAAGGTTGATTCGGTACAGTCTGGCGAATGGGAAATCGACAAGGGCAATGCCGTGGCGTCGGCCATGTTGAACGAATACCCGAACCTGAAAGCACTGCTGGCCGGTAACGACAACATGGCTATTGGCGCCGTGTCTGCCGTGCGTGCAGCGGGCAAGCAAGGCAAGGTGATGGTGGTGGGTTACGACAATATCAATGCGATCAAGCCGATGCTGGCTGACGGCCGTGTGCTGGCTACCGCTGACCAGTTTGCAGCCAAGCAAGCCGTGTTCGGGATCGACGTTGCGCTCAAGGCGATCAAAGAGCACAAGAAACAATCTGATCTGTCTGGTGTGGTTGAAACCCAGGTACAACTGATCACCAAGTAAGCGTAAACGCATCTGCCAATACGCCCCGGCGCGGCGCCGTTACGGTGCCGCGCCATACAGGACGACCTGAATATGTCTGATCGCGAAATCATTGCCGTAACTGGTCTGGGTAAAGACTACGCCACACCAGTGCTGGCCGATGTCACCCTGCAGCTTTATCCGGGCGAAGTATTAGCCCTGACCGGTGAGAATGGCGCGGGCAAAAGTACGCTTTCCAAAATTATTGGTGGCCTGGTGACGCCCACGCACGGGCAGATGCAATACCAGGGTCAGCCATACACACCACATAGCCGGACCGAAGCAGAACACGCCGGTATCCGCATGGTGATGCAAGAACTCAATTTGTTGCCGACGCTGTCGGTGGCAGAAAACCTGTTTCTCAATAAATTACCGCGCCGCGCAGGCTGGATTTCCCGCGCAAAACTGCGCGAAGACGCCCGCCACGCCATGGCGCAAGTCGGGTTGGAAGCCATCGATCCGGACACCCTGGTCGGAGAACTGGGCATCGGCCATCAGCAAATGGTCGAGATCGCCCGTAACCTGATTGGCGAATGTCGGGTACTGATCCTCGATGAGCCCACCGCCATGCTCACCGCGCGCGAAGTCGATTTGTTGTTCGACCAGATCGCCGCCCTCAAACGACGCGGTGTGGCGCTGGTGTATATCTCGCACCGGCTGGAAGAACTGTCGCGTATTGCAGACCGCATTGCGGTGCTGCGCGATGGTCGCCTGGTGTGCGTAGACGACATCGCCAAATACAGCAGTAACCAGTTGGTGACTTTGATGGTAGGTCGCGAACTGGGCGAGAAGATTGATTTTGGGGTTCGCCCGATCGGCGCGCCCTTGCTGGCAGTAAAAGGCCTGGGCCGCGGCGACGTTGTAAAAGATATTTCACTGGAAGTACGCAGCGGCGAGATTTTTGGCATCAGTGGTTTGATCGGTGCCGGACGTACCGAATTACTGAGGTTGATCTACGGTGCCGATCGCGCTGATCGCGGCAGCGTGGCGGTGGGCAACCCGCTCAAGCCGGTCACGATTTCGTCCCCAACCGATGCGGTGAATCACGGCATTGCGCTGATCACCGAAGATCGCAAAGGCGAGGGCTTGCTGCTGTCGCAATCGATTGCCGCCAATATCTCGCTGGGCAATATGGATGCGGTGTCCGCCCATGGCGTGGTGGATAACAAGCGTGAACACGCGCTGGCCCAACGGCAGATCAACGCCATGCATATCCGGACCTCTGGCCCGCAACAAACGGTGCAGGAACTCTCTGGCGGCAATCAGCAAAAAGTGGTGATTGGTCGCTGGCTGGAGCGCGATTGTGAAGTGCTGTTGTTTGACGAACCTACGCGCGGCATTGATATCGGCGCCAAGTTCGATATTTACGCGCTGTTTGGCGAACTGGCGCGTAAAGGCAAAGCGCTGGTGGTGGTATCGAGCGACCTGCGCGAACTGATGCTGATCTGTGACCGCATTGCCGTGCTCTCGGCTGGCCAGCTAACCGGCACTTTCGAGCGTGAAAGCTGGAGCCAGGATGCCATTCTTGCTGCCGCCTTTGCCGGATACCAGACACGCGACCGCATGCTCACAGAACCGGAACCTGTCGCCGGCTAAAACCGATGCGACATTGCCCGGCAAGTACCGGCAACTGAATGAATAGACAGCAATAAAACATCAATGAAATAGTCGGCAGCCCGCGCTAACTGTGCGCCGGTTGCGACTCGAGGAGAGCAGCAGCATGAACGAACAACAAAATAATCCGGCGAGTCCGCAAGCAGACGCCGCTGCCGTGATGGGGGCTTCCGCCTCTACATTGACGGGGTCGGCGCTGTGGCGCTCGTTGAGTACATATCTGGGTTTGGCCGGTGCGCTGCTGGCGATGATTGCGCTGTTTTCTGTGCTCAGTTCGCATTTCTTTACTTATGACACCTTCAGCCTGATCGCCAACCAGATTCCCGATCTGGTGGTGATGTCGGTCGGGATGACCTTCATCCTGATCATTGCTGGCATCGATTTGTCGGTGGGTTCGGTCCTGGCGCTGGCCGCATCGGTTGTGAGTGTCGCTTCACTTAAATATCAACTGGGACCATTTCCTTCCGCACTGCTGGGCATGGCCGTGGCGGCGCTGGCAGGTACGCTGACCGGCGCAGTCACCGTGGGCTGGCGCATTCCTTCATTCATTGTGTCTTTGGGTGTGCTGGAAATTGCCCGCGGCGTGGCGTATCAACTGACCAATTCGCGCACAGCGTACATTGGCGCCTCGTTTGACTGGCTGTCCAACCCGGTCGCGTTGGGCATTTCTCCTGCCTTTTTGATTGCGCTGGCGGTCATGATCGTTGCCCAGCTGGTCCTTACCCGCACCGTGTTTGGCCGTTATCTGGTGGGCATCGGCACGAACGAAGAAGCTGTGCGCCTGGCGGGTATCAATCCCAAACCCTACAAGCTGATTGTGTTTGCGCTGATGGGTGCGCTGGCGGGTCTGGCCGCGTTGTTCCAGATTTCCCGATTGGAAGCGGCTGATCCAAACGCGGGGCAGGGCATGGAACTGCAAGTGATCGCTGCCGTGGTGATCGGTGGCACCAGTTTGATGGGCGGGCGCGGCTCGGTCATCGCCACTTTCTTCGGTGTGTTGATTATCTCGGTGCTGGCCGCCGGGCTGGCGCAGATCGGGGCTAATGAACCAACCAAACGCATCATTACGGGCGCGGTGATTGTGGTCGCCGTGGTGCTGGATACCTATCGCAGCAATCGCGCCAAAAAGCGCGGCTAAGCCACTCGCTCACACTCAGGAAACAAACGATTCATGGCAACGATCAAGGATGTGGCAACGCTGGCTGGCGTGTCGTTTACCACTGTGTCGCACGTGGTCAACCGCACGCGGCCGGTCAGCGAAAAAGCCCGCGAGAAAGTGGAAGGCGCCATTCGCCAGTTGAATTACGTACCGTCCGGTGTAGCGCGTTCGCTCAAAGTGCGGGCGACTTCCACCATTGGTTTGCTGGTGCCCAACAATACCAACCCGTACTTCGCCGAATTGGCGCGTGGCATCGAAATGCGCTGCGAGCGAAATGGTTACTGCGTCTTTTTATGTAACTCGGATGATGACACCGAGAAACAACGCAACTATCTGCGGGCACTGCGCGAAAAGCGTATCGATGGACTGGTGATTGCCTCGGCCGGTGACAACCCGTCACTGGCGCTGGACTTGAGCGAGAACCATGTGCCGGTGGTCATCGTCGACCGCGAAGTCGACAACGTCACTGCTGATCTGGTCGAGATTGATCACGAATTCGGTGCCTACGTGGCCACGCAGCATTTGCTGTCGCTAGGGCATCGGCGCATTGGTTGTATCAGTGGCCCATCATCGATGGTGGTCAGTACCTTGCGCGTCGCCGGATTCACGCGGGCGATGGCCGAAGCAGGCGTTGCCATTGGCACTGAGGCCATCATGGAAAGCGATTTTTCCAGCCCGGGTGGTTATTACGCGGCCTCTCGTCTGTTTGCCGGGTTGCAGCCGACGGCCATCTTTGCCGGGAATGACATGATGGGCATTGGCGTGCTGCGCGCCGCCGCCGAGCGCGGCATGCGCGTGCCGCAAGATTGCTCGGTCATCGGTTTTGATGACATTGAATTGAGTCGCTATGTTTATCCCGCGCTGTCGACAGTGGGCCAGTCCATCCTGCAGTTGGGAGAACAAGCAGCGCAACTGTTGCTCGACCGCATCAGCGGTACGGCCACTGGCCCGGCGCGGCGACAAATTGTGGCGCCGCAATTGACGGTACGAGAATCAACCAGTGCCTTGGCCATTGTTGGCAATGAATGAACATAACGCCGCCACTCGAAGCGGCCTGAATACAGGAATAGCGCAGTGACAGCAGTCAAACATCAGACCGAAGCGGCCGTGCCAGGCCGCGTGGTGGTAATTGGAAGCTTGAATATGGATCTGGTCGGTCGGGCCGAGCGCTTGCCACATCCGGGCGAAACGCTGGCTGGCACCAGTTTTGCCACCATTGCAGGCGGTAAAGGCGGTAATCAGGCTGTTGCCGCCGCCCGATTGGGCGCACAAGTGACCATGCTGGGCGCTGTGGGTGCAGACGCCTATGGCGCGCAGTTGGTGAACGGGTTAAAGGCCGAGAATATCGATTGCCAAGGGGTTGCGAGGATTGCTGATGCGGCAACTGGCGTGGCAATGATCATCGTGGATGAGGCGAGCCAGAACGCCATTCTGATTATTCCTGGAGCCAATGCGCGGGTGGATGTTGCCGCCATTAACGGCGCGGAACCCGTACTGGCCGCCGCAGATGTTGTGGTGTGCCAACTGGAAACCCCCTATCAGGCTGTACTGACCGCATTACAAGCGGGCCGCCGTCTGGGCAAGACCACGATTTTGAATCCAGCGCCGGTCACCGCAGCCTTGCCTGGCGACTGGCTAAGCCAGATTGATTATCTGATTCCCAACGAAATTGAAGCGGCCACCCTCAGTGGTATCGCCGTGGATTCGCCACAAGATGCCTGCATCGCCGCGCAGCGGCTACGTACGCTGGGTGCTCGCAATGTGATCATTACGCTGGGCGCTCGTGGCCTGGTGGCGTTGATCGACAACGACGTTGCGCATTATCCGGGCACACCGGTACACGCCGTGGACACCACTGCTGCCGGGGATACCTTCACGGGTGGTTTTGCCGCAGCGCTGGCCAACGGCGCTACGCCGCATGCCGCCATCGTGGTGGGGCAAAGCGCTGCGGCGATCTCGGTAACGCGCGCGGGTGCACAGCCGTCTATTCCTTATCTACACGAACTGGAGCATCAGGCATGAAGAAAACCGCTTTGCTCAATGCCGCGCTGTCCCGCCTCATTGCAACGCTGGGGCATGGCGACATGATTCTGATCGCCGATGCGGGCATGCCCACGCCTTTGCATGCGCCAGACGTGCAAATCATCGATCTGGCACTCGTGCCCGGCACGCCCGGTTTCAGCCAGGTGCTGGCCGCAGTGCTGAGTGAAATGCAGGTGCAATCGCACGTGATTGCCACTGAAATGGTGGCTGCTCAGCAAGCACCACTGACGGCATTGGCTGAGCATGCCGACGTGCTGGGCGAGCGCAAAGTGCTTAGCCATGAAGCGCTCAAAACCTTGAGCCGCGATGCACGTGCCTTTATCCGCACGGGCGAATGCACGCCCTATGCCAACGTAATGCTGGTGGCAGGTGTCACCTTCTAGTTTTCTGTCGTTCCTCTTTTTTGCCGTAACCACCTCAGTAGTCCTGCTGTTTTGCTTCTGCAGTTTGAAAGTCCTGGCACGCCGAAACCCGCAACGGGTTCTCGGTGAGGCCAGGTGCATGCCGCTTTTGACAAAAATCCAAGGAAACAACATGAAAAAGACAGTCCTGTCACTGCTTTTGCTGGGTACCGCTTTGCTGGCCGGATGCGGCGGAGATTCCGATTCAACTGGTTCCGCGCCCAAAGTGATCATCGATACCGACTTCAATACCATGGGTGACGATGGCCAATTGTTCGTCATGGCCACGCAATTGATGGCCCAAGGCAAAATTGATGTGCTGGGCCTGACCATTGAAAGCGGGAATGGCTGGCTCATGCAGGAGGAAAGCGACGCGCTCAAGGCCACGGAACGCATGGGCGTTTCGCAGCGCATTGGCGTGTATGGCGGGGCGGATTACCCGCTAGCGTACGATGAAACCAGCATTCGGGCGCAGCAGGCCGCCAATCCCAATGGCTGGTTTGGCGCATGGATGTTCCCCAAACCGCAAAGCACGGCCGATCTGATCGCACCGCCGGATGGTTTTGCCACCAGCACCACTTTGCGGGAGCAGAATGCGGCGGATTTCATGATCCAGACCATCAAGGCGCACCCGCATGAAATCACCATTCTGGAAGTCGGCCCGCTGACCAACCTGGCGCTGGCGCTGCGCAAGGCGCCTGAAATTGCACCGCTGATCAAATCCATTGTGTATATGGGTGGCAATATCAATGTGCCCGGCAATTCCAATGCTGTGGCCGAAATGAACTGGTGGTTTGACCCGGTGGCTGTACAGGAAGTGCTGCGCCGGGATATCCCGCAAGTGGTGATTCCGCTGGACGTAACCGATACCGTGCCGCTGGATCAGGCGACGTTTGATGCCATTGCGCATAATCCGGCCAGGCAAACGGTGGTCACGCAGATTTACGACACCGAAAACGCCCAGTTCCTCGGGCCGGATGCACACATCTTTGACACGCTAACCATTGCCTATCTGCTTGATCCAACCATGGCGACCCAAACCACGGATGACTGGCTCGCCATCAACACTACGCCAGGCGAGCAGCAAGGGCAGGTCTCTGCCAGCACCACGGCGCCCATCGTCGGTGGCTCGGTGCGCAAGATTCGCTATATCAGCAAGTTCGATAACGCACGCTTCCTGGCGCAGTACGTCGATCTGATGACCCGGCCAGTGCCGGTGGTACTACCTGCTAACTGATCCGGTGAACACCCCGCATCTTGCCTGGCACCTCTGCGCACGGGCAAGATGCGGGCTTGTACTTCACGCCTCCGTCTGATCGCACCCTATGGACCTCAAACGTTGCTTCCCACCCGTGGTCGATCAACACACCCGGCTATTGTTGCTAGGCAGCCTGCCAGGCGAGCGCTCGCTGGCGCAGGCACAGTATTACGCCCATCCACAAAACAGGTTCTGGGAACTGGTTGGTGCCGTCATCGGCGTTGATCTGCGGGCGCAATCGTATGAAATGCGGTTGGCCACCTTGCTGGCGCATCACATCGGCCTGTGGGATGTCATCGCAGAGGCGGAGCGCCAAGGCAGTCTGGATGCCGCTATCCGCAACCAGTCTCACAATGCACTCGCTGAGCTGGTCAAAACGCTGCCAGCGCTCAAAGCGGTGGGGTTCAACGGCGGTACATCGGCGCGAATAGGCCGACGGCAACTCTTGGGTATCAGCGGCCTAATGCTGATTGACCTGCCTTCATCCAGCCCTGCCTATACGCTGGCGTTGGCGCAGAAACAGCAAGCATGGCAACAATTGGTGAGTGCGCTGTAATTGCACTGGCATAGAGACCGGAAAACCCCGTGTTTGCGTGTCGCCAACAATATGCTGTGTGAATAATTGTCGCTGCGGAGTGTGAGTTTTACGTAGTTTTGTTTCATTAAAAAATGCACAATACGTATAACAAAACTACGAAGCAACAGGAGAAATCATCATGCGTACACTTATTCAATGGCTGGAACAAACCGCTGAAACCATGCTGCAACAGCGTTATCAGTTCGTCGGCCGCAAGACAACGATCTAAGCAGGGTACAAGGGGATGGCGATGATGAGTCGCCCATTGAAAAACGCCACCATGACTGATTCATGGTGGCGTTTTGCGTTGTCCGGCAGATTTAGCCTGGCGCCGAATCAGGCTTTGTTTTCCAGCATGTGGCTTGCATCAAAACCGAGTCGCAAACCGCCCCAGTGCCGGCCATTCACATGAATAGGCACATCCAGCTCAGTCATGATCTCGCCGGTATCGCGTACATAGGTTTGCAACAAAAAGCGCTGGGTATTGCGCGCCGCACGCAGCCCGGCCGGGTCGTTGAAAATGCGCTTGTCGCGGCTATTGACCAAGTCAGTGGCTTTATCGCCAGTGGGCGCTTTGGAATACCAGCTGTTATGCGTCGGGCCGTAGCCGTTGGTATCTACCGCCAGCACAAACTTACCGCCAGCGGCCGCGCGGGCCAGTTGATCGTAAAGTGGCTGGATTTCTGTTTCAAAACGTCCGTCAAATGAGGTTTTGTATTTGACCGGCGCGCTACCAGGAATAGGCTGATATTGCTGGTCAAACACATTGACGCCTTGTTTGTGCATGGCCTCAATTTTTGTCTGGATCAGGTCGCGGGTCTGGCAGGCTTTCTGGATATTGGCATCCAGGTGGCCGCGGCCTACGGTAAAGCGGCCAATCAACTCTTGTACTTGCTCGGCGGCACGAGCCAAGCCTTGTGAGGAATTGGCAGACAAACCCATGCGCTCGTTCACTTTGAGCGACAGAGCGTGGATTTCTGAAACATTGGCGTTCACCACATTGTTGGCTGCGGTGAATTCCTCCAGCGTGCTGGCAATGCCGATCAGGGCGGCGGAAGTGGATTCAAAATCCACCATCATCCGCGAGAATTGACCCGAGGCTTTTTCTACCACGGCCCGTGTGAGCTGCGCATCGTTGGTGATGACGGTTGTTTCATCGCGAGTATGGGCTACCTCGCCGAGCATGCTGTCGATATCGCGGGAAATATCGTCGGTGGCGACGCCCACTTTTTCTGCCAGCTTGCGTACTTCATCTGCGACCACGGCAAAACCGCGTCCGGCTTCACCCGCCCGCGCCGCTTCAATCGCCGCGTTCAAGGCCAGCAAGTTGGTTTGCCCGGAGATTTCCTTGATCAAATCCACAATGCTTTTGATGCTGGCAGAACGTTGATTCAATCCATTTACCGTGTCGTTAAAGCTGGCCATGCGGGTGCTGATGGCGTGGATGCGGTCGGTGACGTCCTGGAGTTCCGCATAAGAAGCCCGCGCCATTTCGAGATTGTGGGTGGTGGAGCCAGAGATTTCCTGGGTGCGCCGCGACACGTCGTTAATCCCTTGAGTGGTGCTGTCGCTGGTTTCCACCACTTTTTGCGCCAACGCATCTTGCTGGTGTGCCGACTGGGCCGAATCGCCGATGCTTTTCATTGATTTGGCCGCTTCCAGCGCGATGCCCACGGTCATGGTTTGCACGCTGGCAATGATTTCGCGCTGCTTGGCCAGGAAACGGTTACAACTCGCGGCCAGTTCGGCGATTTCGTCGCTGGTAATCACTGGCACGTCGCGCGAAAGATCGCCTTCGCCACCGGCGACGTCATTCAGAACAGAGGTGATAGCCAGTACCGGCCGGGTAATCCAGAAGCGGAAATAGATCACCTGCACGGTAATAAATGCGGCGCTGAGCACGGTGAGGATCCATGCCCAAGTGGTGATGGTGTCAAACGCATGGCTTAGTTTGGCAATGGCATTCGCATCAAGGCCCAACTGGTGCGCGGTATCGGTCATGGCCGTATCGGCAAAGCTGGTTACGACCAGCATGGCAATGGGGGCGGCAAGTAACAGGTAAAGAAAGGCAAATTTGCGGTTTAGAGTGCCCAGCAAAGTGCGTTCAAATACGGTGTGAAAGTCATTCAACCATTGCATTTGCGAACTCCCCTGCGAAGACCATGCGCGTGGCTGGCCCCGATTTTTATGATCTGTACGATCTTGAATTATCGGCCGGATACGGATTTTATCGGCAGTCGGCGAGCTAACTTGAAAGGAAAAACCCAGATCGAAGGGTGCAGAAAGCCGTCGATCTGGTACTCGGTACTGCCAATTTACGGATGTTTGCTGCTGCTGTTGAGCAGACAGATAGCCGCAGCCCGTTGCCAGAAATCAGGCGGTGAACGCGGCCTGCAGATCTTCCAGACTCAGATGCCAGTGTTTGAGCATGTGGCGGAACACAGCCAGTTCAACATTGCTGAAGTCGTTATCGGACTTGGCAATGCCCAGCGCAATGGCCGCCAGCATCAGGCGTTTGCGTTGGTCGTCTACTGTATCGAGCAACTGGTCGATACGTTCGCGATCGACCAGGCGGATATTGCCGTCGTCGGATGCGTCGTCAGACAGGTCGTTGCAGTAGTCCTGCAGCACCTGGATAAATGCTTTGCGGCTGATGCCCAAGGCTTCATAAACGCGCAGGTGCTCCAGTTCGTCGATTTCAGCGGGGTCAAAATTGCCATCGCACATCATTTGCATGACCAGAATGCGGGCCATCGCTTCTGCGCTATTGTTGGGATATTTTTTCATGTTCTTCAGTCCTGTCGATGTTGAGCCGGTCTGCCCATGCTTTGGGCATGTTTTGTAGTTTGCGCGAAGCGTAATCAAAGAACGTGATGCCCGTTCTGGCTACTGCAACCAGCCGCGGCGGGGCATTATCTTTGACGGCGTGCACCACATAATAAAGAACATATCCTGCCCGCCAGGGTTCAGCCGCGGTCATGGCAATACTCAGTTTTTCACCCAGAAAACCTTCGCTATGGAAAGTTATGGCAACGTCATTAAGGATAATGCCCGGCGTTTGAGCATCGCCCAATTCGGTATTTCCATAATGCGCCAGATATTGCACGCGGGCCTCATGCAACAGCCCCAGCAACTCCATATTGCCCAGATGCGCACCGTAGTTCAGATCGGTGACACGTATCGCAAGTTCAATTTGCAGGTCAATCCACTTGGGCGGGTCTAGTTTGATTCTTGTCATGTCTCAATAAACGGCAAAATTTACATGCGAATTGAGTGTATTCGCATGCATGAGGCCCCGCAACCGGCCAGACACGATCTGCTAAACTTGTATTACCGTTCGAATTCATGTTTAAGGAGGCACCATGTATCAGCGCATTCTTGTTCCGGTAGATGACAGCAATACGAGTGCCACAGCGCTACGCGAGTCGATTCGCTTTGCGATTGATCAGAAGGCGCTAGTGCGCCTGGTACACGTTATTGATCTGGCGCAGTTCGCATGGAGTGCGAACGAGTTTCTTGATGTTCCGCAACTTCAGGATGCCCTGCGTAAGAGTGGTGAACAGTTATTGGCTAGATATGCCGATATCCTTAAACAGCAGAACGTCAATTGCGAGGCAGGTTTGCTTGAAGCATGGGGCGGCAACCTGGCCCGCGCCATTGTGGACGATGCGGCAGAATGGAAAGCCGACGTGATCGTCATGGGCACGCATGGCTACAGTGGCCTGACCCATTTACTGCTGGGGAGCGTCGCCGAGGGCGTCATGCGCCATACAGCAGTGCCAATCTTGCTGGTAAGAGCCAAACCCAATGCCTGATTTTGTGCCAGTCCGCATGTTGCGGGTGAACGATCACGCCCGCGACAGCGCGGGCTTTACCTATGTTTATCCGGTGGTATCGCGGCGTGCTGGCGGGGTATCGATCGGCATCAATCTCAATCCGAACAACGCCTGCAACTGGCGTTGCCTGTATTGCCAAGTCCCGGATCTGAAGCGCGGCGGCCCGCCCCCCATTGCGCTTGAGCAGCTTGAAGACGAACTGGCAGCCATGCTGCATCAGATTGTTGATGGCGATTTCATGGCACAACGCGTGCCGCCAGAACTACAACGGCTGAACGACATTGCTTTCTCTGGCAACGGCGAGCCGACCATGAGCCATGAATTTGGCCAGGCGCTGGTCATCGTGGAGCAGCAACTGCAAGTCTTTGGTCTGCTGGGCCAGATCAAGGTGGTACTGATCACCAATGGCAGCCAGTTGTACAAGCCTGAAGCGCTAGCCGTGCTGGAGCATATGGGCCGCATCAATGGCGAAGTGTGGTTCAAGGTCGATCGCGCGCCGCAGGATGGATTTGCTTTGGTCAACCAGGTGCAGTTGAATCGCGCAGCTGTGCTACGGCATCTGGTCGAAGCTTCGCGGCGCTGTGCGACGTGGTTACAGACATGCATGTTTGAACTGGATGGCGCCTTGCCAGACGATGCAGAAGTCGAGGCTTATCTGGCGTTTTTGCGGGAAGCAAAGGCGCAGGCGGGGGATTTGCGTGGGGTGTTGTTGTATGGTCTGGCACGGCCATCCATGCAACCGGAGGCAGATCGCTTGCGTGCAGCGCCCGCAGAATGGATGAAGACCCTGGCCGAACGAATCGAAGCACAGGGTCTTGTGGTAAAGCTGAGCATTTAGTCTGCCTTGCTGGCAGCTGGCGATTTACCTGGCCAGCATGCTCGACATGGTAAAACGGGATTGATGCTTTTCACGTTCTCGCGCTGCGGCACGCAATGTTTCAAGCAATTCTGGTTTGTACTCACGCAGATAACGCATGACCTGATGGTCTTCGCGATTGAGTTCTTCCAGATTGATTTGCTCAATATGTACTACGCGCAGCAATTCACGTACCGGACGCGGCATGTTGCGGCCGCTTTCGTAGCGTGAACCGCCACTTTGGGTTACACCGATCTTGCTCCAGAATTCCTGTTGATTCATTCCGAGCTGGCGGCGGATTTCCCGTGGGTTAACTGTATTGTTCGCCATGGTGGGCCTCCTTTAAGTTGCCATGCTGGATGGCTAAAAAACTATGTTGCCGTCATCTTATCGCCATCTAAGCGTAGGAATACGTGACTATTCCGGTTTTTGCTTTGTGATTAATCACGGATTGTTGATCGGAACTTGTTGATAATAATGAGAAATGTCAAATTCACTTACTTCGGTTGAAACTGCGCTGCTGGCATTTGATCCTGATGAAAAAATTGCGCTGCTCAACGGGATCGTCGCAATGGCGCCCATGCCAATCAGCCCGGAACCGCGTCGATTGGCAGAGCCGGGCCGCCCGCCGAAACCGATCCTTATTTCTCCCAAGAAAGTACCCAAGCGTGGGTTGGGTTCGATAGAAGGAAGGGCGGCGCTGTTACATGCGCTGGCGCATATTGAATTCAATGCGGTGAACCTTGCGCTTGATGCCATATATCGTTTTCGCGAAATGCCTTTGGCTTACTACGAAGACTGGCTGCAGGTGGCAAAAGAGGAGGCACTGCATTTCACCTTGTTGCGCGATTACCTACAGAAATCCGGCTTTGATTACGGTGACTTTCCCGCACATAACGGTCTGTGGGATATGGCGTTGCGCACAGATCACGATGTAATGGTCCGCATGGCGCTGGTGCCGCGCATTCTGGAAGCGCGCGGGCTGGATGTGACTCCCGGTATCCGCGCCAGGTTATGGTCGGTGGGGGATCGTCAGGCAGCAAAAATTCTCGATGTGATTTTGCGCGACGAGATTGGACACGTGCAGATCGGTAACAGGTGGTATCACTGGTGCTGCGAACAGCGCGGGCTGGAGCCGGTGGCGACATTTGTCAGCCTGTTACGGGATTACGCGGTGCCGGCATATCCCGGTGCGTTGAATCATGCGGCGCGGCGTGAAGCGGGTTTTAGTGATGAGGAACTGGCGCTGATTGAGTCGCTGCAGAGCTGAACCGGGTTGCAGGCGCGGGGAAGGGCTCACTGCTTGGCCGCCACTTGCCAATACAGCTTCACCAAAACAAACGCCAATCCGTAACCGCAGATTGGCGTTTTCGTTTTGCCGATTATTTATGTTCGGCCTGAAGGCAGAGGACGGCTAGGAAAGGATCACTTCCAGATCGTCGCGTTCTTCACCCACATCATCAAACACTGCCAGCAGCGCTGCGTAGTGCTCATGCCCGAGGTGGCCTTCTGCGGTTTTTGCGCCATGCCAGACAATTTGCAGAGGGCCGGCTACGTCTGAGGTCAACACGTCGTAAAGCGCATCCAGATTGCGACCAAAGTAGTCGGGCAGGGCGAGTTGGGCGCTGAACTGGTCGTATACATCGTCCATTTTATGGATATGGGTCAGCGTCACTAGGGTTGGTTTCTTTACTGACATGCCGGTACCTCGGTAAAGGTTTGATAATGATCGACCGTGACATAACGGCGACCATCATTGCCAAAGATTAGCCGTTTGGCACCGCGCTTGCCGCCGCGATAATCCAGATCAGCTTCTTTATATTGGCCATTGGGCAAACGGTGTTCGTAGTTACCAAAGCGATCGCCACCTATGGACTTTCCCGGCTGGGTTTGCCACAGATTGCTGCCCGGTCGCCAACCGGCATTTTCTGCTGCGCGCTTGGTGACATAGCTATCAGGCAAGCGCCCGGTTTGGGCCAGCGCGCCAAGTGTTTGTGCCAACTGCGTTGCATCTACCTTGGGGCTGATGCGTTGGTTCAGATCCTGCACTACCTGATTGCAGGACGGCGCTGCCATTGCTGAACCACACAAGCCCGCCAGGAATAACGAAACAAGAAAGCGCATGAGTAAGCCCGCAAGTAGTGACGTCCAAGTAGTGACGTCTGATTATGGATAGTCGAATGGTCCAGGTCAAAGTGATCATTCAGCGGTGATCGGTTTACTCAGGCTCGGGTGTGCGGGTGAGTAACACCAGCTTGAGATGATCCTGATCCACCAACTGAAAAGTGACCTGGCTCAAGTTCATATGCCCATGCACCGGGTGATTGAACCCGCGCAATCCACCGTGTCGTTCCAGAACATCATAGCGTTTCCAGTAAGTAGCAAATTCCGGGCTGGCCTGATGCAGACTATCTATCAGCTGCATCAGAACCGCGTCTTCCAGTTGATCACGGCTATCGGCTCGAAACTCAGCCACCAGTCGTTGTGCACGTGATTCCCAATCCTCTACCAGTGTGCGCGCTTGCGGGTCCGCGAACACAAAACGCAGCAGGTTGGGTGCGCGATCAGCATCCAGCCAGTCCCCAAACAAGTCGGCAGCAGCGGCATTCCAGGCCAGCATGTCCCAATAGCGCCCCATCACGTAGGCTGGCATGCGAAAATCGTCAACAATCTGCTGCAGAAACGGCGGGGTGGTTTCCAGTTCGGCGGTGCCGGGTTGGATATCGCGCTGGCCTGCCAACTCAAATAGATAAGCGCGTTGGGTTTTATCCAGCCGCATGGCCTGCGCCAGTCGGTGCAATGCTTTGCCGGAAACGCTGATCTCGCGGCCTTGTTCAATCCAGGTGTACCAGGTGGGGCTGATATCGGCCAGTTGGGCGACTTCTTCGCGGCGTAACCCTTGAGTACGGCGGCGTTGCCCGACTGGAAAACCAAACGCGGCAGGCTCGCATTTCTGGCGCAGCGCGTTCAGGAACTCGCCCAGTTCTTTGCGACGGATAGACATTGCATCATCCTGTTACCAGTTAGTATTTATACCAGTATAAATGCCTGGCTTGTTAGCGCAAATCGAAACTCCTAAGCTGTACTCCGTAACCAGATTAATCCGGTCGGCCGCCTGCCAATTCAGGGGGCTGACTACCAACCCAGTTCTTGCAAATCGACTTGGCAAGGGCGCAATCGGGATGACATAAATGGCACAGACGCTTTACGACAAACTCTGGCAGTCCCACGTGGTGCATGAGTCGGAAGACGGCACCTGTCTTATCTATATTGATCGCCACCTGGTGCATGAAGTGACCAGCCCGCAAGCCTTTGAAGGCCTGACACTGGCCGGGCGCAAGCCTTGGCGGGTGGATTCGGTAGTGGCCACGGCTGACCACAACACCCCGACCGATCATTGGGACGAAGGCATCAAGGATCCGATCTCGCGCCTGCAAGTTGAAACGCTGGACGCCAATATCAAGCATTTCGGTGCGCTGGCGTACTTCCCGTTCAAGGATTTGCGTCAAGGCATCGTGCACGTGGTTGGCCCGGAAAATGGCGCCACCTTGCCTGGCATGACCGTGGTCTGTGGCGATAGCCATACTTCCACGCATGGCGCATTTGGCGCGCTGGCGCATGGCATCGGCACATCGGAAGTCGAACACGTGCTGGCAACGCAAACACTGACGGCCAAGAAATCCAAAGCCATGCTGGTGAAGGTGGAAGGCGAACTGGGTCGTGGCGTGACTGGTAAAGACGTTGCGCTGGCAATCATCGGCAAGATCGGTACAGCTGGCGGCACAGGTTACGCCATCGAATTTGGCGGCTCGGCCATTCGCGGTTTGTCGATGGAAGGGCGCATGACCCTGTGCAATATGGCGATTGAGGCCGGTGCGCGTGCTGGCATGGTGGCGGTGGATGACAAAACCGTCGACTACCTCAAAGGCCGCCCGTACGCCCCAACCGAGGCGCAATGGGACCAAGCCACGACTTACTGGAAAACACTGGTCTCCGATGAAGGCGCCAAGTTCGACCATGTGGTTGAACTGGATGCATCCGCCATCGAACCGCAAGTGACTTGGGGTACATCCCCAGAGCAAGTCACCACCGTGCGCGGCAAAGTGCCAAATCCGGCGCTGATTGAAGACCCGGTAAAACGCGGTAGTCTGGAACGCGCACTGCAATATATGGGTCTGCAAGCAGATACGCCGATTGAGCAGATCAATATCGACAAGGTGTTTATTGGTTCCTGTACCAATTCGCGTATTGAAGATTTGCGCGCAGCGGCAGCGGTGGCCAAGGGCCACAAAAAAGCCGCGAATGTGAAGCTCGCTATGGTGGTGCCAGGTTCAGGTCTGGTAAAAAGGCAGGCTGAAGCGGAAGGCCTCGACAAAATCTTTACCGAGGCTGGCTTCGAATGGCGTGAGCCGGGCTGCTCGATGTGCCTGGCGATGAACGCGGACCGATTGGAACCGGGTGAGCGCTGCGCCTCTACCTCTAACCGTAACTTTGAAGGTCGGCAGGGGCAGGGTGGGCGTACCCATCTGGTTAGCCCGGAAATGGCAGCAGCTGCAGCCATTGCTGGCCACTTTGTTGATGTCCGCGACTTCGCTTGAGACGCACTAGCGCTCCGGCTTAACTCACTATGAATCTTGCGGAGTCTTTAAACCCATGAAATCGATGCTTGTTTTGCTGATGTTGTCCGTGTTGACCCTTGCCGGTTGCAATACCGTGCATGGCTTTGGTCAGGATGTGCAAAAACTGGGTGAGAAGATCGACGGCAAGTAAGGATATGCCATGAAAGCTTTTACGCAGTTGAACGGTCTGGTTTGCCCGTTGGATCGTGCCAATGTGGATACGGATGCCATCATCCCCAAACAGTTTCTGAAGTCGATCAAACGGTCTGGCTTTGGGCCGAACCTGTTTGATGAATGGCGTTATCTGGACCACGGCGAACCGGGCATGGACAACAGCAAGCGTCCGCTCAACCCGGATTTCGTACTCAACTATCCGCGTTATGTCGGCGCTGAAGTATTGCTGGCCCGTGACAACTTTGGTTGTGGTTCATCGCGTGAACATGCGCCCTGGGCGCTGGAAGACTACGGTTTTCGCGCGGTGATCGCGCCAAGCTTTGCAGATATCTTCTTCAATAACTGCTACAAAAACGGTGTGCTGCCGATTGTGTTGCCAACCGAAGTGGTCGATCAGTTATTTGCAGAAGCGCAAGCCACTGAAGGCTACCGGCTGAATGTTGATCTGGCGGCGCAGAAGGTCATTACGCCGTCTGGTGCATCGTTTGCCTTTGATATCACCGGTCATCGCAAGCATTGCTTGTTGAATGGTCTGGATGAAATTGGTCTGACGCTGGCGCACGCTGATGAAATCAAGGCGTTCGAGGCAAAGCATCGCCAAAGCCAGCCATGGCTGTTTGCCGCTTGAGGCAGATCAGGGTTTAGCAGATGTTTCCCTCGGCAATCCTGGCGAATTTGATTTCGCCAGGATTGCCATGCAGTGTCGTAAACGGGTGCTTGTAGCCCGCCAACTGACATAAAATGGCGGTAATATTGGCCTGAGGCAGCGGCAAATTGCTGGCAGTTGCTATAGTTCGAGTTTCAGGTCTTACACTCTCATTAAAATATAAGCACGGGAAACGAAACCATGATCCTGCATAAATTCAAGAATCAAGCCGAACTGGACCGCGTCGCCGCGGACCTGATGATGTCCGTAGTACGCGGACGCCCTAACGCCGTCTTGGGGATGGCAACCGGTGGTTCGCCGGTGGGCATGTACCAGGAAATGGTCAAAGCGTACCAACAAGGCTTGATCAGTTTCAAGGAAACCCGCACGTTCAATCTGGACGAATATGTGGGTTTGCCGGTAACGCACGCAGAATCCTATCGCAGCTTCATGCAGCGCAATCTGTTCGACCACATCGACATTGATCCGAAGAACACGCACGTGCCCAATGGCAATGCGCCGGATATCGAAGCCGAATGTCGTCGCTACGACGAAGCGCTGTATCAGCAAGGCCCGGTAGATATGCAGTTGCTGGGTATTGGCCACAACGGCCATATCGGGTTTAACGAACCAGATACCGAGCTTTCGCGCTTTACCCACAAGGTAACGCTGAAGGAAGACACTCGCGAAGCCAACAAACGCTTCTTTAATTCGCTCGACGAAGTGCCGACTCACGCGGTGACGATGGGCATGGGCTCCATCCTGCACGCCAAGGCCATCCTGCTGGTGGTGAAAGGCCAGGAAAAAGCCGAAATCCTCGATCGCACGCTGAACGGCCCGATCTCGACGCAGGTGCCAGCTTCGTTGCTGCAAACCCACCCGCGCGTGATTGTTCTGACTGATTGCGACGTGAATTACAAGCTGTCGCACAGCTAATTCAAACCCTGAACCCGGCCTTCGGGGCCACCAGCAAAACCGCTCTGGCTGTGTTGCCCAACCTGGCCGTACTACTTGTACTGTCTGCGGTTGGGCGTCGTGCCAGAGCGCTTTTTCTGGTGGCCTTTAAATGGTCGGGTTTTTATTTTTCTGGCGAAACATACTCATGAAGATTCTGATTCTCCCCGGTGATGGCATTGGTCCCGAAATCGTCAACCAGGCCAAGCGTGTGCTCGACAAGCTGCGTAATGATGGTCTGGATGTAGAAACGGTTGAAGCCCCGCTGGGTGGCGCTGCGTACGACCAATACGGTTCGCCGTATCCCGAGTTCACGCAAAAGCTGGCGCGCGAAGCCGATGCCATCTTGCTGGGGGCAGTCGGCGGTCCACAGTACGACACGCTGGATCGCCCGCTGCGTCCGGAACGGGGTCTGTTGGCTATCCGTAAAGATCTGAATCTGTTCGCCAACTTGCGCCCGGCCATTCTGTACCCGGAACTGGCCAATGCTTCCACGCTCAAGCCAGAGGTCGTGTCCGGTCTGGATATCCTGATCGTGCGTGAACTGACCGGCGATATCTACTTTGGCCAGCCGCGTGGCGTGCATGTGAACGAAGCAGGCGAGCGCGAAGGTTTCAACACCATGCGCTACGCCGAGTCAGAAATCCGCCGCATTGCGCACGTGGCCTTCAAGGCCGCGCAAAAGCGCAACAAAAAGCTGTGCTCGGTCGATAAGGCCAATGTGCTGGAAACCACCGAATTCTGGAAAGAAATCGTCACCGATGTGGCGAAAGAATATCCGGACGTGACGCTGACCCACATGTATGTGGATAACGCTGCCATGCAACTGGTGCGCAATCCCAAGCAATTTGACGTGATGGTGACCGGCAATATCTTTGGCGACATTCTGTCGGATGAAGCCTCGATGCTGACCGGTTCGATTGGCATGCTGCCATCGGCCTCGCTGGATCAGAACAACAAGGGCATGTACGAGCCAAGTCATGGTTCGGCACCGGATATCGCGGGCAAGAACCTGGCAAATCCGCTGGCAACGATTCTGTCGCTGGCCATGTTGCTGCGTTACAGCTTGAACAACGAAGCAGCAGCCCAGCGTGTCGAAACCGCAGTCAAAAAGGTATTGGCCGATGGTTTGCGCACCGGCGATATCTATGAAGAAGGCACCAAAAAAGTGTCTTGCAGCGAAATGGGCGACGCCGTGGTGGCAGCACTGTAAAATCACGGATTGCTCAACGGAAACGGGGCGCTAATTGCGCCCTGTTTTGTTTTGCGCGCTTCCCTGAATCTGCTTTATTTCAATTATTCGGGCGCGACAGGTCCCTCTCAGGGAGAGGGCGGAAAGTAGGCGAAATGCTGGAAAGCTGGCGCACACTGTTCCGGATGCCACACGGGTGGCACGCCACCGCGCTCGCAGCTTAGGAGTACACCACATGTCTGAACGCATCTCGCTCGCCATCCTTGGCGCCCACGGCCCCTTTGGCAGCACCCTGCTGGAAGTCCTGGCCGAAAGCCCGGTAGCGATCGACGAAATCTACGCCTTGGCCGTTGATGATGAAACCTCGCTGGTTTCTTTCCGGGGCGAAGACTACGCCGTGCTCGAAGTCGCCGAATTTGACTGGTCGCTGGCGCAGGTTGCCGTATTTGCCGGTAGCCGCGCCGAGCTGAAAGAGTACGCGCCTGCCGCCAAGGCAGCCGGTTGCCGTCTACTCGACGCCACTGCACCGCTGGCATCGTTCGCCATTTTGTCGCGCCCGCTGATTGCGATGTCCGGCTTGTCGATTGCCCGCGCGCACGCCACGCTGATCGAGTCCGCCTCCTCGCAAGGCCAGACTGGCGTTGAAACGCTTTCCAGACAGACTCGTGCTTTGTTCTCCAATGAAGAGATCGAAAACGGCGCTTTCCCCAAGCGCCTGGCCTTCAACCTGTTCCCCTTGCCGCATGCGCAATCGGAAACCATCCGCAATGTGGTGAACCAGCAACTGGGTGCGCCACTGCTCGATAGCGTGCAACGCGTACAAGCACCGCTGTTCTTTGGTCATGGCGCGACTTTGTCGGTGCGCTTGATCCAGGAAACCACTCGCGAAGCCGTAATTACCGCTTTGCGGGCCAGTCCGGGCCTGTTTGTGCTGGATGTCGAAGGTGCCGACGGCATCGCGACCCCGCAAGACGTGATTGGCGCCGATCTAGTGTGGATCAGCGAAGTACATGTGAGCGAAGATGGCAAGACCATCACCCTGTGGGCCGTGGTCGATAACGCTCGTCTGGGCGCACTGGCGGTCGTCGCCGAGTTGCTTGGCGCGTAAAATCACGCGTTTCGCCTTCACGGCGCCAGGCAGGCACATGTTGGCGCCGTTGCACAAAACATCATCGCTTTAAGGATAGTCCGCAGGATGCTACCGAGTATTCATTCCCGCCTTGCCACCGAACTGGTCTGCCGCGAGGCCCAGGTGGCCTCCGCCGTACAACTGCTGGATGAAGGCGCGACCGTGCCGTTCATTGCCCGTTATCGCAAGGAAGTCACCGGCGGGCTGGATGACACGCAGTTGCGTAATCTGGAAGTACGCCTGCGCTATTTGCGGGAACTGGAAGAGCGGCGCGGTGCCGTGATTGCCAGTGTGGATGAACAAGGCAAGCTCACGCCTGAACTCAAACTGCAGTTGCTGGATGCCGACAACAAACAACGGCTGGAAGACTTGTATCTGCCGTTCAAACCCAAGCGTCGCACCCGCGCCCAGATCGCCAAAGAAGCTGGCCTGGACCCGCTGGCACAAGGTTTGTTGACCGATCCAACGCAAAACCCGGAAGCCGTCGCGGCAGCCTATGTCGATGCCGAGAAAGGCGTGGCCGATGTCAAAGCCGCGCTGGATGGTGCCCGCGCCATTCTGATGGAACAGTTTGCTGAAGATGCCCAACTGGTGGGTGATCTGCGCGAACACGTGGCCAGCAAGGCGCACGTTAAAACCCGCCTGGTCGAAGGTAAGGCGGAAGAGGGCGCGAAGTTCTCAGACTATTTTGAATACGACGAACCGTGGCGTGATGTGCCGTCACACCGGGCTTTGGCCGTGCTGCGTGCCCGCAACGAAGGCATTCTGACGCTGGCATTGCCACTGCCGGAAGAACTGGACGAAACCGCCAAGCCGGTTGGCCCGGGCGTGTGTGAGCTGAAAATTGCCCGTCGCAATGGCATCGAAAATCTCGGTCGCCCGGCGGACAAATGGCTGCTGGACACCGTACGCCTGACCTGGCGCGCCAAGATTGCGCTGAGCTTGGAGTCCGAACTCATCAACCAGATGCGTGAGCGGGCGGAAGGTGCGGCGATCCAGGTGTTTGCCACCAATATGAAAGACTTGCTGCTGGCCGCTCCGGCGGGTCCGCGTGCCACCATGGGTCTTGATCCTGGTTTGCGTACCGGCTGCAAAGTGGCGGTGGTCGATGCCACCGGCAAACTGCTGGATACCGCGACGATCTACCCGCATGAGCCGCGTAAGCAGTGGAATGAATCGCTGGCCGTATTGGCCGCGCTGGCCAGCAAGCACAAGGTTGATCTGATTGCGATTGGCAACGGCACCGCCAGCCGTGAAACCGACAAGCTGGCGATGGACCTGATCAAGCTGCACCCCGAACACAAAATGACCAAGCTGGTGGTGTCAGAAGCTGGCGCATCGGTGTATTCGGCGTCGGAACTGGCCGCCAAAGAGTTTCCGGAACTGGATGTATCGTTGCGTGGCGCGGTATCGATTGCGCGTCGCTTGCAAGACCCGCTGGCGGAACTGGTGAAGATTGATCCGAAATCCATCGGCGTTGGCCAATACCAGCATGACGTGAACCAGCTTGATCTGGCCCGTTCGCTGGATGCGGTGGTTGAGGACTGCGTGAACGCCGTGGGCGTGGACGTAAACATGGCGTCGGTAGCTTTGCTGACGCGTATTTCCGGTTTGAATGCCACCTTGGCCAGCCAGATTGTGGCTTACCGCGATGCCAATGGCGCGTTCAAGAATCGTCGCCAACTCCTCAAAGTACCGCGTTTGGGAGAAAAGACATTTGAACAGGCTGCCGGCTTCTTGCGCGTGATGGATGGTGACAACCCGCTGGATCGCTCGGCGGTGCACCCGGAAGCCTATCCGGTGGTCGAAAAAATCGTCGCCAAAGTGCAGAAAGCAGTGAAGTCACTGATTGGCGATGGCACATTCCTGAAGCAATTGAATGCGGCTGAGTTCACCGATGAACGCTTTGGTTTGCCAACGGTAAAAGACATTCTGGCCGAACTGGAAAAACCGGGCCGCGATCCACGCCCGGAATTCAAAACTGCCAGCTTTGCTGACGGCGTGGAACAAATATCCGACCTGCAAGTAGATATGGTGCTGGAAGGCGTGGTCACCAACGTCACCAATTTTGGCGCGTTTGTAGATATCGGCGTGCATCAGGATGGCCTGGTACATATCTCGGCGATGAGCACCAAGTTCATCAAAGACCCGCGCGAAGTGGTCAAGGCAGGGGATGTGGTTAAGGTCAAAGTGCAAGAGGTGGATGCCAAGCGCAAACGCATAGCACTGACCATGCGCCTGAATGACGACAGTCGCCAGAAACCGGATGCTGGCGTGACTGGTCAGGCCATGAGCCGCAATGAGCGTAAGGTGGTACAGCGCCAGCCAGAGCCGCAAGGCGCTATGGCATCGGCCCTGGCAGGTTTGAAACTGAAGAAGTAAGGCGGGCAGCAAAGGCGCGGCAAATTGGTGCGCGCTTCTACGTTCAGCAAAACGCCAACCGGTCTGGTTGGCGTTTTTTTTATCTAGCTTGTCTGAAAGCCTCAGGCGTAGGTATCGATTAGTTCTTCATGCGATTGATCCCCAGTCACTACGGCCTGATAGTTGGCTAACAGCTTTGCGCGGTTGGTGGGGGCAACTGCTGTGCGTGGTTGAGCAGGTTTTGTCGGGCGCACCAGGCGCCAGAGCGGTGTGCGCCAACCCAGGCCCAATGCGCTGACCAGGGTTTCCCGCGTGTTGATATATCCCGCAGCCAGATTTTGGCGGGCGACATATGAATGGCTTGGAAGAGGGGTAGAGGCAGGCATCGGCAGATGATGCGTGCCTCTTTATGTTCAATAAATCAGACTTGCCTTAAATGTGTGCAGAAAAATCTGATTTATGGCATTTGCTGTGCTGGCCTTTGACGTTCAGAACACCAGTTTAACCAAGCCAAAACCGCTGGCTACGCTCACCAGCGAACAAGCTAACCCGGGCAACATGAAGCTATGATTCAACAACCAGCGGCCAATGCGCGTGGTGCCGGTTCGGTCGAAATTGATGGCGGCAATCACGGTTGGGTAATTGGGAATAAAGAAATAGCCGTTCACGGCGGGGAACATGGCAATGAGTGCGGGTGCCGATAAACCCAGCGCCATGCCCAATGGCATCAACGCTCGAATGGTTGCCGCTTGTGAATACAGCAAGATCGACATGCCAAACAAGGCCAGCGCGAACAGCCACGGCGCTGCGGTAATGGCGGTTTTGATCTCGCTGGAGAAAAACGCCATATTGGCCTGGATGAAGGTGTCACCCATCCACGCAATACCAAAGATGCCGACCACGGCCGCCGCTCCGGCGCGGAACACGCTGCCCCGCACCACCAGATCAGCTTCTACCCGGCCCAACAGCAAAATCAGCGCGGCGGCGGACAGCATGACGATTTCAATGGCGCTGGGCATATCCATCTGGATCAGCTTGCCTTCGATAACCCAACTCGGGCGCAAGGCGGAGATTGATCCCAGCAGTACGACCGCCAACGCGGCAACCAGGAAGATGCAAACAGAGAGCAGCGCTGAGCGGGGCAACGGTGCCGCCGCCGTGGTTGGTTGGCGCGGAGCGATCTCGCCAGAGGCCAGTCTTCTCTGGTATTCAGGGTCCAGTTCCAGTTCCACGCCCAGGCGGCTGGCTACAACTACACCGGCCAGCACGCCCAGCAAGGTGGCGGGAATGGCCACAAGCAAAATGTGGCTTAGATCAACGCCGGAAGGCGCCAGCATGGCCAGCAAAGTCACCGTGGCGGCAGAAATCGGGCTGGCGGTGATGCCGACTTGTGAAGCGATCACGGCAATGGATAGCGGACGTTCCGGGCGCACGCCAGAATCCCGCGCCACTTCGGCGATGACCGGTAAAACGGAATACGCCACGTGGCCGGTACCGGCGAACAAGGTGAAGGTGTAGGTCACCAAAGGCGCAAAAAAGGTAATGCGCTTGGGGTTGCGCCGCAGCAAACGCTCAGCCACCCGCACCAGCCAGTCCATGCCGCCGGCAGCTTGCAGACAACCGGCAGCGGTAATCACCGCCAGGATCATCAACATCACGTCAATCGGAGCGCTGGTTGGTTGCAGGTGAAAGCCAAATACCAGCACGGCCAGCCCCAATCCGCCCATTAACCCCAAACCTACGCCGCCCAGGCGCGCCCCGATCAAAATAGCGGCCAATACCACAGCCAATTGCAATGCGATCATGATTTTCCCGATCCGGATTACCGGCCAAAACGGCTTTAATTATCGGCAATATTTAAAAACTTGCCGATTGTCGTTGGAGACAAGAGTAAATACATCCGGCAGATTGCAACTTTGCAAATACGAAAATGTGTGAATCCGCTGACGCTATCTAAAGTGAATTGTGCGTTAAGTCTGCGTGGTCAGTTAGAATCGCGGCCAGAAGCGAATACCGGCCACGCCGGTACAACAGGATTGGTGGGCAGGCATGCATAAGGCGGTATCGGGCTGGATGTTCTGGATGATGGCGGCATTGGTGCTGGCGGTGCCCATGGCAACAGCCACGGCGCAGGATCGGCCGCGCATCGGTCTAGTACTGGGCGGCGGCGGGGCACGCGGGCTGGCGCACATCGGCGTGCTGCAAGTGCTGGCCGAGAATCATATTCCGGTCGATTGCATTGTCGGCACCAGCATCGGGGCGTTGGTGGGCGGCAGTTACGCCGCCGGGCAGACTCCGCAGAGCATGTCGACCCTCTCGGGTAAAACCAACTGGGATGCCTTGTTTAGCTCCGGTTTGCCACGGCAACAGATGTCGTATCGGCAAAAGCAGGATGACAACATGCACCTGGCGCCAATTGACGTTGGCGTGCGTGATGACGGTTCACTGGCTTTGCCCAAGTCCGCCATAGAGACCCAAAAAATTGCCACGCTGCTGCGTGATCTGACTTACGGCGGCACGGTAAAGAGTTTTGACGATCTGAGCGTGCCATTTCGCGCCATTGCCACAGACCTGGAAACCGGCGAAATGGTGGTGATGAGCGATGGCGATCTGGTGACCGCAATGCGCGCCAGCATGGCCGTGCCGGGGGTTTTTCCGCCCGTGGCTCGCAGCCAGCACTTGCTGGTGGATGGTGGCCTTTCGCGCAATCTGGGCGTGGATGTCGCGCGCAAGATGTGTGCAGATGTGATCATCGCCGTAGATGTGGCTTCGCCACCGCTCAAACGCGATGGCATCAACACCATTTTTGACGTGGCTAACCAATACACGCGCTTGATGATCGTACAAAACCAGCGCCCGCAAATTGCCAGCCTTAAGCCGGATGATGTGCTCATTACTCCGGCATTAGGCACGCTGGAAAGTACTGATTTCAATAAAGCCAGCGATTTCATCATTGCCGGTGAAAAAGCCGCCCGCCAGCAATTGGTGCAATTGCAGCGTTATGAACTTAGTCCGGCTGAATACGATAAATGGGAGGTAGCCAGAGAAAGTAAACGTCTGCAACCCAAGCCAATCGACAGCATTGAAGTGGCGCGCACTACGCGGGTGAATCCGGATGTACTGTCCAGAAACGTCGATGTGGAACTGGGCAAGGATCTGGATAGCGGTGATTTTCATGATCAACTTTCGCACCTCTATTCCCGCGGCGATTTTTCGCAGCTGGATTACGAATTGCTGGATGACGGTGCCGGGCAGAAATTACGGCTGATTCCGGTTGAAAAGGATTGGGGCCCCAATTATCTCAATTTCGGTATTGCTCTTGGTACGGACTTTGAAAATGCTTCGCCCTATGCGTTGCTGGCACGCTATCGCCGCACCTGGTTGAATTCGTTGGGTGGCGAGGCATCGGTTATTTTGCGGGCTGGCGATACCATGGCCCTGGGTGGCGAGTTTTATCAGCCATTGCAAATTGATGGGTACGCGTTTGTTGCCCCCAATTTTACGGTGCAATCCAGCCCACTGGCTTTGTATGACGGCAACACGCAGGTTGGCCAGTTCCGGCTTTACAAACAGCAAGGCGGTATTGATCTGGGTTCCACATTCTCACGCTATGGTGAGGCGCGGATTGGCTTTATGGCCGAGCATGCCCATGCCAGCCCTGTGGTTGGCGGCATCCTTGCCTCCGACGCCAATGGCCAGCCGGGGATCATTGCGCTACCTGAAATCTATCAACACGATTACGGTATGCGCGCGAGCCTGAATTATGACCAACTCGACAACGCAGACTTCCCCTCCAGTGGCACGGCATTGCAGCTGAGTGCCTACCAGGCTTGGGGTGGTGGTGCGAACACAGCCAGTTACGGGCGCTTGTCTTTGCTGGGCAAACAAGCGTTTTCACTGGGCGAGACCAATGGCTACGTCATGGTTAAAGCACAGACCACGTCTCACGCCACAGATGCCGTTGTGGATACGGCCTGGATGGGTGGTTTTTTGAATCTTTCCAGTTATCCCTACCAGGCATTATTGGGTGACAAATTCCTGTATAGCCGCGTAACGCTGTATCGCCCGCTGCCATTTTTGAATACCGAGAGCAGAAGTACCATGCTTGGTCTGGCTGCGGAAGCGGGCAAAATGGATGAATCAACGTTTGATCAGTCCGCCAGTAAATGGCATTACTCCGGCGTTGGATTCATTGCCATTGAATCGTTCCTCGGCCCGCTTTATCTGGGCGCGGCCTACGGTGATAACCGGCAATGGCGCTATTACCTGACACTGGGTAATCCATTTTGATGGCAATGGCTGACGCTGGCTTGTAACAAGCTGAAGCTTTGGAGAAAACAACGTTACAGAAGAGTTGCATGCCAATTGTGAACGAATGACTAAACTGGCTAACACAAACTGCCCCGCTGGTAGTTCACAACAAGGAGAAACTTCATGAATCTGATCCGTATTTCGCTGCTCGCTGCTGCTGTGCTGTTCTCTACGCAAGTGATGGCTACCAATTCGCAGCAAGATAAAATGACCTCGTGTAATGCCGATGCCAAAACCAAGGCCCTGAGTGGCGATGCACGCAAGACTTTCATGAGCACTTGTCTGAGCGCCTCGGCACCGGCCGCGTCGGTACCGGCAACCCAGCAAGACAAAATGAAAACATGTAATGCCGATGCCACTGCGCAAAGCCTGAAGGGCGATGCCCGCAAGTCTTACATGAGCACTTGCCTGAAGAAATAAACAGGTGCGAGCCAACGGCGAGCGAGCCAGGAACGGTGTTCCGGCTTGGCCGACAACAAAAAAGGCAGCTTAAGGGCTGCCTTTTTTGTTTATGCGGATTTCAGAGATGCGGCACTGACTGGCGTCAGTCAGGCCGATGGCGGATTGGTTTCTCTCCCGGAATGGTAAAGCGGGTCGGCATTCAGCCACAGCCGCGAAACAAACCACGCCAGCGCGCAGGCCACCATGAGCGGCGCGACCACTTCGTAATCCCGCGTCATTTCAAAGATCATCACAATCGCCATTAACGGCGCTTGCGTGGCCGCGGCCAGAAATGCTCCCATGCCCAATACCGCATAAACGGTGGGGCCAGCTGTGCTATGCGGGAACAGAGTGTGGACGAGGGTGCCAAACAACAAGCCAGTGGCGGCGCCTACAAACAGCGTCGGGGTAAACACACCGCCGACAGCACCGGAACCGATACTCGCTGAAGTCGACAACACTTTGCAGGCCAGCAGCAACAACACCATTTGCCATGCCCAGGCGCCGTGCAGCATGGCACTGACCACGCTATAACCGTTGCCCCACACCTCTGGCCGCCACAAAGACAATACACCCACCAGTAAACCGCCAATCGCCAGCGTAATGGGCAGCGGGAGTTGGAGGTGGGCGAATCCTGCTTTGGCGAGATTGAGTGTTTTCAGGAACGCCGGTGCCAGCATTCCGCAGAGCAGGCCCAGTACAACGTAGCCGGGTAGTTCCCAGCTTGAGACAAAACCCAGCGGCGGGATTTCAAAAATGGGGGCGCTGTTCCATAGGTGATGAAACAACTGGCTGCCCACCACCGCAGCAATCAGTAGCGGTCCCAGACTCGGCATCGCGATGGACCCCAACACGATCTCGGCCACAAACAGTGCGCCAGCCAGGGGCGCGTTATAGGCGCAGGCCATGCCCGACGCCGCGCCGCACGCCACCAGCAAGCGGCGCTCGCCAGTCGGCATGCGGGTGATTTGCCCTAGCCATGAGCCACCCAGCGCGGCCAGTTGCACCATCGATCCTTCCCGCCCCAATGAGCCACCGGAAACAATGCTGAATAACGACGACAAGCTACGCACCAGGCTGCCGCGCGCGCTGACGTTGCCGCTGCCTACGGTAACGGCTTCCATATAGTCCACACGGGCGCGTCGCTGGGCGTCGCTGAGCAAAAATTGCAACACCAGTCCGGCCAGCAAGCCACCTATCGTGGGTAGCGCCACCCGTTGCCACAAACCCAGATTTCTGGCGGTATCAACCAGGCCCCAACCCGTGTGACCGTTGATAACACCCAGACCCAGCGTAATGGCTTCGCGGAACAACAACGTGGCCAGCGCACCGCCGATACCGGCTAGCGCGGACCACAGCAGCAACAGCAAAACATGGCGAAAAGGAATGGGCATGAGAAATGATCGCAGACGGTTTTGCACGACAGGCAATTGTGCTCGCTACAATACAGGGCAAATCAGTGATGGTCATGTCTGGTTCATGCGGGTTTCAGGAGAATTACGGTGCGGGTTTTGCTGGTAGAAGACGATGCAATGATCGGGGAGGCCGTGCAACAGGGACTCAAATCTCTGGGCATGACTGTGGATTGGGCGCGCGATGGCAGCGAAGGCGAAACCGCGCTCAGTTGTGGCGAGCATGAACTGGTATTGCTGGACCTCTCACTGCCGCGCAAGTCTGGGCTAGCCTTGCTGCAAGGCATGCGCCGACGCAACGATGGCCGACCGGTACTGATCCTCACCGCGCGCGATACGGTGGAAAACCGCATTGAGGGACTGGATGCAGGGGCCGACGACTACGTAGTCAAACCGTTTGACCTGAATGAGCTAGCCGCCCGCATCCGGGCCGTGTTGCGTCGTCATGCCGGGCGGGTTGATCCGGTGCTTGATCTGGGCGCGCTACGCATCAACCCGGCAACGCGTGAAGTGGTGTTGAGCGGCCAGCCGGTGACGCTGTCGGCGCGCGAATACGCCTTGCTGGCGGCGTTGGCTGAGCGCCCCGGCGTGCCGCTGTCGCGTACGCAACTGGAAGAGCGGCTGTATGGCTGGGGCGAAGAGATCGGCTCCAATACGGTTGAGGTGTATATCCATGCGTTGCGCCGCAAGCTCGGGCCAGAGTGGATCAAAAATCTGCGCGGCGTGGGTTATTTTGTGCCCAAGGCCAACGCATGATTTCCATTCGTAAACAACTGGTTGCCTCATTGTTGGCCGTGCTGTGTGGTGCGATTGCGCTAGGCGCGGGCATTACTTTTTATCGCGCCCGCGAAGAAGCCAACGCGCTGTTTGATTACCAGTTGCGCCAGATGGCGTTGGCGCTGCGCGATCAGAACTTCATCGGTGCTTTACCGCGCCCCTCCAACGAGCGCGGTGATTTTGATTTTGTGATTCAGGTCTGGAACGACCGCGGCATGCGGATCTATATGTCGCATCCGCATCGCGTTCTGCCAGATCAGGCCCAGTTGGGTTTTTCTAACGTGGAAACCAAAGAAGGGACGTGGCGGGCGTTTTCGATCCCATTGGTTGGCGAAGTCGTCCAAGTCGCCCAGCCGTTACGTATTCGCAATCAATTGGCATTGATGGCCGCCGTGCGAACGGTGATGCCGTTTCTGGCCATGCTGCCTTTGCTGGCGGTGATCGGCTGGCTGGCGGTGGGGCGTGGCTTGAAGCCACTGGACGATCTGGCAGGTGCGGTTGCTGCGCGCACGCCGGCCACGCTGGACCCCATTGCCGTGAACAAGGTGCCGGTTGAAGCTGGCGTGCTGGTCAATGCCATCAACACGTTGATGGGGCGCCTCGACCAGGCGATGAATGCGCAACGCACCTTTACCGCCGACGCTGCGCACGAACTGCGCACGCCGCTGACCGCCTTGCAACTGCAGTTACAGTTGCTGGAGCGTGCGGACAACGCGGCGGAACGCACAGTGGCGCTCAATGCGCTGCAATCGGGGCTGGACCGAGCAGTGCATGTATTGCAGCAACTACTGACGCTGGCCCGGGCGGAGCCGGACAATCCTTCGCAAACGTCGGTGACGATCGATTTGACAGAGGTGGCCGGAGAGGTGCTGGCAGATCACCTGACGCTGGCCGAAGCCAATAATCTGGATATCGGGCTGGCTCCTGGCACGGCACAGCCACAAATCGTGGGTGATCGGGAATCAGTGCGAATTCTGTTTGCCAATCTGATCGGCAATGCCATCCGCTATACGCCGCAGGGCGGTCAAGTTGATGTGGCAACCGGACTGAACGAGCAGGGCCAGCCGTTTTTTCGGGTCAGCGATAGCGGACCGGGCATTCCGGTGGACGAGCGCGAGCGCGTGTTTGACCGGTTTTACCGGCGGCCAGGGACTTCGGCAGCGGGCAGTGGCTTGGGGCTGGCCATTGTAAAAGCCGTGGCAGCTCGCCAGTCTGCCAAGGTCAGTCTGGGCGACTCGGCCTTGGGTGGGCTGGCAGTTGAGGTGATTTTCACAAACGCAGCCAAAGCTGTTTAGCTCGTCGTTCTGTTTAAGTGCCGTTTAAGGTCAGGCGTTTAATCTCCATTGCAACGGTCCACCAAGATGACTGCAAAGGAGTAACAAACCATGAAGACGACACGAACCTGGAAGACAACGGCCCTCGCCCTCGGGCTGGCTGGGGTGCTTGGATTCTCCGTGGCCAAAATCAACGGCCATTTGCTGCCTGAAGCATTTGCCGGTAATACCCCGCCCGCAACGACACAAGCCGTTGCCGGGCTGGCTTCACCTCAGGCTGCTTTACCTAATTTCAGCGATATCGTTGCCCGCTATGGCCCCGCAGTGGTGAACGTGAGCGTAACCGGTCAGGTCAAGACTGCTACACGCCAAGGCCAGGGTGCACCGGGGCTTGATCCAGACGATCCGTTTTACGAATTCTTCCGCCGCTTTGGCATTCAGCCACCGCAAGATGGGGAAGGTGGGCAAGGGCAGCCGCTGCACGCCTTGGGTTCCGGCTTCATTATCAGCCCGGACGGCCTTATTTTGACCAACGCGCACGTGGTAGCAGATGCCAGCGAAGTCACCGTCAAACTGACGGACAAGCGTGAGTTCACTGCCAAGGTACTGGGCGCGGATAAAGCGACCGATGTCGCCGTACTCAAGATCAAGGCGGACAACCTGCCAACCCTGAAGCTGGGCGACCCGGCGGCATCGCGCGTGGGGGATTGGGTGCTGGCGATTGGCTCGCCGTTCGGCTTTGAGAACTCGGTGACTGCCGGGATTATTTCCGCCAAGTCCCGCTCGCTGCCGGATGAAGGCTATACCCCGTTTATCCAGACCGATGCGCCGATCAATCCAGGTAACTCTGGCGGCCCGCTGTTCAATTTGAATGGCGAAGTCATCGGTATCAATTCGCAAATTTACTCGCGCAGCGGCGGTTTTCAGGGCCTGTCGTTCTCCATCCCGATTGATATTGCCCGCAATGTTTCGCAGCAGATTGTGGCGCACGGCAAGGTCACGCGTGGTCGTCTGGGTATCACCATTCAGGATGTGAATCAGGCTTTGGCCCAGTCGTTTGGTCTGAAGACACCGACTGGTGCGTTGGTCAGTGGTGTTGAGCCGGATAGTCCGGGCGCCAAGGCTGGCCTGAAAGCGGGCGATATCGTGCTCAAACTCAACGGCAAAACGGTGGAAAGCTCCAGCGAATTGCCGCCAGCCGTTGCCAGCCTCGCACCCGGCGCCGACGCGCGTTTGCAGGTCTGGCGTAATGGCAAGACAGTTGATGTCGACGCCAAAATTGGCGAGGCTAAAGACAGCAAGGTTGCTGCCGCTAACCCTACTCAGGATCACGGGCGCCTGGGCTTGGCCGTGCGACCCCTGTCGCCGGATGAAAAACAGGAATCCGGGATTGCTGGCGGTCTGGTGGTGGAACAAGCTGGCGGCCCGGCCGCTCGCGCTGGCATTGAACCTGGTGATGTCTTGCTGGCAATCAATGGCACCAATGTGACCAGTGCCGAGCAATTGAAAGTCTTGGTGGCCAAGGCGGGGGATCATGTGGCGCTGCTGGTCCAGCGCGGTGACGCCAAGATTTTTGTACCGATTAATCTGGGCTAAGTAGCTGGTTTTTAGCCCGTTTTAAAGTGTTTGCAAGTGTCGGCAGACCTCGCAAATAACTGTTTTAACTGCAGTAACCAAGTACCTGTATGAAGTTGTGACTCTCCCTGATAAAGCTCGGGGGCGATTCTTGCGGATTCGCCCCCATTTTTTTTGCCCGTTTCAAGCAGGCTGTGTGGTTATCTGGCTGGTCATGGTTGGTACATATATTCTCGCGTGAAGGGCAAAGTATTGAGGCCCGGTCCGCCTGCTTTCACCGCCAGAATCTGGTTGAGCGAAATCCAGTCGTGGGTAAAGCCGTATGCACACCCGGCCAGATACACGCGCCAGATCCGGTATTTTTGTTCACCAGCCATGATCCGGACTTTCTCTCCCGCCTCTTCAAAGCGCTCTGCCCAATGCCGCAGGGTCAATGCGTAATGGCGACGCAGGTTTTCCACGTCTACAACCTCCAAGCCAGCGATACTCATTTCACGCAAGGCCAGACTGATGTGGGGGAGTTCGCCATCGGGAAAGACATAGCGGTCAATAAAGTCGCCGCCGCCAAAAGGGGAGTTGAACGAGTTGGTATCCGTGCTGGTGATGCCGTGGTTCATGACCACGCCGCCATCGACCAGCAATTTGTGGATCTGCCGGAAATACCCTTCCAGATTACGCAAGCCAACATGTTCAAACATGCCGACGCTGCTGATCCGGTCAAACTGACCGGTCACGTCGCGGTAATCCTGTAGCCGCACCTCGCAACGATCACTCAGCCCTTCACGTGCGATGCGTTCTTTGGCGTACTCATACTGATTGCTGGAGAGGGTTACGCCTACGGCGCGAGCACCGTAATGTCTCACCGCCCGAACAATCAGCGCACCCCAGCCACAACCAATATCCAGCAGGCGCTGGCCGGGCTGGATATTGAGTTTTCTGAGAATGTGATCAATTTTCTGTTCTTGCGCCGCATCCAGGGTGTCGGTTTCCGAGCGGAAATAACCGCACGAATACACCATTTGTTTATCCAGAAAGGCGCTATAAAACTCGTTTGAAACATCGTAGTGATAGCTGATGGCATCTTTGTCGGAATCCTTGGAGTGACGGCCACGTCGAGACGCGCTGCGTGAGGCCGGGCCTTCGGCCGCAGCCAGCTGCGTTGCAATATCCACCACATCCAGCACGTGCCCTTGCAGGTCAATATCACCTTCCACATAGGCCTGCCCCAGGCTGTCCAGCGTAGGATGCAACACGTGTCGCAAACTGCCTGCGGTATTGGCGATGATGGTTACCTTGGGCTCCGGGTGCAGATCAAAGTGTTTACCGTTCCAGAGCTGCAAGCGCAAAGGAATGCCATGACTACGCATACGTTCAAGAAATTCATCAAAAAGATTGTTCCAGGGCATGTTCACCTCAGTTCAAGGTTACGGGCGGGGTACCAACAAACTTTCTGGACTGCTTGTTTTTAAATTAGAACATTGAGCGCAAATGACAAAAAACTGATTTGAAAGAATACAGTTTCCGGTGCAATGAAATATCGGGCAGCTGTTGCGAATCCGGCATAGGTCCTGGTTTTTGCGGCCAGGCGGGATACAATGTGCCGATCAATATTTTCAGGGTGTGTCATGACCCAAGATTACAGGTCGCTGCGCCCATTGCTGCTGATGGCGCTACTCACCTTGGCCGGGTGTGGCTCTGCCCCGCGCACTTCGGCTCCGCCCCCCACCGCCAGCCGCCCGATTGACCGCTCGGTCAGTACCATTCAAGTCGCCTCAGAAAACCGCCAGGAAGTGGTGCTCTACGCCCTGAGTTTGCTCGATGTGAACTATCAATTTGGTGGTGCTAATCCGGAAGCCGGTCTTGATTGCAGTGGCCTGGTGTATTTCATTTACAAAAATGCGCTCGGCGTCACTTTGCCGCATAACGCAGCCGAAATGGCGAGGCTGTCTCGGCCGGTGGATCGCCAGGCTCTGCAAGCGGGCGATCTGGTGTTCTTCAATACGCTGGGCAAGCCGTATTCACATGTCGGTGTTTATATTGGCGATGGCAAATTTGTGCACGCGCCATCCAGCAAAGGGCATATCAAGGTTGAATCGCTGAGCTCGCCATGGTTTGCAGCGCGGTTTGAGGGCGGGCGCTCGCTGATTGCCACCAACTGATATCTGCTAGCGGTGGATCTGGCGCTGCTTTCTCGCGCATAGCAAAAAGGGCACGCCAGATGGGGTGCCCTTTATTGTTTGTTCCTGGTTTCGGCTCGAACCAGCCGCTAAATCAAGCCTTGCCGCGGGTAAATGGCCCGGTCCGCCCGGTAAGCTGGCCGGAGCCCGAATACAACTGGGTGCCTTCGCCGCGCTCGTGCGCCAGTTCAGCAACAAAACCATCCACCAATTGCCGACGGGTATCAATCAACTGACCGTTGCTTTTGTTGATGGCAGAAGCCTGACGCGCTTGTTCGCGTAATGTTTCCCAAGCACCTGCGCCTTGCGGCAAGTGCGCGGCCAGCCACTGGCGGATATCGGCTTCCCGGCTGGCGATACCATTGGCATTGAACCATTCTTCGACGGCACCGGTGGCTTGTTCGGTTTTGCCGGCACTTTGCTGCTTGGCGGAGATCAAGGTGGCCAGATCGTCAATCCGGTTGCTGACCAGGCAATCCTGTTCTTGCTGCAACAACTGCAGCAACTCGGCCAGTGCGGCCGAAGCTTTTTCAATCAGCTCAAGTACGGATTCAGGTTGCACCACAGAGGCAGTCGCTACAAAGAAGGGTGAAGAGGGCTCTGTGCCACCAGTGAACGGGCACAGTTGGCAACGCGGCGGTTATTGCTTTATTGCTGCAGCAAATCTTGTACGCTGGAGATCAGCTTGTCGGCAATCCGGTCGCTGCTCACGGTAAAGCGACCTTCGCTGATCGCTTGGCGCAAAGAAGCCACGCGTTCGCTATCGAACACGCTGTTATCGCCGCCGGTTTGATCTGCTTGCCCCAATTGCGCCGCAGCCGGGTTCAGGGTTACGTTTTCCTGAGCGGTACTGGTCGCTTGTGCCGAGGCTGACTGGGTCGCGGGTGCAGGCGTCCGACTCGCGTCGGTACGTGCGGGCGATTGCAGTGAAACCTTGCTAGATTGGTCTATTTTCATGTTTACCTTTCCCGCCCACCGGCACGGCGGGCTGCGCATTAACGTTTATTATGCCAATTATCGGCTGTGCGCGTAGGAACTTTAGGATTGATTTTCATTGCCAGCCACAACCGGGCAGGGCGACGTGCGCAAACGATCGCAACTGATGATAAACAAGCACGTCATTGCACTGGTGAAGAATGGCTCACGTGTCGCAACGAACCGACAAAAGGTCATCAGTGCTTTGATACAAACTGCAGACCGGGTTAGTCGCATCAGAGCCAATACCTTACAGATTAAGGCTTGTAGCCTGATCACGGATTTACGGGTCACCAGGCCGGTTGCTGTTCCGTCGTGCCATGCTTGGGGGAGGCAGAACGTTGCTGTATAGTTGCGTGATTTTTGGGTTCCACCCCATACGAAACAGGTCGCTGACGCCGCTGCGCAGGCCGAAAATACGGTGGAACACAACGCAATCTGACGCAATACCCAAGCCCTGGCGGCTTCTCAGGGAAACAAAAACAGCATGAAGACCACTTTTCTGGATTTTGAACAACCGATCGCCGAACTCGAAAACAAAATCGAGGAACTGCGTTTTGTGCAGGATGATTCGGCCGTAGATATCTCCGTGGAAATTGGCCACCTGGAAAAGAAAAGCCAGGAACTGACCAAGAGTATCTATAGCAAGATCACCTCGGCACAGATCGGGCAGGTGGCACGCCACCCGCAACGTCCGTACACCCTTGATTACGTCAAGGCGCTATTTACTGATTTTGAAGAACTGCACGGTGATCGCCACTATGCAGACGATGCAGCCATTGTTGGCGGCGTAGGCCGTTTTAACGGTCAAAGCGTCGTGGTCATTGGCCATCAGAAAGGCCGTGATACCAAAGACCGGCAATACCGCAACTTTGGCATGCCGCGTCCGGAAGGCTACCGCAAGGCTTTGCGCCTGATGAAGCTGGCTGAAAAATTCAACCTGCCGATCATGACCTTTGTGGATACGCCGGGTGCGTATCCGGGCATTGGCGCAGAAGAGCGCGGCCAGTCCGAGGCCATTGGCCGCAATCTGTTCGAGATGACCAAACTGCGCGTGCCGATTATCTGCACGGTGATCGGTGAGGGTGGCTCGGGCGGCGCGTTGGCGATTGCGGTTGCTGATACGGTCATGATGCTGCAGTACTCCACGTACTCGGTGATCTCGCCAGAAGGCTGCGCCTCCATTCTGTGGAAGACCGCTGAAAAGGCGGCTGATGCAGCCGAAGCCATGGGCATTACCTCCGCTCGCCTGAAAACGCTGGGTTTGATCGACAAGATCATCACCGAGCCAGTTGGTGGCGCGCATCGCAACTATCAGCAAATGATGGTGACGATGAAAAAAACGCTGTCCGACGCACTCAAGGCGCTGCAAGACAAATCAACTGACGAACTTCTGGCAACCCGGTTCGAACGGTTGATGGCTTATGGCAAGTACAAGGAAATTGACCTCTCCTGATGCGGCGCTGATCAGCCGGGTGTCCGCCCGGCTGGCGCCGTATTGTTCCTCTGCACAACCCACCACCATTTGTGTCGGCCTTTCTGGCGGGCTCGATTCGGTGGTGTTGCTGCATCTGGCGGCTCAATGCCGCACCTCGGTTGATTTCAGTCTGTCCGCGGTGCACGTGCATCATGGCTTGTCGCCCAACGCAGATGCGTGGGCGCAATTTGCCGTGGAATTTGCGCAATCGCTGGCAGTGCCTTGTCGGGTTGAGCATGTCACGCTGACGCAACGGCGCAGCCACGGCGCAGAAGCCGCTGCCCGTAATGCTCGCTACGCCGCTTTTGCGCAAGAGCCCGCGTCTGTGTTTCTCACGGCGCATCATCTGGGTGATCAAGCAGAAACCGTGCTGTTAAACCTGTTGCGCGGCAGCGGTTTGGCCGGTTTGGCCGCCATGCCGCTAGCAAGGCCATTTGGCCAGAACAGCACTTTGCTGCGGCCCTTGCTGGACGTCCCTCGCGCGCAGTTGCTGGACTACGCTCGCCAGCATGAGCTGACTTGGGTGGAAGACGAAAGCAATCAGCAGACCGATTTCGACCGCAATTTCTTGCGGCACAAGGTCATCCCGCCCGCGCAAGAAGCCTTTCCGGCCATGGCGCAAAGCATTTACCGCAGTGCCCGGCATATAGCTGAAGCGCAGGCATTGCTTGATGAAGTCGCCGCCAACGATTTGCCGCTGTGCGTGCAAGGCGATGCTTTTGCACTGGATACGCCGTTATCGCCATTGCGCCTCAAGCACGCCCTGCGGCATTGGCTGGGAAGTCATGATCTGGTGCTGGATACCCGCGCCTTTGACGAACTCTGGCGGACCAGTTGCAATGCATCTGCCGATAGCCAGCCGGCGTTGGTATGGCGTAAACAAGCCGTGCGGCGCTATCGCAATCGGCTGTTTATTACCGCCGCGCAAATTGAGCCGGGTGAAGTGCAACAACTGGCTTGGGAAAACGGTGCCACCGTGCAGCCAGCAGGTTGGGCCGGAGAGCTGCATTGGCAGTCAGTCGCAGAAAACGGCATTGGCGAGGGGCATTTACGCGCAGGATTTGAATTGCGACCCTGGCGCGGTGCGGTAACGATCCGTTTGCGGGCTGATGGGCCGGCGCAGCAACTCAAGACACTGGCGCAAAGTCTGGGTATTCCGCCGTGGCAACGTGCCGCTACGCCGCTGGTTTATCTGAAGGACCAACTCGTTGCCTGGCCTGGCGTCGGAGTAGACTCCACCTTCAAGCAAACCGAAGGTGAAACTGGTTGGCTGCCGCTATGGCAAAGCGGTTCCGGTACGCAAGTCTGAATCAGGCGGCAGTTTTAGCCGGGTGATCGGCCAGCCACGCCGATTCATTATCCGCGTACAAACGCGAACGCGTCAGAAAGCGTAGTCCGCTTGGTCGCTCCAGCGAAAACATCCCGCCATTGCCGGGAATGGCATCAATGATCAGCTGTGTGTGCTCCCAATATTCATACTGTGAGCTGCTCATATAGAACGGCACGCCGCCAATCTCCCCCAGCAACACGTCTGACGAACCGACCATGAATTCTTCTCGCGGAAAACACATCGGCGCGCTGCCATCGCAGCAGCCACCGGATTGGTGAAACAGCAAGTCACCGTGCTGCTGCTTTAGCTGGGCGATAAGCGCGAGCGCGGCGGGCGTGGCGGTCACCCGTTCAACAGTTTGTTCCATAATTATCCTTTGCCTGCAAAACGGTGGCGGGTGGATTCGCTTCATAAAACCGGAACAAATCCACCCCACGTTTGCTGCGTGCAAACTCGTGCTCAGAAGAAACCCAACGCTTTGTCCGAATAGCTCACCAGCAGATTCTTGGTTTGCTGATAGTGATCGAGCATCATCTTGTGGTTTTCGCGGCCGACGCCGGATTGCTTGTAGCCGCCAAAGGCCGCGTGCGCCGGGTAGGCGTGATAGCAGTTGGTCCACACGCGCCCGGCCTGGATTTCGCGGCCAAAGCGATACGCCCGCGTGCCATCACGGGTCCATACGCCCGCACCCAGGCCGTAGAGCGTGTCATTGGCAATTTCCAGTGCCTCGGCTTCATTCTTGAACGTGGTCACAGACACCACCGGCCCGAAGATTTCCTCCTGGAAAATCCTCATCTTGTTGTGGCCAGCAAAGATGGTGGGCTTGATGTAATAGCCTTTGGATAGCTCGCCATCAAAGCGGGCGGGCTCGCCACCGGTTAGACACTTGGCGCCTTCTTGTTTGCCCAAGTCCAGATACGACAGAATCTTCTCGAACTGCTCTTGCGAGGCTTGCGCGCCAATCATGGTGCCGCCATCCAGCGGGTGGCCCTGACGAATCGCCTCAACCCGTTTTACTGCGCGTTCCATAAAGCGCTCGTAGATCGACTCTTGCACCAGCGCGCGGGAAGGGCAGGTGCAGACTTCACCTTGGTTCAGCGCAAACATGGCAAAGCCTTCCAGCGCTTTGTCAAAGAACGAGTCATCGGCGCTCAGGACATCTTCAAAGAAAATATTGGGGCTCTTGCCGCCCAGTTCGAGCGTGACCGGAATCAGGTTCTGGCTGGCGTACTGCATGATCAAACGGCCGGTGGTGGTTTCACCGGTAAAGGCGATTTTGGCGATGCGCTTGCTGGTGGCCAGTGGCTTGCCCGCTTCCAGCCCAAAACCGTTAACAATATTGAGTACGCCCGGTGGCAGCAGATCGCCAATCAACTCGGCCAGCACCAGAATCGACGCCGGCGTTTGCTCGGCGGGTTTAAGCACCACGCAATTGCCTGCGGCCAGCGCGGGTGCCAGTTTCCATACCGCCATCAGGATCGGGAAATTCCACGGAATGATCTGCCCGACTACGCCCAGCGGTTCGTGAAAGTGGTAGGCAACCGTATCGTGATCGATTTCCGAAATCCCGCCTTCTTGTGCCCGTACTGCGCCGGCAAAGTAGCGGAAATGGTCAACGGCCAACGGCATATCAGCCGCGCGGGTTTCGCGGATGGGCTTGCCGTTGTCGATGGTTTCGGCCACGGCCAGCATTTCCAGATTGGCCTCCATGCGGTCGGCAATCTTGTTGAGGATATTGGCACGCTCGGCGGGCGAGGTGCGGCCCCAAGCGGTTTTGGCGGCATGAGCAGCGTCCAGCGCCAGATCGATATCGGCTTGTTGCGAACGCGGAATACGACAGAACGGCTCGCCGGTAATGGGGGATACGTTGTCAAAATAATCGCCAGCCACGGGCTGTACCCACTTGCCGCCGATGTAATTGCCATATTCTTTCTTGTACGGAAACGGCAGATTCAGAAACTTCATCTCAGCGTGATTCATTTGACCTGTTCTCCTCAGTGCATTGAATGGGCAGTGTTGCAGCTGTGCCAGCGGGTACTGGCTGTACACACAGGTGCAAACGCTGTGCCAATGCGCTAATTCGACTTAATTTATTTACAACGTATTGATTTTAAAATAAATAATATGAAAGTGTGATTGCCGGAAAATGCGTTTTTGCGCCATTTTGCAACAGGTGCTACATTGATCACTGAACAGATAAAACACTTATTTTTCAGATAATTAGGTGCACCGCAGCAATTTGTGCGGCCAAGGAGGCACCAGTGTCCCACTCTGCAACTAACCCTTTTGGCGGGGGCGATAATCTGGTTTATACGTCCTTGCTCGACCCCGAGCGACTGCAGTCCGCGCATGAGCGATCCCGCCGTTACGGCCTGTCTGAGCGCACCCGTCCGGACTACGCGATTCTCTCGCCAGCCGCTCTGGCCGAGCAGGTCGGCCAGCATCGCCAGTTCTATCAGCATGCGGTGCCGCTGGTGGAAACGCTCTATCAGCAAATCGCCAATACCCACAGCATGATCGTGCTGACCGATGCCAGTGGTTTGGTGCTGCATTCGCTGGGCGATGATGATTTTCTGGCGCGGGCGGAAAAAGTCGCGCTGCAGCCCGGCGCGTTATGGACGGAAGCCAATCAAGGCACCAACGCCATTGGCACCGCGCTTACCGAACGCCGGGCCGCCACCGTGCATGGCGATCAGCATTTTCTGAAAGCCAACCAGTTTCTGACGTGTTCCAGCGTGCCCATTCTTGATCCGCAAGGTGGCTTGAGCGGCGTCATTGACGTGACCGGCGATTACCGTGGTTATCACCGCCACACCACGGCGCTGGTGCGCATGTCGGCGCAGACGCTGGAAAACCAGTTGCTGCGCGATGCCTTTGCCGACGCGCTGTATCTGAGTTTTCATAGCCGCCGCGAATTTGTCGGCACCTTGATGGAAGGCATCGCCGCGTTCTCGCTGGATGGGCATTTGCTGGCCGCCAATGGCAGCGCCCGTTTCCAGTTGGGTATCGAGGATGAACTGGCTGGTCGACCGTTTGCGGCGCTGTTTGATATGCCGCTGGGTGAGGTGTTGTCGCGTTGTCATCGCACGGGTGATGGCTGGATCGAGTTATGCCTGCATAACGGCGTCAAGGTTGAAGCGCGCGCCGTGCTCAGAACCGCCAGCCTGGTTACCCCACGCGCATTGCCACGATTGTCGCATCTGCATTACCTGGATACGGGCGACGCCCAGGTGGCGCGGGTCATCGAACGGGTCGGCAAAGTGCTGGGGCGCGATGTACCGATTCTGATTACCGGCGAGACCGGTACCGGCAAAGAGCTACTGGCTCAGGCGATGCATCGCGATTCGCCCCGATCCGACAAAGCCTTCGTGGCGGTTAATTGCGCTTCTATTCCAGAAACGCTGATCGAATCCGAACTGTTTGGTTATGTTGACGGCGCTTTTACCGGCGCACGGCGCAAAGGCAGCAGCGGCAAGATTTTGCAGGCTAGCGCAGGTACGCTGTTCCTGGACGAAATCGGCGATATGCCGCTGGCGTTGCAAGCGCGCTTGCTGCGAGTACTGCAACAACGCGAAATCACGCCACTAGGTAGCGATCAGGCCATTCCGGTGGATATCGCGCTGGTCTGCGCCACGCACCGTGATTTACCGGCGATGGTGGAATGCGGCGAGTTTCGTGCGGATCTGTACTACCGCATTCAAGGCCTGACCGTACGATTGCCGCCAGTGCGTGAGCGGAGCGATCTACCGGCGGTGATTCGCAAGATGCTCAATACCGAAAGCGCTGGCGGCATACGTTATCGGCTGTCGGCACAGGTCATGGCGATGTGTCTGGGCTATCACTGGCCGGGTAACTTCCGGCAATTGTTCAATCTGCTGCATACCGCGTGCGTATTGGCGGGAGATGAGGCCGAAATTGGCTTGGCGCATTTGCCGGATGATTTCATCGAAGCGACCAGTCGTGGTGTTGAACCGAATGGGCCGCAGCAAGAAGGGCGGTTGGCGGCGGTGACACAGTCGGCGATTCACGCGGCGTTAAGTGAGCATGGCGGGAATGTGTCGGCTGCAGCGCGGGCTTTGGGGGTGTCGAGGAATACGATTTATCGCAAGCAGCGGGGGTGAAATGGTGTGACTTCAAAGGCTTGTGGGGTAAGTGCCTTCGGCACGAGGTTTAAAGGCATTTGATACCCGGGGGTGCCCGGGAGCACGTTTCTTTTCTTTGCGTCGCCAAAGAAAAGAAACCAAAAGAAAGGCGACCCCGCTGCCGCAAGGGGGCCCAAGGTCAAAGGCACAAGCAAACCGTCTGTTGGCCAGCCTCGTTGGGTGGATTCAGGGCGAAGTATCGTAGCCCGGATTTCCGTGAAGTTTATACCGAGAAATGGTCTCCATCCGGGCTACGATTTGCAGGTCGGATAGCCAGACATAAAAAAGCCGCTGATCTCAGCGGCTTTTTTAGTTAAATCTCTGAAGTTGCGTATTGCTCAGGCTACCAACTTCTCCAGCACTCGCCGATAAACGCCCGATAACAATGGCAAATGCGCCACTGCCACGCATTCGTTCAGTATCGTAGTATCGTAGCCCGGATGAAGCGCTAGCGAGAATCCGGGGTCGCAATACTTCAACAAGCCGCAGACCTTGGCGTTCAGTATCGTAGCCCGGATTCCCGTGAAGTTTATGCCGAGAAATGGCCTTTATCCGGCCTTCGATTTGCAGGTCAGATAGCCAGACATAAAAAAGCCGCTGATCTCAGCGGCTTTTTTAGTTAAATCTCTGAATTTGCGTATTACTCAAGCCACCAGCTTTTCCAGCACTCGCCGATAAACGCCCGACAACAATGGCAAATGCGCCACTGCCACGCATTCGTTCAGCTTGTGGATGGTGGCGTTCAATGGCCCAAATTCCACCACTTGCGGGCAGTATTTGGCGATGAAGCGGCCATCCGAAGTGCCGCCGGTGGTCGAGAGTTCTGGCGTTATGCCGGTCTCTTCCCGAATGGCGGCCTGAATGCTGCTCACCAGTTCGCCCTGGCCGGTCAGGTACGGCTCGCCGCTCAATGACCAGTTCAATTCGTACTCCACGCCGTGCTTGTCCAGAATGCCTTCCAGCTTGGCTTTGAGGGTGTCGGCGGTGTTCTCGGTCGAGAAGCGGAAGTTGAACAATACTTCGACGGTGCCGGGGATGACGTTGGTCGCCCCGGTGCCGCTGTGCATGTTCGAAACCTGCCAGGTGGTCGGCGGGAAGTATTCGTTCCCCTTATCCCACTCGGTAATCGTCAACTCGGCCAGCGCTGGCGCCAGCATGTGAATTGGATTGTTGGCCAGATGCGGGTAGGCAATATGGCCCTGTACGCCTTGCACGATCAAATGCCCGGAGAGCGAACCACGACGGCCATTTTTGATCATGTCGCCAAACTGTTGCGAGCTGGTGGGTTCGCCCACAATGCAGTAATCAATGGCCTCACCGCGCGCGGCGAGGGTTTCGATGACTTTGACCGTGCCGTCTTTGGCCGGGCCTTCTTCATCGGATGTGATGAGATAGGCAATAGAGCCCTTGTGATCGGGATGATCTTTCAGAAACGCTTCGGTCGCAGTAATAAATGCGGCCAGCGAGGCTTTCATGTCGGCTGCACCGCGGCCGAACAAATGACCGTCGCGGATTTCCGGGGCGAACGGGTCGGAATGCCAGCGATCCACCGGGCCAGTCGGGACTACATCGGTATGCCCGGCAAACACCAGCACTGGGCCGCTGCTGCCTTTGCGTGCCCACAGGTTGTCGACTTCGCCAAAACGCAGGTGCTCAATGTGAAACCCGAGCTCGGCCAGGCGCCGCGCCATGATGGTCTGGCAGTCAGCGTCATCAGGGGTAACGGAGGCCCGGCGCATCAGCGCTTCGGTCAGCTCCAGGGTGGGATCGCTCATATTGGTGTTTTTCTCGTCAATAACAGGTGGGGCGGGTTGAGTGAGTGGCTCAGGAGCCATCAAACAACGCGGCGTACAACTCGGGTTTATAGCTCACGGTGATCTGGCCATTGCGCTCAAGTACTGGCCGCTTGATGACAGACGGTTGCGCCAGCATCACGGCAATGGCGGATTGGGCATCGACAACGCTGGCTTTGGTCGCTTCATCCAGTTTGCGCCAGGTTGTACCTTGGCGATTCACCAGTGGTTCCCAGCCTGTGTGGGTAATCCAGTCTTGCAGCAGTTCTGCGCTGACGCCTTGTTTCTTGTAATCGTGCCATTCGTAGGTGTGACCTTGTTCGTCCAGCCAGGTGCGGGCTTTTTTGACGGTGTCACAATTGGGAATACCATAGAGTTTCATGGGTTGTTCTCTCAAAATCCGGTCAGGCGCAACGCAGCAAAAAGGGCCGCTTTTTGCGGCCCCGTATTATGCGACTGCAAGCGGATCAGTGCAGCGAAATATTGAAATTGAGATCAGTCGCCGGCGTGCTGCTGGTGCTGTTGTTTTGCGCAGCAGATTGCTGATCCTGTTCTTCCGCCGATTGCGCGTTGTTGACCATCCAGGACAGGTTGGTAGCCGAATCGGCATTGCGCAGGGCCTCATCCAGTTCGATCTCGCCCGCGCGATACAAGCGGTAGAGCGATTGCTCGAAGGTCTGCGAACCTTCGGCCAGGCTTTGTTCCATGGCTTCTTTGATGTCGGCCAGGTGTCCGTCGCGGATCAACTCAGAGATGCGCGCTGTGTTCAGCAAAATTTCCACAGCCGGAATCAACTTGCCTTGCTTGTTGCGTACCAGTCGCTGCGAAATGATCGCCTTCAGCGCGGTGGACATATCGTACAGCAAGCTTTCACGCGCTTCTTGCGGGAAGAAGTTCACCAGCCGTGCCAGCGAGTGATAACTGTTGTTCGCATGCAATGTGCTGATACACAAGTGGCCGGCTTGGGCGTATTGCATGGCGTAGGTGACCGTTTCGCGGTCACGCATTTCGCCAATCATCAGCACATCCGGTGCTTCGCGCATGGCGTTCTTGAGTGCGTCGCCGTAGCTGTGGGTATCAACACCGATCTCGCGCTGGTTGACCAGGCTTTTCTTGTGGCTGAACAGATACTCAACCGGGTCTTCCATGGTGAGAATGTGACCGGGGTGGTTCTGGTTGCGGTGTTCCAGCATGGCCGAAACGGTGGATGACTTGCCGCTGCCGGTTGCGCCCACCACCAGAATGATGCCGCGCTTTTCCATGATCAGCTCTTTGAACATCCCTGGCATGCGCAGTTCTTCCAGCGTGGCGGCGTTGGGCTTGATAAAGCGCACCACCATGGCCACGCTGCCACGACTTTTGAACACGTTGATCCGGAAGTTGCCGATGTCTTCAACTGCCAGACCAAAGTTCAGTTCCAGGTCTTGCTCAAAGCGGGCAATGCGTTGCGGGTTGAGGATCTGGTAGACCAGTTGTTTGACGTGGTCAGCGCCAAGAACCTGATTGTTGACCGGATAACAGACGCCCTGGATCTTGATCGTGATCGGCGCATTGGCCGACAAAAACAGATCCGACGCCTGGCGCTCGGCCATCAGCTTGAAAAATGGCATCAGGTTCATGGCAATTCCCCTCAAATCCCGTTAACGGGACGTATTAACTAGCTTTGGCCCTCACGCAGCTCCCTTCGCAAAATCTTGCCCACGTTGGACTTGGGCAATTGATCGCGAAACTCGACTTTGCGGGGTACTTTGTAATTGGTCAGCTGCTCACGGCAGTACGCAATCAGCGTGGCTTCCGTCAGGGCCGGGTCTTTTTTGACCACAAAAATCTTTACCGCTTCACCGGATTTATCGTCCGGCACACCGATACACGCGACTTCCAGTACACCAGGATGTTTGGCGACGACGTCTTCCACCTCGTTGGGGTAAACGTTGAAGCCAGAAACCAGCACCATGTCTTTCTTGCGATCAGCGATCCGGAAAAAGCCGGTCGGCGACATGATGGCGACATCGCCCGTACCCAGGAAACCGTCGGCGCCCAGTACTTTGTCGGTTTCGTCTTTACGCTGCCAGTAGCCCTTCATCACCTGCGGGCCTTTGATAAACAGCTCGCCGGGTTCGCCGGGTGCCAGCACCTGGCCGCTATCGCTGCGAATTTGCGCATCGGTAGACGGAATCGGCAGCCCAATCATGCCATTGTATTCGCGCAACGTCATCGGGTTGATCATGGCGGCAGGGGAGGTCTCGGTCAGGCCATAAGCCTCTACTAGCGTGACGCCAGTGACTTTTTTCCACTTGTCGGCGACGGACTGCTGCACTGCCATGCCGCCACCCAGCGTCAGACGCCAGGTGGAGAAATCCAGCTTCAGAAAGTCCGGGTTGTTCACCAACGCGCCAAACAGCGTATTCACGCCGGTAATGGCGGTGACCGGATATTTCGACAGTTCTTTCACAAACCCCGGAATATCGCGCGGATTGGTGATCAACAAGTTGGTGGCGCCCAGCTTGGTAAAGATCATGCCGTTCGCGGTGAGTGAAAAGATATGGTATAGCGGCAACGCCGTCACAATCAGTTCATGGCCGTCTTGCACAATCTGGTTAATCCAGGCCGAAGCCTGCTGCATGTTGGCGACGATATTGCCGTGAGTCAGCATGGCGCCTTTGGCCACGCCAGTGGTGCCGCCGGTGTATTGCAGGAAAGCCAGATCGTCGTGCGTCAGGCGCACCGGGCTGAAATGCAGATTGCGGCCTTTTTTGACCACATCATTGAAATGGGTGGCGCCAGGCAAGTTGAACGACGGCACCATCTTTTTGACGTATTTGACGACACTGTTGATCAGCAGGCGCTTCGGGAAATCGAGCATGTCGGCAATTTCGGTCAGGATGACATGCTTGACCTTGGTCTGCGCAATGGCTTTTTCCAGCGTATGGGCAAAGTTGGCGACAATCACAATCGCCTCTGCGCCGGAGTCTTTCAGCTGATGTTCGAGTTCGCGGGGCGTGTACAACGGGTTGACGTTTACCACCACCAGTCCGGCTTTGAGAATGCCGAATAGCGCCACCGGATATTGCAGCAAATTGGGCATCATGATGGCCACGCGAGTGCCGCGTGCCAGCTTCAGATCTTGTTGCAGATACGCTGCAAATGCGGTCGTTTGCTCATCAAGCTCATGGTAGGTGATCGCTTTGCCCATATTGATGAAGGCATCCCGGTCGGCAAACTTGACCAGTGTTTGTGCAATCACATCCGGAATCGACGAGAACTCGTTCATGTCGATTTCGTGGGGCACACCGGCGGGATAACTGGTAAACCAGGGGCGATCCATGCTGTCTTCTCCATGTCGGGGACCGGGTGGTTCCCATATTTTGGCGTAACTCTAGTGGCGGATTGCATCGACAACAAGCCGATCATCCGTTGGCGTCTTCATGTTTATGCCAGAGTTTCGCCAAAGTCTTGTTTCTGATAGAATCGGGTTTATCCCCTGGTGAGGCGTTTGATCCAATTGCGGATCAGGCCCACACGCATGAGGGAGTGCTTGAGAATGGGCGCTGTTGTAGCAGCCCATTTTTTGTTTGCGAAAAGGATTTTGCGTTTTTATGGCAGTGAGTCTGCAAAGCGTTCTTGAATTGACCGTTCCGGGGCTCGGTTACGAGCTGGTGGACGTCGAATTGGCCAATAACGGGCTGGTTCGTATTTTCATCGACAAACAGGGCGGCATTACCGTGGAAGATTGTGCCACGGTGAGCAGCCATCTTCAGCGTTTGTTCGAAGTGGAAAACATTGGCTACGAGCGGCTGGAAGTCTCGTCGCCCGGTTTGGATCGCGCGCTGAAAACGCCCGCTGATTTCGAACGCTTTGCCGGCGAAATGGTGCGCGCAAAACTGCGCTTGCCATTGCCGGATAAACGCAAGCGTCTTCTGGGCAAGCTGGTCGGCTTTGAAGACGGTCACGTCATAATCGACGTGGATGGCGAGCGCGTCAGCCTTGAAATGGCGCAGATCGATAAAGTGCGTCTGGAACCGCAGTTCTGATTCCAGATTGTGAATTCAATACCGACAAATAGAGCTGGCCGGGCTTTGCCGGGGGAAATTAAACAATGAGCCGTGAAATTCTGTTGCTGGTCGACGCACTGGCGCGTGAAAAGAATGTTGAAAAAGATGTCGTGTTTACCGCGCTGGAACTGGCGCTGGCCTCGGCAACAAAAAAACGTTACGACGATGAAGTAGATGTCCGTGTCGCGATTGATCGCGATACCGGTGACTATCGCAGCTTCCGTGTCTGGACCGTGGTAGAAGACAATGACCACGAAGAACCGTCCCGTCAGATCGCCATCACCGATGCGCCTGACTACGACAAAGATTTGAAACTGGGCGAAACCTGGGAAGAAGAACTCGAGCCAATCGAATTCGGCCGTATTGGTGCGCAAACCGCCAAGCAAGTGATTCTGCAAAAGATTCGCGATGCTGAGCGTGAGCAAAACCTGAACGACTTCCTGCAACGCCGCGAACATGTGGTGAATGGCACGATCAAGCGTATTGAGCGCGGTAACGCCATCATTGAACTGGGCAAGCTCGAAGCTGTGCTGCCACGCGACCAGATGATCCCCAAGGAAAACCTGCGCGTAGGTGACCGAGTACGTGCATTCCTGGTGCGTATTGATCGTCTGGGCCGTGGTCCGCAACTGGTGCTGAGCCGGATTGCACCTGAGTTCATGCTCAAGCTGTTCGAAATGGAAGTGCCGGAAATCGAGAACGGCCTGATCGAACTGAAGGGCGTGGCACGTGATCCTGGCATGCGCGCCAAGCTGGCTGTGAAGTCCAACGATCAGCGTGTTGATCCGCAAGGTACTTGTATCGGTGTGCGCGGTACCCGCGTGAACGCCGTGACCAACGAACTGGCCGGTGAACGTGTTGATATCGTGCTGTGGTCGGCTGATCCGGCACAGTTTGTTATCGGTGCCCTGAGCCCGGCTGATGTCAGCTCAATCGTCGTGGATGAAGAAAGCCACGCGATGGATGTCATCGTGGACGAAGACAATCTGGCCATGGCAATTGGCCGTGGCGGCCAGAACGTGAAGCTTGCATCCGAGCTGACCGGCTGGAAATTGAACATCATGACGGTGAATCAGGCTCAAGAGAAAAACGAAGTCGAGTTCACCAAAGTGCGCGAACTCTTCGTCAAGGCGCTGGACGTCGACGAAGATGTTGCAGATGTGTTGGTCCAGGAAGGCTTCAACACCCTGGAAGAAGTGGCCTACGTGCCGCTGAATGAAATGCTCGAGATCGAGGCCTTCGACGAAGACACCGTGAACGAGTTGCGTGCCCGTGCTCGCGATGCGCTGCTTACGCAAGCTATCGTGGATGAAGAAAAGCTCGAGCACCAAACTGAAGACTTGAAGAGTCTGGATGGAATGACGGCCGAACTGGTCGCCAAACTGGCGGAACATGAGATCCATACGCGAGACGATCTGGCAGAACTGGCCGTCGACGAACTGGTGGAATTGACCGGTGTCGGTGAAGACGATGCCAAACAGCTGATTATGAAGGCCCGCGAGCATTGGTTCGCATAAGGCGGGGGGAATTGCATGAGTGAACTGAAAGTCAGTCAATTCGCGGCAGAGCTGAAAATGCCGCCGCAAGAATTGCTGGAACAGCTGCGGGCGGCCGGTGTCGCCAAGCAAAGTGAATCGGACTCTATTACGGCCGATGACAAAACACGTCTGCTGGATCATCTGCAAAAGAAACACGGTGCAGCGGGCGACAAGCCCAAGATCACATTGCAACGCAAGCAAACTAGCGAAATTCGCAAGACCGACGCAACCGGCAAGGCCAAGACCATTCAGGTTGAAGTCCGCAAAAAACGCGTTGTGATCGCGCCGGAAGGCAGTCAGGGATTGCAACACGCCGCAGAGCCAGCAATCGGCACTTCGGCACCGGTCCTGAATGACGGTGAACGTGCTGCACGTGAGCTGGAAGCCAGCCGTCAGAACGAACTGTTTGCCCGCCAGGCCGCAGAAATGCGCGCCAAGCAAAATCGTGACGTGCGTAAAGATGAGCCGGTTGCTGCTGAAGCTCCGGCGCAACCGTCGCATGTTGAAGTGGCACCTGTTGCCGTGGCGCACGCTGTAGCTGAGCCAGTTGCAGAAACCGTCGCTGATGCTCCGGCCCCGGTTGCTGCGCCAGCCCCGGCACCTGCCGCTGCTGCGCCAGCACCAAGCCGTACTCCAAACCAATCGCCTGCGCGTTCGGACGAAACTCGTCCACGCATCGGCATGCGCGTTGAATTGCGCAAGCCACGCAACGAACCGTTGCGTGCTCCGGAGCCAGCCAAAGCGGCTGCACCGGCACCTGCTGCTGCCAAACCCGCCGACAAGAAAAAGGGCGAGAAGGGCGCGTGGGATGACGACAAGCGCGGCAAGAAAGGCGGCCTGCGCACCAAGGGCGGCGACGCGGGCGGTGACTGGAAGAGCAAGAAGGGTGGCCGTAAGGGTCAGCAGCAACAAGATAACAATGCTCACGCTTTCCAGGCGCCTACTGAGCCGATTACCCACACCGTTGATGTTCCGGAAACCATTTCTGTAGCCGATCTGGCGCACAAGATGGCCGTGAAGGGTGTGGAAGTCGTCAAGGCACTGATGAAGATGGGCATGATGGTGACCATCAACCAGGTGCTGGACCAGGAAACCGCGATGATCGTCGTGGAAGAAATGGGCCACCAACCGGTTGCTGCGAAGCATGATGATCCGGAAATCTATCTGGGCGACGAAGACAAAACCGAACACGCACTGCTGCCACGCGCACCGGTCGTGACGGTGATGGGTCACGTTGACCATGGCAAGACATCGTTGCTGGATTACATTCGTCGCGCCAAAGTGGCGGCTGGCGAAGCGGGCGGTATTACCCAGCACATCGGCGCGTACCACGTGGAAACCGAAAAGGGCGTGATTACGTTCCTTGATACCCCGGGTCACGAGGCGTTTACCGCCATGCGTGCTCGCGGTGCTTCGGCGACTGATATCGTGGTGCTGGTAGTTGCTGCCGATGATGGCGTGATGCCGCAAACCATTGAAGCCGTTCACCACGCGAAAGCGGCCGGTGTGCCAATCGTGGTTGCAGTGAACAAGATCGACAAGCAAGGCGCCAATCCGGAACGCATCCGCCAGGAACTGGTTGCACAAGAAGTTGTGCCGGAAGACTGGGGTGGCGATACACAGTTCATCGAAGTTTCGGCCAAGCAAGGTACGGGCATCGATAACCTGCTCGACGCCATTCTGCTGCAGGCTGAAGTGCTGGAATTGAAAGCGCCGACCGACGCGCCAGCCAAGGGCATCATTATTGAAGCCCGTCTGGACAAGGGTCGCGGCGCAGTGGCAACCATGCTGGTGCAATCCGGTACGCTGAAGAAGGGCGACGTGTTGCTGGCTGGCGGCGTATTTGGTCGTATCCGTGCCATGCTGGACGAAAACGGCAAGCCGATTACCGAAGCTGGTCCGTCGATCCCGGTAGAAATTCTGGGTCTGTCGGAAGTGCCAAGTGCTGGTGAAGACGCCATGGTTCTGGCTGACGAGAAGAAGGCGCGTGAAATCGCCCTGTTCCGTCAAGGCAAGTTCCGTGATGTGAAGTTCGCCAAGCAACAGGCTTCCAAGCTGGAAAACATGTTCGCGCAGATGGCCGAAGGCGGCGAAGTTCAACGCCTGCCGATCATCATCAAGAGCGACGTGCAAGGTTCGCTGGAAGCGTTGGCTGGTTCGCTGCAAAAACTGTCGACCGACGAAGTGCGTGTGCAGATTCTGCACTCGGGCGTGGGTGGTATCAGCGAGTCCGATATCAATCTGGCATTGGCGTCCAAGGCGGTGGTGGTTGGCTTTAACGTGCGTGCCGATGCGGCAGCGCGCAAGCTGGCCGAGCACGAAGGCGTCGATATCCGCTACTACAACATCATTTATGATGTAGTAGATGATGTGCGCGCTGCGCTGTCGGGCATGCTGGCACCAGAGAAGAAAGAACAGATCATTGGTCTGGTCGAAATTCGCCAGGTGTTTGTCATCTCCAAGGTTGGCTCGGTGGCCGGTTGTTACGTGCTCGACGGTATCGTCAAGCGTGGTGCCGGCGTTCGTTTGCTGCGCAACAACGTGGTGGTCCATCAAGGTGAACTCGATACGCTCAAACGCTTCAAGGATGATGTGAAGGAAGTTCGCGCTGGCTACGAATGTGGTCTGCAACTGAAGAACTACAACGACATCCAGGAAGGCGATCAGCTCGAAGTGTTCGAAATCGTCGAGATTGCACGGACGTTGTAAGGCGTATGGGGTGTGGAGTGAGGTGTAAGACCCCACCCTGATGACGCTGGCGGCGCAGGCTTTTTTTCAAGCCTGCGCCTTTTACTTTTGTATCACCAGGAAATGGGGCTACACCTCGCCCTTCACGCCTGACTCCTCACACACCATGGCTAAACAGAAAAAGACTTTCACGCGCGCTGACCGGTTGTCGCAACAATTGCAGCGCGATACGGCTGAACTGATCCGGGCCGAACTGGATCACCCCAAAGCATCGCTGATTACCATCACCGATCTGGAAATCACGCGCGATTATTCGCACGCGAAGATTTTCTACACCTTCATGGGTACGCCAGAAGACGCAGCATCGATTGCTGAAAAGCTGGAAGCGGCCAAGGGCTTTATTCGCAGTCAGCTGGCACGCGGCATTTCGCTCTACAAAATGCCGGAACTGCATTTTGAATATGATCACTCAGTCGAACGCGGCATGGCGCTCGATAACCTGATCCAGCAAGCCGTTGGCTTGCCTAAAGCCCCGGACGACGAACAAGAAGAAGGTTGATCGTCGCGCATGGCTAAACGAAAGATTGATGGCGTTTTGCTGCTGGATAAACCGTTTGGTGTTTCCAGCAACAATGCGCTGCAAAAGGCGCGCTGGTTGTTTCAAGCCGAAAAAGCCGGTCACACCGGCGTGCTTGATCCCTTTGCTACGGGTCTGCTGCCGCTGTGTTTTGGCGAGGCCACCAAGTTTGCCCAGCGCATGCTCGATGCCGACAAGGGTTATCGTGCGACGCTGCAGCTCGGTCAGGTATCGACCACGCTGGATGGTGAAGGCGGTATTTCCCGTTCTGGCGAAGTGACTTGTGATCGTGCCCAGGTTGAGGCGGTGATCCGTCAGTTTACTGGCCCCATCGAGCAGATCCCGCCTATGCATTCCGCGCTCAAGTTTCAAGGCAAGGCGTTGTATGAATACGCGCGCCAGGGTGTTGAGATTGAACGGGCAGTGCGCCATATCACTATCTATTCAATCGATATCATCAGCTTTGAGGGCGATGTGCTGGTGCTGGACGTACTGTGTTCCAAGGGCACATACATTCGCACACTGGCTGACGATATTGGCCGCACGCTGGGATGTGGTGCGTATTTGTCCGGTTTGCGCCGTACACGTACCGCCGGTTTTGTACTGGAAGACGCAATTGGCTTGGATGAATTGGGCCAGATTGAAATGCCCGAGCGAGAGGCGCGTTTGCTGGCCCCGGAATCTCTAGTGCTTGATCTGCCGGAAATCCAGCTCGATGAAGATGATACCCATCGCATCCTGCATGGCATGACGGTACGCCGCAGGTCGGTGTGGCAGCCTGCCGAAGGTACATTCCGCCTTTACGGCGCGCCGCAAAACGGGCATAATCGCGCGTTCCTTGGTTTGGGCGAAGTGGCATCCGATGATGTGCTACGGCCCAAACGTCTGCTGGCTACTAGTGACTGATTTCTGATTGGTTCAAGTGCTGGTTAATGGAGCAAACACGGGTGGCGACACTCGGTTTTGCTTGTCTGATCGGAAAGACCCATCCGGGAACGTCCCAAGGGTTTGAGATCAACTTATCGGAGTTTTAAAATGACTGTTTCTGTTACACAAAAAGCTGAAATCGTTGGCCAGTTCCAACGCGCCGCTGGTGATACCGGTAGCCCCGAAGTTCAAGTTGCGCTGCTGACCGCTCGCATCAACGACCTGACTCCTCACTTCAAAGCCAACGCGAAGGATCACCACTCCCGCCGCGGTCTGCTGAAGATGGTTTCCCGTCGTCGTCGTCTGCTGGACTACCTCAAGCGTACCAACGCTGACAGCTACCGCGATCTGATCGCCAAGCTGGGTCTGCGTAAGTAATCATTCACGAAAAAGTCGCAGTGAAAACTGCGACTTTTTTGTTTATGGCACGCATGAAGCGCAAGCTTTAAACACAAAAGGCACTAAAAAATCGTTTCTGGTGGGATTCCTGAACTGGCGCAAGTGTAATTTGTGCTGCCAGTCGCCGGATGTTGTACCAGAATGATTTTTTAGTGCTTTTTTTCTTGGCTCCGTTATTCGGCGTGTCAGAAAAACCAGGTTGTGCCTCCCTTTTGTCAAATTGCAGTTCCGGCGGCAAAAGGGCGGATGTTGGACTGTGCTGGAACTGGCGGTCACGGACAGAGTCTTTCAAACGCGGCACGCGATTCCCTCACAAACCGGGAACGCTCCGCCATCTGTCCCGGATGATTTTCAAAGGCGTCGAACACAACGCTTTGATCTTCGTCTCCCGGCCTGACCGCAGCGGCAATCGCACGCGCTTGTGGCCGAAAAGCGCATTACTGAAAAGGATAGCAATCCGTGTTCAATAAAATCTCGAAGTCTTTCCAATATGGCCGTCATACCGTGACGCTGGAAACGGGCGAAATCGCTCGCCAGGCATCCGGTGCGGTTCTGGTTTCCATGGATGACACCGTCGTTCTGGTGACGGTGGTTGCAGCTCGCGGCGTTAAGCCAGGTCAGGATTTCTTTCCGTTGACCGTTGATTACCAAGAACGTACCTACGCTGCGGGTAAAATCCCCGGCGGTTTCTTCAAGCGCGAAGGTCGTCCTTCCGAAAAAGAAATTCTGACCAGCCGTCTGATCGATCGTCCGATCCGTCCGCTGTTCCCGGAAGGTTTTTTCAACGAAATCCAGGTGATCGCCACCGTGGTTTCGCTTGATCCACAAATCGATTCCGATATCCCGGCAATGATTGGCGCTTCGGCTGCCATGGCTATTTCCGGCGTGCCGTTTGCTGGCCCGATCGGCGCTGCACGCGTTGGTTACGCGAACGGCCAGTACATTCTGAACCCGACCAAAGACGAACTGAAAACCAGCGAGCTGGATCTGGTCGTTGCCGGTACCGAAAAAGCGGTGCTGATGGTTGAGTCTGAAGCCAAAGAACTGTCTGAAGAAATCATGCTGGGCGCTGTGGTGTTCGGTCATGACGAAATGCAAAAAGCCATCAAGGCGATCAACGAACTGGCTGACGAAGTCAACCCGGAACTGTTCGACTGGAACGAGCCGGTACGTGACGAAGCGCTGGAAGCCCGTATCACTGAAATCGCTGGTGAAGACATCGCTCAAGCTTTCCGCGTAGCCCAAAAGCAAGCGCGTACCGTCAAGCTGAACGAAGCTTGGGACAAGGTCAAAACGGCACTGATCACCGAAGACACCGACACTCTGCAAGCCAACAAGATTCGCGGCATTTTCCATGACATGGAAGCGAAGATTGTGCGTAACCAGATTCTGGACGGCTTCCCGCGTATCGACGGTCGTGACACTCGCACGGTGCGTCCGATCACCGTTCGTACCGGCGTGCTGCCGCGTACCCACGGTTCGGCACTGTTCACCCGTGGCGAAACCCAAGGTCTGGTGGTAGCGACTCTGGGCACCAAGCTGGACGAGCAAAAAATTGATGCGCTGGCCGGTGAATACACCGACCGCTTCATGCTGCATTACAACTTCCCGCCGTACTCAACCGGTGAAACCGGCCGCGTTGGTACGCCAAAGCGCCGCGAAATTGGTCACGGTCGTCTGGCCAAGCGTGCTCTGATTGCCGTGCTGCCGACCAGCGAAGAGTTTGGTTACTCGATGCGCGTGGTTTCGGAAATCACCGAATCCAACGGTTCGTCCTCGATGGCTTCCGTGTGTGGCGGCTGCCTGGCTCTGATGGACGCTGGTGTTCCGCTGAAGAACCACGTGGCCGGTATCGCCATGGGTCTGATCAAGGAAGGCAACCGCTTTGCAGTGCTGACCGACATCCTGGGTGATGAAGATCACCTGGGCGACATGGACTTCAAGGTAGCCGGTACTGACGCAGGCGTGACCGCACTGCAGATGGACATCAAGATCGACGGCATCACCAAGGAAATCATGAAGGTTGCGCTGGACCAGGCTCAAGCCGGTCGTCTGCATATCCTGGGTATCATGAAGCAGGAAGTGGCTGGTGCGAACACTGAAGTGTCGCAACACGCTCCACGCCTGTACACCATGAAGATCAATCCGGAAAAAATCCGTGACGTGATCGGCAAGGGTGGTTCCGTGATCCGTGCGCTGACTGAAGAAACTGGCACGCAAATCGACATCCAGGAAGACGGCACGATCACCATCGCTTCCGTTTCTTCGGAAGGTGCTGACGAAGCCAAGCGCCGCATCAGCGAAATTACCGCTGAAGTGGAGATCGGCAAGATCTATGAAGGCCCGGTTGTCAAGATTCTGGACAACAACGTCGGCGCCATCGTTTCGATCATGCCGGGTCGTGATGGTCTGGTTCACATCAGCCAGATCGCCAACGAGCGCATCAAGAACGTGGCTGACTACCTGAAAGAAGGCCAGGTTGTGCGCGTGAAGGCACTGGAACAAGACGAGAAGGGCCGTGTGCGCTTGTCGATCAAGGCCGTGCTGAACGATGAAGCTCCGGCTGCTGCTCCAGTGGCACCAGAAGCGTAAGCAGTATTACGCTTCGCCATGACTGGCGTATAAAAGAAAAGACCACGGTTCGCCGTGGTCTTTTCTATTCCGGCTGCAGAATGCGTAGAGACGTCACGAGCGGGACGAACTTTCTGCAACTGACCTTATCCCATGGCGATTGATGGATTATTCCCATTTCTGCAAATCCATCCCGCATCTACATCCCAAAAAGTGGAGAACAGCATGACCATGCAAGCGGTATTGCAAACCGAACACGGCGGCCCGGAAACGCTTCACTTGGGGCAAACATCACGGCCACAGCCCGCTGCCGGGCAGTTGCTGGTCAAAGTAGCCGCCGCCGGGATCAACCGCGCCGATCTGGCGCAGCGTGCCGGTAATTATCCGCCGCCGCCAGGCGAGTCCAATATTCTGGGTATGGAGATTGCCGGGCTCGTGGTCGAAGTGGGCACTGGCGTCACGCAGTTTGCGGTTGGTGATCGCGTGATGGGTCTGGTTGGCGGCGGTGGCTACGCTGAATACTGTTTGCTGCAAAGCCAGTTAGCCATTCCGGTTCCGACAGGCATGGATGCGGTTGCCGCTGCCAGCTTGCCCGAAGCCTGGATGACTACCTGGTTCAATCTGGTTGATCTGGGGGGATTGCACGCCGGCCAGCGCGTGCTGATTCACGCTGGCGCCAGCGGTATTGGCAGCGCTGGCATCCAGTTGTGTAAATCCTTTGGCGCATGGGTGGCCGTGACTGCGGGTGGCCCGGAGAAATGCGCGTATTGCCGCGATCTGGGCGCCGATATGGTGATTGACTGCAAACAGCAGGATTTTGCCACCGAGCTGAAGAGTGCTGGCGGTGTCGATCTGATTCTGGATGGGGTAGGCGGGGATTATCTGCCACGCAATCAGGCCTGTTTGAACGCCGATGGGCAGATCATCTTGATTGGCATGCTGCGCGGGCTGAGTGCCGAAGCCAATATGGGCTTGTTGTTGATCAAGCGGCAAACGCTGCGGGGTTCGACCCTGCGCCCGCAACCATTGGCCGTAAAAGGCCGTTTGGCACAGGCTCTGCGCGATCACGTGCTGCCCTTGATACAGGCCGGTAAGTTGCGGGTAACGGTTGCCAGGGAGTTTGACTGGACTCAGGTCGCTGATGCGCATCGCTATGTGGCGGCAGGGCACAACCTGGGCAAGGTGATATTGCGGGTAGGGGCCGACGATTGAGCGGGGCGCTTGCGGTCAGCAAGCACTTGCAAAAGTTCAATTTTACGCTGACACCAACGTAATATTTAAGTGTTGATAACAATTCTCATTTAGATTAAAGTGCATTCCATCGGTTGAGCGGTGTGCCATCCCGGCGCGTCGGCAAACCGCCAACCTCTACAGGATGGAGTGCTTCATGAACGCTTACCTCGTCGGTGCAGACACTTTGGGCAATATCCCGGACGTGCTGCAACAATATGGCATTGCGATTCACAAACACGTGTCCGGCCGCAACGCCGCGCATCAACGCAAACCGGCAACGCTCAAAGGCGTTGACCTGATTATCTTGTTTACCGATTTTCTGGGGCACAACGTGATGCGCCATTACCGCGAAATGGCGCACGAAGAGAACATCCGCTTTGTCGCTTGCCGCCGCTCGGTATGTGCGTTGTCGCAAAGCCTGGATAAAGTCTGTTCGCCCAAACAGTGCGAAGCCTGCCCGGCTAAGAAAAAGCACTAACGACTGGCTATTAGACGATGTAGCCGCGCGCTAGGCAGTTACCCAGCAACCTGGACTCATGCAAGCGCGGAATTAATTGCCGCGGCAAAATTGCCTGGGTTCGTCGTGAAAGACGTTCCGGCTCGGGACAGGAATATCTCTAGTCGGGGTCGCTTTGCGCTGGCTTGGGCTCGGCAAAACGATAACCATTTTTGGTTGCTTGCTTGACCTCGTACATCGCCGTATCCGCAGCATTGAGCAGGGCTTCAGCATCAAGTGAGTCGCCGGGCATGTGAATGGCTATGCCGATGCTGGTCGAGAGCGTGACCTGACCGTTTTCCAGCAGGAAAGGTTCCTGCATGGATTGCACAATTTTCTCGGCTACGCGGGCGGCGTCATGGCGGGCGTCTTGCAAGTCTTCAAGCAGAATGGTGAACTCATCGCCTGCCAGTCGCGCCACGGCATCAATTTTGCGGACACTGGCACGCAGGCGTTTGCCAAAAGTCTTCAGCACCTCGTCGCCAGCATCATGACCGAAGCGGTCGTTCACTGCTTTAAAGCCATCCAGATCGAGGAAAAACACCGCAAACGGTTTTGCCTGGCGTTGCTGGCGACCGAGTGCCGTATTGATGAGCTGCAAAAGAGCCCGCCGATTGGGCAGGCCGGTGAGCGCATCTTCCAGCGCTTCGCGCCGCAACGTTTCTTCCAGTCGTTTGCGATCGGTTAAATCTACGCCGAGCAAGTAGACGCCCCGTATTTGCCCATCATTCGCGCGGTCGGGAATCAAGGTCATGCGCACTTCGCGCCGCCGGCCACCGCGATCTGCCACCATGTCCCAGCTATGTTTGCGGCCCTGCATTGCCTCGCTCACATGCGACTCAAGTTGCGCCCACTCATGAGGCGTAACGACCTCCGGAATGGGCCGATGCATCAGCAAATGCGGATCGCGGTCAAACCATTCCTGGTAGGTGGCATTCAGGTAGCGGCAACGCAGGTCAGACTCAATGTATCCGATCAGCACCGGCAAATTGTCGGTGATGGTCTGCAATTGCTCGCGACTGTCGCGCAACAGATCTTCGGCCTGTCTGCGATCAGAAATATCATGCAGGAAAATATTGAAGAGATAACGGTCATTCACAAAAATGGGCGATACCGTTTTCTCTACCGGAATAGGGTGGCCATTCTTGTGGCGCGCCATCATCTCGCCGCGCTCGAATAACGCGGGCTGTGCGGCGTGTTCAACAAACGCGTAAACGGCCTGGCGGGTCTGTTCACGGTTTTCCGTCAGAATGATGAGGTCGGCAAAATTGTTGCCCATGGCCTCTTCGCGGGTCCAGCCGAAGGTTTCTGTCGCTTGCTGGTTCCAGTCAACGATGGTGCCGTCTTGCGTGACGCCGACAAAAGCCTCCAGCGCGGTGGCCAGAGTTTCACTGAGGCGCCGTTTGGTTTGCAGCGTTTGATTCTGGGTGGCTTTGAGTTCATCCAGTGTGCTGGCCAGCGACGCATTGGCTGCGGAAAGTTGCTGAGTCTGCTGGGCAATTTCTTTCTTCAAGCCTTCTTGCAGGGCGTGCAACTCAGCTTCGGTTTGCTTGCGGATCGAAATATCCTGCGCTATCAGCACGAAAAACCACGGCTGTCCGTTGTCTCCGCGAAAGACGGAAAAGGTGAGTTCAAGCCAGACCAGATAGCCGTCGCGATGAATGAGTTGTTCTTCGCAACGTTCATTGTTTCCACCATCCAGCAGGCGCTGGCGCACGGCCCGCAATCGCTGCGTACCGTCCTCTCCCAGGAGTTGTGTTAACGGGACTTGCAACAGCGACTCGGCGGTATAACCGAGCAGGCTGGCAAAATGTTCATTCAGCCGGAGCCAGTTGCCATCAAGACTGCGATGGGCAACGCCTACTGCTGCCTGGTCGAAAGTGCTGCGGAACAAGCTTTCTTGCCGGGTTATTTCCTGATCGGCTCGGGCTTGGGAGACCGATGCGCGCAACGCGAACTCGCGTGCGTAGAGTTCCTTTTGCACCAGTGTGGTGACGTCCAGCAACATGCGCACACCTTCTTCATCAAGGTCGCGCGGTTGTGGATCAAAAATGCACAGAGAACCAATCCGGAAGCCGCTCAGGGTTTTGAGCGCCTTGCCTGCATAGAAGCGGATGTAGGGCGGACCGGTGACAACGGGGTTATCGCTAAAACGTGGATCGAGTCTGGCATCAGGGATCAGCATCAGCTCATCCCCCAGAATGGTATGACCGCAGAAAGAGATGTCCCGTGCGGTTTGCAAGCCGGTAAAGCCGTAGCAGGATTTGAAGTGCTGGAAGTCGGCGGCGACCAGCGAGATCAGGGCGCTTTCCACCCCAATTACCTTGGCGGCCAGACGCGTGAGCCGGTCCAGCGCCGGATCGGGTTCGCTGCTACCGAGCAGGTTAAGTTGGTTAAGCGCCTGCAATCGGGCGGTTTCATTGTGCGGAATCGGCGGGACAATCATGCCGGATGCTCCGCACGAACTGATTCGCACCAGCCGAAACCAGCCAGAGCGGCAGCAGGGCGTTCCAATGCCTGCGTGATCAGGCCGGGTCGCACGGTTCGCACGCGGGATGATCCTGATTTTCTTCCGGGCAAGTGGCCATTCCTCCTGAGTGCATGATTGACCGCGATACCAGCCGCAGCCTACGTTAATCAGCATAGGCTGATCTGGCTGTTAATTCGCGGTCATCTTGGGCACGGAGTTACCCAAATCATCACTTGCATGACAGTGGATCACGCTTTATCCACTGGAGGTTTATAGGCCAAAGCGTTCCAGCGCAAAGCGAATGAACTCACTGAGCTTGGGCGTTGGCTGGCGGTCGGCTTGATAAATCAGATGCATGGGCCGGGCAGGGGGTGCGTAGTCGGGCAGCAGTTGTACCAGTCGACCACTGGCCAGATCATCGGCCAGCACGGCTTCAGTTTGCAGAACGATCCCAAAGCCTGCCAGCGCGGCATTGCGTAACGCTATACCGTTATTGATGGTTAAGCGGGCGGGGACTTGCACCTGCATCTCGCCATCTTTGCCAAACATGCGCCAAGTGTGTTCGTTCTCCCAGCGCAAGAAATCCATGCATTCATGCCTGGCCAGATCTCCTGGTGTCTGCGGTGTGCCATGGCGGGCCAGATAGGCCGGGCTGGCGCACAGCATCATGCGATAGGGCTTGAGTGGGCGGGCAATGAGCCCGGAATCGGAAAGCGTACCGATGCGAAAAGCCACGTCAAAGCCATCTTCGACCAGATCAATCACCCGGTCATTCAAGTGCAAAGACGCACTGATCTCCGGAAAATCTTGCAGAAAGTCGGTCAGCGCGGGCGCAAGTTGGCAAGCGCCATACGAGGTCGGGGCGCTGATACGCAATTCGCCACGTGGCGCCGCGCGCAACTGATCCACACTGGCATCGGCGGCTTCTACCTCGACCAAAGCCTGGCGGCAGCGCTGATAGTAGGTGCGACCCGCTTCGGTCAGGCTTTGCCTGCGCGTGGTGCGATTGAGCAAACGGGCACCCAAACGGGTTTCCAGTTCACGGATATGTTTGCCCACCATGGTTGGGGAGATGCCAAATTCCACCGACGCTGCGGTAAATCCACCCAGATCAACCACTCTGACAAATACCTGCATACCTAACAGCCGATCCATAATTTCAAACCTGTGGTTCTAAGTGTTAGAAAATATAGCCAATTTATCGTTTCAGATTGGGAAATGATAATGGGTTCGTGTGCTGCAGGGCGATTAGCGTTTTGCCACCCAACCCAGGAGAGTCATCATGTTTTTACTGAATGTGAGTTACAGCCAGAACCCGGCCGCAGTTGAACCGCATATCGCCAGTCACGGGGCGTGGGTAAAGCAATATGTGGAAGCGGGCGTGTTTGTAGCGGCGGGGCCAAAGCGCAATGGTCTGGGTGGAGTGATTTTGGCGCAAGTCGCTTCACGCGCTCAACTCGACGATATCCTGGCGCAAGACAGTTATGTAATGGCCAACGTCGCAACCTATCAAATTGAAGAATTTGATTTCAAGATTACTCAGCCCGAAGTGGCCGCGCTTAAAGCCGTCTAAGCATTGGCATTACATTAATTGGGGTGAGCGATAAAAAAAGCCGACCAGAGGGTCGGCTTTTTTGTGCGGGACCAGTTAGGGCTGGTCCCGATTGGGTGATTTGCAGATCAGAAACGCTCAGGCATTTTTTGCAGCAAGATAATGCGTTTGTTTTCCAGGCGCACGTAACCACCAAACACCAATTCTTTCAGAATCCGCGCAATCATTTCGCGCGAAGAACCAACGCGGTCAGCAATGGCTTGCTGAGTGAGGGGCTCGGAAATCATCATGGTGCCGTCCGGGTTTTCGGTAACCATGCCTTCAAACAAAGCGCGTACGCGACCATAAACATCCAGCAGGGCCAGATTTTTCATGGTGGCGGAAAGGCGCCGTACCATGCGGGCCAGTGCCAGGATCAGTTTGTCTTTGATCTGTGGGTAAGCGTCCAGCGCAGTGCGGAAATCCTGTTTGGTAAACATCAGGAAGGTAGAGTCTTCTTCGACTTGGGTCGACCAGCTGCGCGGCTCATCATCGATCATCGAAGTTTCGCCAAACACATCGCCTGCTTCACCGATCAGGAATACGAATTCCTTGCCCTGGTTGTCGCTGGTAAACGAGCGGGTGCGCCCTTCAACCAGCAGATACATGGCTTCGCCCGGATCGCCCTCGCGAAACAGGAAGGTGCCTTTAGGCAGGTGCCGACGCACCGCTGCGTGCTGGATGACTTCAAGGTCTTCGTCAGAAAACCCTTCAAATGCTGGAATCTGGCTTAGGAAGTTCTTCAACGTTGTGTCCATCTATGAAACATCTCCTGTGCTCAATCCGCAGAGCTCTTTGCTGCGGCCGAGGCTGCTGATGTGTTGTGTTGTTGAGCAGCTGCCGTTTTTTTGTCGTCTGTAGTCGGGGTGCATTGCTCCGCACTCGGGACTACTTCCATTTTTCTGGCTAGCATATATTCATTCATTTCTTTCCAACCGCTAAAGATATCTGATTTAGCCACACGTGGATTACGACTAAAACAATCTTCCAGCGCTCTACCACTGTGTCGGCATGCTGCGCCGATCGCTTTGCCGTTGGCTTGCTGCTTGTTCAGCATTTCATTGACCTGGTCGCAGCCAGTTAGTGCCGTAACCACAAGCATGCAAACGAAATATCGAGATAATGGCATGAGATACTCAACCCGTAATTGTTCGGTTAACGGCTATATCGGGTTGAATCACACTTTACTTTAGAACATCGTGATTCACGCGCAACCGTTCAATGGGTTTGTTCTATGCCTGCAAGCAGCCAGCGCGCAGCGGGTGCCTTTTGCTTGGTGAAGTGCCATACCTCTTCAAACGCTTCAACCGGCGCGTTAACGTACTCACTGACCTGACCTTTGAAACGCACGCTGGCGACCAGATGCGCGGATTCATCGCTGATATCCAGCAAATCAATATTCAGCGCCGGGAAATCAGCAATTTCCCGGTTCTCTTCAATTTCACCGTGCAGCGCAGTGAAGAGTTCCGGCGTCAGATATTTGCGCAATTCTTCCAGTTGTTCTGGCGAGTTCATTGCCTGCAAGTGCTGGAAGCTGGCTTTGGCATGACGCAGAAAGGCTTGCGTGTCGGTGCCATCCGGGAGACTCGCCGGTGCGGACTGGCCACTTTGCATGACGCCTTCGCCAATCCGGTAAACCTTCTGGTTCTGGGTATTGACCTTGGCAGAGTCGTTCCAGCCCGGCACTGGCCGGGTTTCCGGATACGGATCTACCACCGGGCGCTCGCGCCGACGCAAGAACATGAAGCCGGCCAGCGTCAGACCGCCCAACAGAATCAGCCAGCCCCACGGCAAGCCGCCACCGTCGCTAGCAGTGCCGGAAGCATGGTCGCCGTTCCTGGCGAGGGCATAACCTGCAGCAGCCCCAACCGCTGCCCCCGCTAGCGCGGGTACCAGCGACGAACGCTGTGGTTGTTGCGGCGCAGGCTGTGCCGGTTGAACAGGTGGCTGCGCTGGAGATTGGGCCGGGGTAGTGGGGGCGGGACGAGTAATCTGATTACGTTGCATGCCGGTTGAACGGCCGCTACCTAATCGTTTTGCCTGCACCGGGCCAGCAAGAGCCACGGCAAACGCCAGCAAAATAATGAATAAACGTGATCCCGAAGTATGACTACGCATTAACGACAGTCCCTGGTCAATCGATTGTCAGGTTGTGTATTGGAAAACCATGAATCGTACATTAGTAAGGGCTTAAGCAGTTAATTTCAAGTGATAAGACACGATGATTTTGTTTATACGATGCAGCGCCCAAACGCATCCGTTATTGGTTTGGACGGCATTTTTGACCGACTCAGCAGTAAAAAGCGCAATTGGCCGGATAAATATCATCGCCTTACAAACCTTTGGAGGCGCCTGGCTGATCAGATATGAACCAAATCGCTTTGGTTCATTTTTCTGATTAATTCTTGCCAAGCTGGAAGGTTGTTTCTTACAGATTTCAAGTCGGCACAGGTGCTATTCGGCGTGAATGGCAACTTGATATTGGGCATTGATCGGACACCAGGAGATGCAGCTGGTTCCATAACTGCCGGGTATTCGATTATGCCCGGCAGTGGCGGTGCAATTTATTTGCGTTGCCCGCGCTCGATAGTCACCCCAACCCGACCCACTTCATGCAGGATACCCAACTTGGTAACCGACACTTTGGTCCATGGTGCAGAGAAATCCTGCATGATCAGATGTGCAATGTGTTCGGCCAGCGCTTCAAGCAGCAGAAAGTGCTGTTCAGCCATGGCCTGGCGCAAATGCTGAACGACCTTGTCGTAATCGATGGTGTCGGTCAGATTGTCGGAAACACTGGCGCGTGCGGAAGGTAGACCGATTTCCAGGTCGAGTTCAACGACTTGGGGGGCGAGACGCTCCCAGTCATACCAGCCAATAAGGGTTTTGGCGCGTACGCCGTGCAGAAAAATGATGTCCATACCACTCCTGGCGCGGGTAAGGTTTGACGTGCCCGCGTACGGATCGCTTACAATCGAAAGCTCGCTATTGTAGTGGAATTCAAGATGCTGTCGTTAATCGTCGTGCTGGCCGCCTATCTGATTGGTTCGCTGTCATTTGCCGTGATCGTCTCCCGGGCAATGGGGCTGGCCGATCCGCGCTCATATGGTTCGGGCAATCCTGGCGCAACCAACGTGCTGCGTTCGGGCAACAAAAAGGCCGCCGCACTCACTTTGCTGGGTGATGCCTTCAAAGGTTGGCTGGCGGTCGTTGTCGCTCAGATTTTGGCGCACTTCTGGCACTTGGGTGATGAGACTATCGCGGCAGCGGCGGTTGCGGTCGCTGTGGGGCATATGTGGCCGGTGTTTTTCCGGTTTGTGGGTGGCAAAGGTGTGGCCACTGCGGGCGGGATTTTACTGGCTCTTGACTGGCCCGTCGGGCTGATTACTCTGTTGATCTGGCTGGTCCTGGCCAAGGGTTTCAAGATTTCGTCACTGGCCGCATTGATTGCTGCCGTTGTTGCGCCGCTGCTGACCTGGTGGTTTATCCCTGAGCGCGTGTATTTATATGCGGTGCTGATCATTTCGGTGCTGCTGATCGCACGGCATCATCAGAACATCCGCAAGCTGCTGCAGGGGAGCGAGAGTAAAATCAGCGGCAAGGATGAGATGAGTTCGTGAATGAGCGATGGCCCTCTGCACTAAGGGTCTCGCCGATTGGTTCGTCGATGGAGTAATAAAAAATCCCCCGGATCTGCTGACAGATAACGGGGGATTTATTTGTGAGGCTGAGCTTTTTCAACCTTGCTTGGTGTGATCGCGCACGATCCGGGCTTTTTCTCTGACCCATTCGCGCTCTTTCTCGGTCTGGCGTTTGTCGTGCTGCTTCTTGCCCTTGGCCAGGCCGATATCCAGCTTGATATAGCCATGCGCAAAGTGCATGTTCAAGGCCGCTACGGTATAACCCGAGCGATCGACCTTTTCCGCCCACTTGGCGATCTCGTTGCGTTTGAGCAGCAATTTGCGCAGGCGCACCGGGTCCGCATAGGTGTGCGTTGAAGTGGAGACCAGCGGCGAGATGTGCGCACCCATCAAATAAAAGTCGCCGTTAATATAGGTGACGTAAGACTCTTTCAGCGCGACACGACCCGCCCGAATGGCTTTGACTTCCCAGCCTTCCAGTTGCAGGCCAGCTTCCAGCCGGTCTTCGATAAAATATTCGTGAAACGCTTTGCGGTTATCAACAATCGTCATTTCTTTTGCCATCTGGCTCATCGTCCGAACAATGATTGTACCGGGTGGCGCATTTTTCGAGGTATCACTGTGCGAATTTGTTTACTTTATTGCGGCGGTACGTTGGGAATGCGCCCTGGTAACGCCGGGCTGGAGCCAGCACCTGGCTTTCTCAGTGAAGTGTTGCAGGCCAGTTATCCAGCAGTAGAAGTGATCGAATATTCGCCATTGCTTGACTCCAGCGATATGGGACCGGCCGACTGGAATCGCATAGCCAGCGACATTGCGCAGCGTGCCGGTGAGTTCGACCGGTTCGTCGTTCTACACGGTACCGACACCATGGCCTGGACCTCTTCGGCCCTGTCTTTCATGCTGGCGGGTCTGAATAAGCCCGTGATCGTCACCGGTGCCCAACATCCGTGGGAAGAGCAGGGCAGCGATGCGCCGGACAACGTTGAGGCCGCCATTGAACTGGTCATGGGCGGCGCGTACCGCGGTGTGGGAGTGGTTTTTGCTGGTCAACTATTTCAAGGTAATCGGGTTCGCAAAAGCGATTGTGAAGCTGATGCCGCTTTTTCCAGTCCGAATTTGCCAGTGGCAGGGCGCCGTTTTGGTTCTGGCTGGGCTTTAGTTGGCGCTGAAACGACAAACAGTTCGTGGCAAGGGTTGCAATTGGTCGCAGCCGACGCCCGAGTGGTACGCGCCACGCTCGGCCCCGGTCACAGTTCAATCTGGCTGGCACAGTCATTGTTGGCACAACCCTTGGATGGCGTGGTGCTGGAAACGTATGGCAGCGGTAATGTTCCTGCCCATCCTGAGCTGACGCATGCTTTGGAAGCCTTGGCCCAATCGACTGTTGTGGTGAATTGTACGCAATGTGTTTTTGGTTCGGTGCAGATGGGGTTGTATGCATCTAGCCAATCTTTAGTGGCCGCCGGCGTGCTGGCGGCGGGGGATATGACGCCAGAAGCAGCGTTGGCCAAGTTGTATTGGGTGGCTGGTCGCACACAGCAACTTGCTGAACGCCGCCAATTGTTTATGCAAAATATCGCCGGTGAACGAACGCAAAAGTAGCCGCGTCAGGCTGTCCATGCTAGTATCGCTGCCTGTTCTCGATGGCGGGTCTCCCCGCATGGCTAGAAGGTGAACTTGGTCAGGTCCGGAAGGAAGCAGCCACAGCTTTTGATGCCAGTGCCGGGGGTTGGGCTCGCCACCCCTCCCTTTGTTTGTCTCGTAGTGCCCCGTTTTTCCCCTCCTGTTCTCCGGCGTTTCTCTGATTGTCCTCAGTGTTAGCTTGGCCCCTTTTTGCCTGGCCCATTCGAAATACAGTACACATTTCCCTGCTTTTGTCTGCCTGATATATCTCATTTATGCCATGTGATTAGTACCCTGGAATCGTTGACGTGTATCAACATGGCATATTCGGCGAGGGCGCAATATTCGTTTCGCAAGCTGATGCTTCGTGTATCTCCAGTGGAATTTCCGCCGCGCTAGTCGCGGCGTTTTTTTTGCTGCTACTCATTGCCTTGTCAGCCCTCGGCGCCAAATGCATAATGCGCCATCCAGTAGCTGGTTCTGTCCATGAAGGCTTTCTTCGACCTCTTCCCGGTCATCTTCTTCTTCCTCGCATTTTTCTTCACCCAGCATGACCCGGCGCATGCTGTCGCGTGGGCAAGTCATATTCCCCTGCTGTCGCACGTGCTGGCCGAAGCGCAAGCATCGGTACCGCCCAAGACGCCCGATCAAATCGCAATGCTGATCGCCACAGCGGTGACCATGGTGGCCAGCGTGATCCAGCTGGTATTTTCGTGGCTGAAGTGGCGCAAAATCGATGCCATGCTGATCGTCAGCTTTGTGCTGATTATCGTGCTGGGCGGGGCAACGCTGTATTTTGATAATCCAGACATCATCAAGTACAAGCCTACCGGTCTGTACTGGATTTTTGCCCTGGTCTTGTTGCTGTCTCAGTGGTTTCGCGGTCAAAACCTCATCAAGACCATGATGGGCAAACAAATGATGCTGCCCGAATCCATCTGGTCGGTATTGAACAACGTCTGGGTTGTGTTCTTCATTAGCATGGGCGTGGTCAATATCATTGTCGCCCGGCTCTATAGTTACTCTGTCTGGGTCAACTTCAAACTGTTTGGAACGTTAGGATTGACGGTGGTTTTTGTAGTGGCCCAAGGCCTGCTGCTGAGCCGTTATGTCATTGACGATGCTAATCCCGCCAGTAACCCACCGTCGGATCAGGACAAATAATCATGCCGCTTTATGCGATTATCGGAACCGATGTTGCGGACAGCTTGTCAGCTCGTATGGCTAGTCGGCCTGCGCATCTGGCGCGTCTGGACATACTTAAGGCAGAAGGGCGCCTGGTACTGGCTGGGCCTTTCCCGGCGATTGATTCGGTAGATCCTGGCCCGGCTGGATTCAGCGGCAGCCTGATTGTGGCCGAGTTTGAATCTTTAACCGCGGCGCAAACCTGGGCAGAAGCTGACCCCTATCGCGCTGCTGGCGTTTATGCCGAGGTGTCTGTGAAACCCTTCAAACATGTGCTTCCATGAGCTCTGGTATGATTAGCATGGAAGATGAATTGCGTCAGAGACTGGCGTTGTTGGAACCTGAAACCGTAATCGTGCACGACGACAGTGCTGCTCATGCGGGCCATGCTGGCGCGCAAGGTGGTGCTCACTTTGATGTCACGATTGTGGCGCAGGCCTTTGCGGGATTGGGTAAAGTGGCCCGACATCGCAAGGTGTATGCTTTGGTGGCAGATTTGATGCCGGCGCGCATTCACGCGCTCAGTATCAAGGCGCTGACCCCGGAAGAGCTCTGAGAACGGGTAGCCTCGTTCCCGGAATATAATTTCAAGTTGTATGCATTGACCTCGATAACACTCAAAGGAATCACGTAATGCGTTCTACCAAGCACCTTATTTTTGCCGTGATCGGCGCGATGATTTCCGCTTCGGTTATGGCCGATGCAAGCGTTGCTACCGTGAACGGTGTGGCCATCCCGCAAAGCAAGATGGACATGATCGTAAAGCAACTGGCTGAACGTGGTCAGAAAGACTCGCCGGAACTGCGTGACCGTATCAAGCAACAGCTGATCAACAACGAAGTGATCTATCAAGATGCCGTGAAGAAGGGCACTGACAAGAGCGCAGACGTGCAAGCTCAGCTGGATGCAGCCAAGCAGCAGATCGTAATCGGCGCATACGTGAACAACTACGTAAAAAACAACCCGGTTTCTGATGCTGATGCACAGAAAGAATATGACACCGTGAAGGCTCAGAATGCAGGCAAGGAATACCATGCCCACCACATTCTGGTGAAAACAGAAGCTGAAGCCAACGACATCATCGCCCAACTCAAAAAGGGCAAGAAATTTGATGATCTGGCCAAGGCTAAATCTGTCGACACTGGCAGCGGTGCAAACGGTGGCGATCTGGGTTGGGCTAGCCCGAACAACTACGTGCCAGAGTTTTCTGCCGCGATGACCAAGCTGACCAAGGGCCAGATCACTCAAACCCCGGTCAAGACCCAGTTCGGTTATCACGTCATCAAGCTGGATGATGTGCGCGATGCAAAATTCCCTTCTTTCGCTGAAGCGAAGGGTGAAATCTCGCAGCAAATCCAACGCCAACGCGTACAAAAGATGGTTGATGATCTGCGTGGCAAGGCAACTGTGCAGTAATAGTTCTGATCTTGCTCCGGTTACACGTGTAGCCAGAACGGGAAACAAAAAACGCCATGCAAATGCATGGCGTTTTTTGTTGGTGCGCGGCCCTGCGAGGTTGTGCTTAGAGCTTGCTGGTCAGTTCCGGCAATAGCGTAAACAGATCGCCAACTAGGCCGTAGTCGGCAGACTGGAAGATCGGCGCATCCGGATCCTGGTTGATCGCCACCACCGTACCACTATCCTTCATACCTGCCAGGTGCTGTACGGCGCCAGAAATCCCCACCGCGAAATATAGCTTCGGTGCTACCACCACGCCGGTTTGACCAACCTGCCAGTCGTTTGGTGCGTAGCCTTCATCCACCGCAGCGCGCGAGGCACCGATGGCGGCATCCAGCTTGTCGGCCAGAGGGGTTAGCAGTGCATGAAACTGCTCGGCGCTGCCCAGCGCACGACCACCTGAGACAACGGTTCTGGCAGTTGCCAGCTCTGGGCCATTGCTTGCGGTTTGCTCGCTCGATACCCAAGTCGATAAACGTTGATGTTCTGCTTCAACCTGCCAGGCAACCTCCTCAATAGGCGCAGCGGAGGTTTGCAAACCAGCGTCGGTAAAAGCGGTAGGCCGCACGCTCAAAATCCTTACGGGATCGGTCGTTTGCACACTGGCCAGCACATTACCTGCATAGATGGCGCGTACAAACGTATCTGCAGATTCAATCTTCAGCACGTCCGACACCATGCCGATATCCAGCAACGCGGCGACGCGTGGCAGCACATTGCGCGAAAACGTCCCGGATGCGGCAACGATGGCTTCAGATGTTCCGGCCAGGTTGGCAATGAGCGGCGCCAATCGCTCAGCTTGCGCGTGGCCTAGCGCTTCGGCATCCACGTGGAGCACTTTGGTAACGCCGGCAATATTGGCGGCTTCGTGGGCAACACTGCCGGCGCCAAGGCCCGCGACCAGTACATGAATGTCGCTACCCAGTTGCGCCGCTGCTGACGCTGCATGGCGTGTAGTGGCGCGCAGTTGCTGGTTGTCATGTTCGGCAATCAATAAAATACTCATGGCAATACCTTTGCTTCATTACGCAAGCGATCAATCAGTTCGTCCACGGTTTTTACCACCACACCCGCTTTGCGCGACGGCGGCTCGGCCACCTTTAATTTGATGACCCGGGCGGCGACTTCGAGCCCCAACTCAGCTGGCGTCAGCGTTTCAACGGGTTTCTTGCGAGCCAGCATCAGATTGGGCAATTTCACGTAGCGTGGTTCATTCAGCCGCAAATCGGTGGTGACCAGCGCGGGCAGGGGCAGGGTAAGGGTTTCCTGGCCGCCATCCACTTCGCGTATCACGGTGATCTGCTTGTCCTGAATCTGGATTTTCGATGCGGCAACGGCTTGCCCGACGTGCAATAACGCTGCCAGCATCGGCCCGGTTTGCGCGGCATCGTCATCAATGGCCTGTTTGCCCAGCAATAACAAATCGGGCTTTTCACGTTCGGCCACTGCCCGCAGTAATTTGGCTACGGCCAGCGAATCCAGAACTTGGGTGGTATCGATCAGGATTGCCCGATCGACGCCCATGGCCAAGGCGTGGCGCAAGCTATCCTGGCTTGCGGCTGGACCCACAGAAACGGCCACAATCTCGGTTGCCACGCCTGTTTCCTTCAGGCGCACGGCTTCTTCCACTGCGATTTCATCGAAGGGATTCATGCTCATTTTGGCTGCGCCGATATCCACATCGGAGCCATCCGCCTTGATGCGGACTTTCACATTTGGGTCGACGGTGCGTTTTACCGCTACGAGAATTTTCATCGTTATTCCTTATTCAGAGCACGCCAGCGCGCTTGGGCTGGCAGCGGCTTACCAAAGTTGTTCTACGGCCATGTGGCCGGGGGCGCTGCGCCGGGCCAGGGTAAATCCACGCTCACCCAGCAGCTTGCGGGTTTCCTCGACCATATCCGGATTGCCGCAAATCATGATGCGCGAGCGGTCTTGATCCAGCGGTATGCCGGTGAATGCTTCCAGACCGCCGTTTTCCAGCAAGGTGGTGATGCGGGTGTTGAGCGCGCCGGGCATGTCTTCACGCGTCACGATGGGCACGTAGTGCAGCTTGTGGGCAAATTCGCTGTAAAACTCGTTGGTAGCAAAGCCGCGAATAATGTCTTCATAGGCGAGTTCGGCGCGCTCACGCACGCTTTGCACCAGAATCAGCCGATCATATTCTTCCCACGCGCTGAAATCGTAGAGGATGGACAAAAACGGCGCGAGGCCAGTGCCGGTGGCAAGCATCCACAAATCTTTGCCGTGCTCAAACCGGTCACGGGTCAGAAAGCCGTAGGCAGTTTTATCTACATAGATAGTGTCGCCCACCTGCAAACGGGTGAGTTCGCTGGTGAACTCACCACCAGGCACCACGATCGAGAGAAACTCAAGGTGCTCGTCATAGTCGGCGGACAGGATCGAATAGGCCCGCCAGACAATTTTTCCATTCTTTTCAACGCCCAGCCGGGCAAACTGCCCCGGCGTAAATTTGAAACTCGCACCGCGTGTCGTACGCAGCGTGAACAGGTTGGGTGTCCACGTGTGGAGGTGGGTGATCGTTTCTGCTGTGTATTTTTCGCTAGCGGACATGATCTTTATTCCTGCTGGTTATCTGGATTCCTATCTTAAAGATGGGTACAATATCTGTAAATTTGAATTATTTAATAAAATATATTCGGAAAATAGATATGAAATATACCCTCAGGCAGCTGGAAGTGTTTGTTGCCGTCGCCAGCGCAGAGAGCGTTTCGCGTGCGGCGGAATCACTTTCACTGTCGCAGTCCGCCACTAGCACAGCGTTGGCTGAACTGGAAAAACAGTTCGATACCAAGCTGTTTGACCGCTATGGCAAGCGCCTGCAGCTAAATGAGCTGAGTCGCCAGCTGCTGCCTCGGGCCATTGAGTTGCTTGATCGGGCTAGCGAAATTGAATCCACGCTGGCTGGCGAAAGCGGCATTGGCCCATTGCGTATTGGTGCCACGCTGACCATCGGTAACTATCTGGCGACTTTGCTGGTTGGTGAGTTCATGCGTCAGCACAGCGGTTGCCGGATCAAGATGTCGGTCCATAACACGGCCACGGTTGTACGAGAAGTTGCCCACTTTGAATTAGATCTGGGGTTGATTGAGGGAGAAATCCAGCACCCCGATCTGGATATGTTGCCGTGGGTGGCCGATGAAATGGTGATCTTTGCCGCGCCGGAGCATCCGCTGGCCAGCCAGAAGGTAGTCACGCTGGACGACGTACTGGCGGTGCCATGGATCGTGCGCGAACCAGGTTCGGGCACGCGACAGACCTTTGAATATGCCATGCGCCACGTGCTGCCACGGCTGGATATCCGGCTGGAGCTAGAACACACCGAAGCGATCAAACGCGCGGTGGAATCGGGCCTGGGCATCGGTTGTATCTCGCGTTTGACGCTGAAAGAGGCTTTTCGCCGCGGCAGCCTGGTACCGCTCGAAGTGGCCGGACTGGATTTTCGCCGCATGTTCCACTTTGTGTTGCATAAGCAAAAATTTCGCACGGCGGGCATTGAAGCTTTTATCGAGCTTTGTCGCGATGCTGCCCGCGATGTCGAACGCAGCGATCAAATTGTGTTGCGACGCCCGGATGGCAAACCGGTGGAATATCGGTAGCGCGACAGTCCAACCCGTGCAGGTGGAACACATTTTTCTGAATTTGATTGGCAGAACAAGATATGCAGCGCGATGTAATGGAATATGACGTAGTAATCGTCGGCGCCGGCCCGGCAGGGTTGAGTGCGGCGATCCGGCTGAAGCAACTGGCTGCAGAAACCGGCCACACGGTAAGTGTCTGCTTGCTGGAGAAAGGTGCGCAGGTAGGGGCGCACTTGTTGTCTGGCGCAGTGCTGGACCCGATTGCGCTGAATGAGTTGATCCCGGATTGGCGTGAGCGTGGCGCGCCGCTCAATACGCCGGTGACCCACGATCGCTTTATGGTGCTGGATGAAGATCTGGCCTGGTCGATTCCTGATGTGTTGATTCCGGCGGTGATGCGCAACGATGGCAATTACATTGTAAGTCTGGGCGAGCTGGGCCAATGGCTGGCGGCGCAGGCCGAAGAAGCCGGCGTAGAGATTTATCCCGGCTTCGCTGTGGCGGATATCGTTTATGGCGAAAATGGCGAGGTGAAGGGAGTGGTGTGCGGCGATATGGGGGTCGATAAAAACGGTCAACCCAAGGCCGATTTCACGCCGGGCATTGAAATTCACGCGAAATACACGCTAGTGGCAGAGGGCGCCCGTGGCTCGCTTACCCGGCTGCTGGAAGCAAAGTTTGATTTGCGCCGCGATGCGCAGCCGCAGAAGTTTGGCTTGGGTATTAAAGAGCTATGGCAGGTTCCTGCCGCACAACATCGCGCGGGCCAGGTGCTGCATACCTTGGGCTGGCCGCTGGGTGGCAACGCCGGTGGTGGCGCGTTTATCTATCACATGGCGCCTAACCTGGTTTCGATAGGTCTGGTGACTCATCTGGATTACAGCAACCCGACATTGTCGCCCTTTGACGAGTTTCAACGCTTGAAACAGCACCCGGCCATTGCACCGATGTTGCGTAACGCAAAACGCATCAGCTACGGCGCAAGAGCTATTTCAGAAGGCGGCTGGCAGTCTTTGCCGCGACTGGTTTTCCCGGGCGGTGCGCTGATTGGTTGTGCCGCTGGCTTGGTGAATGTGCCGCGCATTAAAGGCAACCACAACGCCATGAAGAGCGGAATGCTGTCGGCGCAATCGGTGTTCGCCGCGCTGGTAGCCGGGCGTAGCGGAGATGAATTGCTGGATTACCCGGTAGCGCTGGAAAACAGTTGGGTGGGGCAAGAACTCAAGCAGGTGCGCAATATCAAGCCCGCGCTTTCGCGCTTTGGCAGTTTGCTGGGGACGCTGTATGCCGGTGCCGAGTTGTGGCTGGATCAATTGGGTTTGCGTACGCCGTGGACCTTGCGTCACGGCCCGGCCGATCACCTGACGTTACGGTCAGCCGCGCAAGTCAACAAGCTCGTTTATGCCCGACCAGATGGTGTTTTAACCTTTGATAAAGCGTCTTCGTTGCAATTATCCAACACCTGGCATGAAGCGGACCAACCGTCGCATCTACATCTTAAAGCACCTGACGTTGCTATCTCATTGAATTTGAATACATATTCATCGCCAGAGGCGCATTATTGCCCGGCTGGCGTGTATGAAATAGTGATGAGAGGAGGCAATCCTGCGCTGCAAATCAACGCGCAGAATTGTTTGCACTGCAAAAGCTGCGACATTAAAGACCCGTCACAAAATATCGTGTGGCAGGTGCCCGAAGGCGGAGGCGGCCCGGGTTATGTCGGGATGTAGCTGTAAGAGTATGAAAACAAAAGTCTTTTATTTTGGCTGTACATACGGTGTTTTACTGATAAGGTCTGCGCAAAGTGTGGTTTAATTGCTGGAATATACAAAATATTCTTTCTGTTGATGAAAGCAATTAACTGTTGCCTGAGCAAACATGTCATTACAGTTTGTGCCAGCCAAGGTGTGCGTTTATGCTGCAGACCAGCCATATAGATCAATACAACGAAGCCCAAAAGTGACACCCCCATTGCTCGCGCGGCTGCGCACCTTTTTCCGGGAAAACCGGCTAGCTCTACGTCTCGTTCTCGCGGTGATGGTGACGAGCGTATTGGTGGCCGCGTCGTTGGCGTTTTTTCTGGCGCGCCAGGAGTATCAGCGCAGCCTGACCCAGATTCGTACTGATCTGGAAACGCTCTCGCGCAGTGTGCGTCCGCAGTTGGCGGTGAATCTGTGGCTGGTGAACACCGAAGCGGTGCGCACCCAACTCAACTCGCTGTTGCAAACCAAGGTCGTGGGATACGCCGAGCTGGTGGAGACCGACGGCTCGCGTTATCAGGCTGGTGAGTTGCCATCTGACCAGCGCTCCGTCGTGAGCATGACTTTTCCGGTCGAATATCTGCATCCGCTGACCAATAAGTCGGTCCGGCTTGGTCAATTGACGCTGGTGAACACGCTCGATGGGCTCGAGTCGCAAATTACGGACCAGCTTAAACGCATCTTGTTATTGCTAGTCACCGGTATGGCCGCTGCTGCGCTGGCGTTTATCTGGCTTTATCACCGGTTGATCGCACGCCATCTAAGGTATATTGCGGACTACACCCGTCACTTCAATTACGAGCGTTTGTCTGCGCCGTTGGTACTGGCGCGACCGCCAGGCACTGCCGATGAATTGCAAACACTGACCGATGCTTTCAACACCATGCGGCGCAACCTGCTGCAAGGTTTGTATGAGCGTGACGCCGCCCAGCACGAACTACTGCGCGAGAAAGAACTCGCCGAAGCCACGCTGAGTTCGGTGGCAGACGCCATCGTCACCACCACAGCCGACGGCAAAGTCAAACTGCTGAACCCCGCAGCCGAAAGCCTCACCGGCTGGCCATTTGCCGAGGCCTCCGGTCGCCCGATTACCGACATTGTCATGACGGTGGATGAAGCTAGCGGCACGCGCTTGTCGCGGCTGTTAGCCGAAGCACTTGAAGGCGGTAGCGCAGCCACCCGTGAAGTGGCCACGCTGGTTAACCGGTTGGGGCAGCGTTATCGAGTGGAGATGGCAATTGCCGCAGTGCCGGATGAACACGGGATTGGTCTGGTCGTGGCGCTACACGACATTAGCGAGGCGGAAGCACTGACTGAGCGTCTGGCTTATCAAGCCACGCACGATGAACTGACCGGCTTGACCAATCGCCGCGGTTTTATGGGCGCACTGGTGCAGGCCAGCGAAAGCGTGCGTGAGAACGGCAAACCATGCGTATTGATGCAGCTGGATCTGGACCAGTTCAAACTGGTTAACGATACCTGCGGTCACCTGGCGGGTGACGAGTTGCTGCGGCAACTGGCGCGACAATTACTGGAACTGGTGCCCGCAGGGGTCCATGTCGGTCGTCTCGGCGGCGATGAATTTGGTTTGGTCATGCATGATGCGGCGCCGGAACAGGCGCAGCATCTGGCCGAGCGTATTTTGCAGGTGCTGGAGCAGTATCGTTTTGTCTGGCAAGACCGTCCGTTCAATGTCACCGGCAGTATGGGTCTGGTGCTGATGGATCGCGAAGCACGCAATCTGCAAGAGGTGCTCAGCCGCGCTGACGTGGCCTGTTTTGCCGCCAAAGAAGCCGGTCGCAATCGTTTGTCGTGGTATCGCGGCGGTGAAGTGAACCTGGAGCAGCGCCATAACGAATTGCAGTTGCTGGCAACCCTGCGCCAGGCGGCCGAGCAAAACTGGTTCCAGTTGTATTACCAGCCGATTGTTTCTGCTACCGACGAAGACGAGTTGCACTACGAAGTGCTGCTGCGACTGGTCAGCGAAACCGGCAAGATCATCTCTCCGGGCGCGTTTATCCCCGCCGCAGAACGTTACGACTTGATGGCCACGATTGATCGCTGGGTAGTGGCGCATGCCATTTCTTCGCAAGCCGAGCGCACGCGCCAGGGTTTGCCGGTGCCTATGCTGTCGGTCAACCTGTCAGGCAAGTCATTGAATCGCCAGACGCTGGCATTTGTGCTGGAGCGTCTGGACGAATCTGGCGTGGCCCCGCAGCAACTGTGTTTTGAAATCACAGAAACCAGCGCCATTGCCAATATCAAAGAATCGACGCTATTTATTGAAGCACTACGTACGCGTGGCTGCCGCTTTGCACTGGACGACTTCGGCAGTGGCTTCTCGTCGTTTACCTACCTCAAAACCCTGCCAGTGGATTATCTGAAGATTGACGGCAGCCTGGTGCGCGACATTGTGGACGACCATGTCAGCCTGCAAATGGTGATTGCCGTGAACCATATTGCGCACGCCATGGGCCGTCAGACCATTGCCGAATATGTCGAATCAGAAGCCATTGCAGACAAACTGCGAGAGATTGGTGTGGACTATCTGCAGGGCTATCACATCGGTATTCCATCGCCCGGCATGGAGCTAGAGCCCGTCTATAAGTAGTGTTGTGGATTGGTGAAAAACCCCGCCCGACGCACAGTGTGCGCGGGCGGTTTTTTCTGCCTCTGAAGGTTGTGGCAGTACTGCGACCGGTGGATGACATCGTCATCGAAACAACAACATAAATCACCGGTCGTAAACATATAACAAGTGGTTTGGGGAGGTACAACATGACAATGCGCATGCGGTTGGTGCTGCCGGTTTTTCTGGTGGCATTGCTAGGATTTATAGTGACTCTGGGCTACGTGATTTTCGGGCAGAACCTTGCTCTGGATGGCGTGGCCTACGGCTTGGCGTTTTTGACTTTGCTCGGCATTGGCGCGGGTAGCTGGCTGGCGAGTGGTTTCGCCCTCAAGCCGCTGACGGCTCTGCAAGAGGGCATTTCGGCCATGGCCAATGATGCGGGCGGCTTGTCAGTGCGTTTTGCGGAGTCTGGAGAATTGGCAGAACTGGCGCGACCGCTCAATCACTTCGTGACCAACCAGCAATCCGTGTTGCGCGAAATCCAGCGCGAAATGGAAGCGCTGGCGCTGAGTCTGCACGAACTGACTGCGGTGACCACACAGATCGCCAACGACACCCGCACTCAGTCTGATCACGCGTCAGCCTCGGCGGCAACGGTCGAACAAATCACTCAAAGTATTTCGCACATCGCCGCCAATGCGCGTGATGTGGATGAAGCGGTGCTCGATACCCAGTCGATGTCCGGAGAAAGCGCGCAGGCGGTGATGGGCGTTTCCACTGAAGTAGCGCAAGTGGCTACGGCCATGCAGTCGCTTGGCCAGACTATGGATAGCCTGAGTCAGCGCACCCGCGAAATCAGCGGCATTGTTGGCGTCATTAAAGATATCGCCGACCAGACCAATTTGCTGGCCCTGAATGCCGCGATTGAAGCTGCCCGAGCTGGTGAGCAGGGACGTGGTTTTGCGGTGGTGGCAGATGAAGTACGCAAGCTCGCCGAACGGAGTTCTTCGGCCACGGTGGATATTGCTCGCCGCATTGAACTGGTGAACGCCGAAACCGACGCCGTGGTCACGGATATGACCCGTACCTCCAGTGGCGTCACGCAAAGCGTAGATAAGGCCGAGCACGCCCGTACGCATATGCTGACCATCTCGGAGCGGATGGATCAGGTGGCGCGCGTGGTTCGGCAAATTGCCGATGCTACGGCTGAACAGTCCGCGGCGACTGAATCGATGGCGCGTTCTACCGAGCGCGTTAGCGGCATGACGCAAGCGACCGATTCAGCGCTGCATCAGGCGCGCGAAACACTCAAGAGCGTTGATGAGCGCGCCAAAACCTTGCTCAAAGCGGTAGGGCAGTTTCAACTGGCCGACGTGGAAGTGTTGCATTGGTGGCTTTCGCGCAGCGAAGCGCGGGCCGTGTTTGAAATCAAGACCCGCCTGAATGCGCAAGGCCATCACTGGATGGATGCACGCACTGGTGGCGGTGATCCGATGGCGGCGTTGAATTCACGCGTGCAGTCGGGCAACGCGCCGACTGCTGCGGCCAACCGCATCATCAATATCGGCAAGTGGTCGCAAGCGGGTGTGCTGGCTGATTTGAACGAACTGGCGCACAAAGAGCGCTGGTCCAGCATCCTGCCAGCTGTGCTCGATAAAATGATTCAGGTCGACGGCAAGTATGTGGCCGTGCCGCTGGGTGCCGCGCGGGTCAATACTTTGTGGGTTAACCTGCCGTTGCTCAAGCGGGTGAACGGTCAGCAACCGCGTACGTGGGATGATTTCTTTGCCTTGTGCGACAAGCTCAAGGCTGCTGGAATTACCGCGCTGGCAGTTGGAGAGCAAGACTGGCAGATCGCAACCATGCTGGAGACGGTGATTCTGTCTGAAGGCGCCGAGTTCCATCGTTCCTGCTTTGTAAAACGAGACGCGGCAGTCATTGGTAGTGCCGGTATGGTGCGCGCACTGGAGCGCTTCAAGCGCATGAAGCCATATTGCACCGAAGATGCTGCTGGCCGTGACTGGAATCTGGCCACCGTGGACGTGATCAATGGTCGTGCGGCAATGCAGATCATGGGTGACTGGGCCAAGCCGGAGTTTATGCAGGCCAACCAGGATCAAGGCAAGGACTACATGGGTTGGGCTGCACCAGCGGCTGCGGGTGAGTTCAGCTTTGCTGCAGACTCGTTAATCATGTTCAAGCAGAAAGATCCGGCCAGACAGCGGGCCCAGCAGGATCTGGTGAACATGTTGATGAGTCAGGATGGGCAGGAGTCTTTCAACTTCTTCAAAGGCAATGTACCGGCGCGTTCAGATACGCCAATGCGTCGTTATGATGGCTATTCGCAAGACACTGCCAAGTCATTTGCCCAAGCTGCATCGGCCAATGTCCTGGTGCCGTCGTGGGCGCATAGCCAGTGTTTGCCAGAAGATGTACGCGCTGCCTTCTTTGATATCACCATGAAGTTCTGGCGCAATGCCAACATGAGTGCGGCCGAGGCGGCGCGGATGCTGGCGGACGCAGCAAAACGCTAAGGCAGTCTGCAACGACCCGGATTGTTGATTCTGAGTCGTTGCCTCCGGAGCGAACCATGAAAAAAGCCCTGCATGTGCAGGGCTTTTTTTACGTCAGACCATCGGACTGGCCGATTACTCAACGCGGTAGTTCGGTGCTTCCTTGGTGATCTGCACATCATGCACGTGCGATTCGCGAATACCTGCAGAAGTGATCTGCACGAATTCCGCTTTCTGGTGCATTTGTTCAATCGAGGCGCAACCCAGATAACCCATGGAAGAACGCAGACCGCCCATCAACTGGTGAACAATAGCCGTTACTGAGCCCTTGTACGGTACGCGACCTTCAATGCCTTCCGGTACCAGCTTGTCGGCATTGGCGGTGTTTTCTTCCTGGAAGTAACGGTCGCTGGAACCTTGCTGCATCGCGCCCAGCGAACCCATGCCGCGGTAGCTCTTGTAAGAACGACCTTGGTAGAGTTCAACTTCGCCCGGTGCTTCTTCAGTACCAGCAAGCAAGCCACCCAGCATGACGGTGTGGGCACCAGCAGCAATCGCCTTGGCGATATCGCCAGAGAAGCGGATGCCACCGTCAGCAATCAGCGGCACGCCAGTGCCAGCCAGTGCTTCAGCCACATTGGCTACGGCAGAGATTTGCGGTACGCCAACGCCTGCCACAATACGTGTTGTGCAGATGGAGCCCGGGCCGATACCGACCTTGACTGCATCGGCGCCAGCATCAACCAGTGCGCGAGCAGCAGCTGCGGTGGCGATATTGCCACCAATCACTTGTACGTTCGGGAAGTTGCGCTTCACCCAGTTCACGCGGCTGATCACGCCCTGGCTGTGGCCGTGAGCGGTATCAACCACGATCACGTCAACGCCGGCTTCCGCCAGCAAGGTGACGCGTTCTTCGGTGCCATCGCCAGTACCAACCGCAGCGCCAACACGCAGACGACCCAGTTCATCCTTGGCCGCAAACGGGTGTTCGCTGGTTTTGATAATGTCTTTAACGGTAATCAGACCGCGCAACTGGAAGGCCTCGTTCACAACCAGAACGCGTTCCAGTTTGTGATCGTGCATCAGATGGCGTGCTTCTTCGATGGAAGCGCCTTCACGCACCACGATCAGCTTGTCTTTCGGGGTCATGATGCTGGCGACCGGGACATCCAGACGGGTTTCGAAACGCAGGTCACGGTTGGTGACAATGCCAACAACCACGCCTTTGGAGTCAATAACCGGGAAGCCGGAAATACGATGCTGACGAGTCAGATTCAGCACGTCGCGCACCAGCATTTCCGGTGCAACGATCAGCGGATCTTTAACGATGCCGGATTCGTAACGTTTAACGTTGGAAACTTCTTTCGCTTGCAGCTTGGCCGACATGTTCTTGTGAACAATACCGATGCCGCCTTCCTGAGCGATAGCAATCGCCAGAGGGGCTTCTGTCACGGTGTCCATTGCAGCGGACACGAGCGGCAGATTCAGCCGGATATCGCGAGTGAATTGAGTTCCAAGGCTGACATCACGAGGCAGAACGTCAGAGTGGGCCGGGACGAGCAGAACGTCGTCGAAGGTCAGGGCTTTTTGCACGATGCGCATGTGCGAATCCTTTCACGCCAAAAGTCGATTATACCGGGATAAATCACTTACGCCTATGCCGTCGTAATGGCCGAATTAACGAGGCGTGTTGCAATTTGTACAGAAAACGTCTGCCTGGCGGCGTCCAGTTCGCTCGTTGCACCGGCTCAGTGCAATATGTTGGACGCATATTGTGACACTGCGTCGGAGTGGGGCGCCGGGCTCGCCCGTGGTGCCCGATTAGGCCCATCGAGCAGGGACGTATGTTGGCCAATACAAGAAATATAAATCCGTTAAAACGGCTATCAAGAATGGGGAGACGTGAGATGGATGAAGCTGAGAACACGCCAACACGTGAGCGTGGCGCTTGCGCACTGGTGTTGTCTGGCGGCGGGGCGCGGGCGGCGTATCAGGTGGGTGTGTTGCTGGCCATCGCCCGGCTGCAGCCACAACAAGAAACCAATCCTTTTCCGATTATCTGTGGCACTTCAGCCGGGGCGATCAACGCCGCCGGGCTGGCGTCCAAGGCATCCAGTTTTCAAGAGGCAGTGCGCCACCTCGCGCGCTCGTGGCTGGAATTGACGCCAGATCGCATCTATCACGCCGGGGTTTTCAGCTTGGCCAAAAGCGCAGCCCACTGGATTGTTTCAATGCTGGCTGGTGGCTTGGGCAAACATAATCCGCGCTCTTTGCTCGATAACGCGCCATTGCGCGAAATGCTTTCTGGTCTGGTCGATTTCGACGGCATTGCGCGCAGTATTGATGAAGGCGCCTTGCTGGCACTGTCTATTACTGCGTCGGGTTATACCTCTGGTCAGTCGGTGAGCTTTTATCAAGCTGCGCCCCATTTGCCAGACGGCTGGCAGCGTGCTTCACGTATCGGCCTGCGTGCCAGGATCGATGTTGAGCATCTCATGGCCTCCAGTGCCATTCCGTTGGTATTCCCGGCGGCGCGGATCAATCGCGAATACTTCGGTGATGGCTCGGTGCGGCAGATTGCGCCGCTGAGCCCGGCAATTCACTTGGGTGCCCGCAAGATGTTGGTCGTCGGGGTGGCACCGCAAGCCGAGCCGCCGCGAGAGAAGGTCAGCGAATATCCGTCTTTGGCGCAAGTGGCAGGGCATCTATTAAACAGTGTGTTTCTGGATGCCATGGAGGCTGATCTGGAGCGCGTGCAGCGCGTCAACAAAACCATCAATCTGCTGGCGCCAGAAGTTCTGGCCGAGCATCGCACCGAACTGCGGCCTATCGAGGTGCTCACCATTGCGCCATCGCGCCCGCTGGAGCGCCTGGTTATGCCGCATCGCAAGCGCTTTCCGCCCGGTTTGCGCTTTCTGCTCAGTGGTCTTGGCGCCTTTCGCCGACAAGGTTCGGTGTTGTCCAGCTATCTGCTGTTTCATGGCGACTATGTTCGTCAGCTTATTCGCCTTGGGTACCGCGATGCCATGGCGCGGCGGACCGAACTGGTGCGCTTTCTGGCGGACTAAAGCTTGCGCTGTGACAGGTGATTGCGGCGTAAGCGCTTGTCTGCGGCCGCACCATTACTGCTAGAATGGCGATTGAAAAAAACAATCGGCTCGGCAGTTTGTGAAGATTATCTTGAAGCCCGGTCAGCCCACGATACGCACGCAGCACAGTTACTTGAACTCTTCTGAATCTGATTCCTGATCAATAGGTGGCATATGTATTTTCGCTGGCGACTTGGCTTTCTTGCTCTGGCTGTGCTCTGTGCGGGCTCCATCGGTTATGCGTTGTATTTGCAATATCACGAATTTTTGAGCCCTTGCCCGCTATGTATCTTCCAGCGCGTGGGGATCATCTCGTTTGGCTTGGTTTCGTTACTGGCCGCGCTTTTTCCGTTGCGCCGGGCCACCTGGTTCTGGCCCGCTTTGCTCACGCTGGTTGGCTTGGCCGGGGCCAGTGTTTCGGCAAGACAAGTCTATCTGCAGTATTTTCTGACCGATAAATCGTCACTGGGCTCGTGTGGCCCAGGCCTGGAATATATGCTGGATAACCAGCCGTGGCTGCAGGTGTTCCGTTCGGTGCTGGTGGGGCACGGCGAATGCGCGGTGATCGACTGGAAGTTCTTGGGTTTGAGCCTTCCATGCTGGACGCTGGTGATGTTCCTGGGTCTGATCGTGGCAGCATGGTTGATTCGTAGCTGGCAAGGAGCCCGCAAGTGACTCTGACGGAATTGCGATATATCGTTGCTGTGGCTCGTGAACGCCATTTCGGGCGCGCGGCCAACAGCTGTTTTGTGTCGCAACCGACTTTGTCGGTGGCCGTCAAAAAGCTTGAAGACGAGCTGGGCGTTACGCTGTTCGAGCGCGCTGCTGGCGAAGTCACGCTGACACCAATTGGCGAGCGCGTGGTTGAACAGGCGCAGCGGGTGCTGGAAGAAGTGCAGGTGGTCAAGCAGCTGGCCGAGCAAGGTAAAGACCCGCTGGCTGGCGCATTGCGGCTGGGCATTATCTACACCATCAGCCCTTATCTGTTACCGCACCTGATTCCGCATTTGCGTGAAGCCGCACCACAAATGCAGATATTGCTGGAAGAAAACTACACCGCTCGATTGGCGGAAATGCTCAAGCAGGGCGAGATTGACGTCGCCATCCTCGCTGAGCCGTTCCACGAGCCAGGCATCGCGACGCAACCGGTTTATGACGAGCCCTTCGTGGTGGCTACACCTAAAGGGCATCACTGGGAAAGCCATAAGACGATTGATGCATCCATGCTGGCTGAAGAAAACGTGCTGCTGCTTTCGCCGGGTAATTGCTTCCGCGATCACGTACTGCAAACCTGCCCGGACCTGAATCGTGAAAGCCTGCCCACCGGCAGTCTGCAGCGCACGTTGCAGGGCTCTTCGCTGACCACGATCCGGCATATGGTTGCCGGCGGGATCGGCGTGACCGTTTTGCCGGCTACATCCGTGACCTCGGCGGACGATTCATTATTAAGCATCCGGCCGTTTTCCGAGCCGGTGCCGACGCGGCGGGTGGTGCTGGCCTGGCGACGCAACTTTCCGCGTCTGGCGGCGGTTGAGGCGGTGCGTAACGCCGTACTGGCCAGCCATCTGCCAGAGGTCACGTTTCTGCAGCCGGAACTAGCGGTGCCTGTCGCCGCTTGAGCCAGTTGCCGCGTGCTGTTTGCCGCGCGGGTTTGGTCGATCATTTAATCAATTCAAAGATTCAGTAGTGTCCGCCGTCTGAGCGGAGCAAGGAGAATACGTTTCATGGCTTCCCCTGTTGTCATTGTTGGTGCCGGTCTGGCTGGCTATAACCTGGCGCGAGAATTTCGCAAGCTGGATACCGAAACACCGCTGGTGGTGATTGCCGGGGACAGTGCGGATTTTTATTCCAAGCCGATGCTTTCCAACGCCCTGGCTGGCAACAAAACTGCTGCCACGCTGGTTATGAAGTCCGCAGAAAAAATGGAAGCCGAGCTTGATGCCGTCATTTACGCGCGTACCGAAGTCGTAGGGATTGAGCCCGAACAGCGCATGCTGATGCTGTCTGACGGGCAGGTGCAGCCGTATCGCGATCTGGTGCTGGCTGTCGGGGCTGACCCCATTCGTTTACGCCTTGGCGGCGACGCTGCCGACGCGGTGATGTCGGTCAATCACCTGGACGACTTTGCCCACTTTGCCAGCAAACTTGATGGCATAAAACGTGTGGCTATTCTGGGTGGCGGTTTGATCGGCTGCGAGTTTGCCAATGATTTGCTGGCACGCGGGATAGAACCCGTGGTCATTGAGGCGGCTGCCACACCGCTATCGCGTTTGCTGCCAGCTGCGGCCGGCGAATGGTTTGCCGGCAAAATGGCAGCCGCCGGTGTGGGTTTTGTATTTGGCGCCATGGCGGGCAGCGTGTCCAAAGTGGCCAATGGTTTTGAAGTCGAACTCAGCACGGGCGAGCGTATCGAAGCTGATCTGGTGCTGTCCGCGGTTGGCTTGCGCCCGAACACCTCCCTGGCGATAGCTGCAGGGTTGACGGTTGAGCGTGGCGTGGTGGTGGATCGGCAACTGCGTTCCAGCGATGCACACATCTACGCTTTGGGCGATTGCGCCGAAATTGAGTCGCTCAATTTGCCGTTTGTGATGCCGATCATGCATGCCGCACGTGCACTGGCACAGGGGCTGGCTGGTAAGGATGCAATGTTGCGCTATCCGGCGATGCCGGTTCTGGTGAAAACACCAGCCTGCCCGACGGTGGTATCGCCGCCGGCGGCAGGCGTTGCAGGTGAGTGGCAGGTGCTGGCAAGCGAAGACGGGATTGATGCCCGATTTGTGGCAAGTGATGGCCAGTTGTTGGGATTCGCGCTGTGCGGTGCCGCTACTAAAGAAAGGCAGACGCTACTGCCGCAATTGCCGCCAGTGCTGGGCTGAAGTTGCCAGGAGTGCCAAATAAAAAACGGGCTATAGGCCCGTTTTTTATTTGATTGGCGCAGGTTGCAGATGGTCATGCATCGCAACCTTGATGCGGTGGTTATTGGTTTTCGCGTACTACCGGCTCTATACCCAGTTTGCGCAGCTTGCTAATCGCCGCCTCGGCATCGGCCTTGTTCTTGAACGGACCGATTTGCACGCGGGTTTCCAGCCAGGCTGGTACGCCAGCGTTTTGCAATTGGGTGAGTAGTTTGTCGGCATTGCTGGCATGCAGAAATACGCCGGCTTGCACGGTGTAGCCATTCGCCCCAGCGTGCACTTCAAATTTGCCCGGGGCGAGCACAGTGGCAGGTTGCTCGGCGATGATTTTCTCGGCTGCCGGGGCGGGTGGGGCGGCAACCGGTTTGGTATTGGTGACGGCGGGTGCCGGAGTTACTTTGCTGGGTGCTTGCGTTGTGGCGCCAGTGACAACCGGTGCACTGGTTGTTATCGCCGTGTAATGGCTGGGTGTTGTAGTAGTGCGCGTGGCAGCGTTGCCGCCCTGGGTTGTAACGGGCACCGCTGGGGTCGGAACTGCTGTTGGGGTGGGTTGCGCTGCTGCTGCGCTGGCGGTGGCGGCTTCACTAGCAACCGTTTCAGTTACGCTGGCAATGACTGCGCTAGCCGGTGCCGATGCAGGGACGCTGGCTTGCTCGGCTACAGCGCTGGCAATGGCAGATATGTGCGGTGTATTGATCAGTTGCGGAGTGTCGTTATTTTGCTGCACATGGTCCAGAAACCAGATGGCGGCAAGCACGATAACGATGAGAGCGGCGGCGATGCCAAGCCGCCAGGCAAGCTGTTGTTTAAGCCGGGATTGCTCCGCCTGACGCAGGATGGGGTCGTCTTGGTCGCTCATCTGCCGCAATGTCTTTGAATTTGTTATAATGTTCGGCTATTTAGCTGAGGGGCCGTGATTTTCCGGCCCGGAATTCAGCTGTGATGCCCGTTTGAAATTGATGTCAAAGGGCATTGCCGCATGAAGTAAACACGTAGAAATCACGCAAGTCAAATCATCAACCCTGGAGTGTTAAATTAAATGGCTATTGAACGTACCCTGTCGATCGTAAAGCCCGACGCAGTTGCAAAGAACGTGATCGGCAAGATTGTTGATCGCTTCGAGTCCGCCGGCCTGAAAGTTATTGCTGCCAAGATGAAGCAACTGTCCCGCGCTGAAGCTGAAGGCTTCTACGCAGTGCACGCAGCACGTCCTTTCTTCAAGGACCTGGTTGACTTCATGGTTTCCGGCCCGGTGTTCATCCAGGCTCTGGAAGGCGAAGGCGCGATCCTGAAAAACCGTGACCTGATGGGCGCGACCGATCCGAAGAAAGCGGACAAGGGCACCATCCGTGCTGACTTCGCTGAATCCATCGACGCTAACGCAGTTCACGGTTCGGACAGCGCAGAAAATGCAGCGATCGAAATTGCTTACTTCTTCGCAGCTAGCGAAGTCTACAGCCGCTAAGGCGTAGTGATTCGCGGGAGTACCTGGTATGTCGGTCAATTTGCTGGATTACGATGCGCAAGGCCTTGCCGAGCTGATGGTTAGCTACGGTGAGAAGCCTTTTCGCGCGAAACAGTTGCTGAAGTGGATACACCAACATGGTGAAGCCGACTTCGGCAACATGACCGATATTGCCAAGGGCTTTCGGGAAAAACTGGCGGCGGACGCGATTGTGCGTTCGCCCGCCATGCTGGCTGAGCATGTGGCCAGCGACGGCACCACCAAGTGGCTGCTGGATGTAAACGTCGGTAACGGCATCGAAACCGTATTCATCCCGGAAGATGACCGTGGCACTTTGTGCATCTCTTCGCAGGTGGGTTGTGCGCTGGAGTGCTCATTCTGCTCGACGGGTGCGCAGGGTTTTAACCGCAATCTCTCAGTCGGTGAAATCATTGGCCAGTTGTGGTGGGCCAATCGTCGTCTGAGCGCAGAACAGGCGCGCATTGGCGTGCCGGTGAATGAAGACACACGCATTGTGACCAACGTGGTCATGATGGGTATGGGCGAACCACTCGCCAATTTTGATAACGTGGTCGCCGCTTTGCGACTGATGCTGGACGACAACGCTTATGGTCTGTCGCGCCGCCGCGTTACGCTCTCCACCTCTGGCATCGTGCCGGCGATGGATCGACTGCGTGACGCCTGTCCGGTAGCACTGGCCGTCAGTCTGCACGCATCCAATGATCGTTTGCGTGATGAAATCGTGCCAATCAATAAGAAATACCCCTTGGCGCAGCTGCTGGCGGCCTGCCAGCGCTATCTGGAAAAAGCGCCAAGAGACTTCATTACATTCGAATATGTGATGCTTGAAGGTGTCAACGATCAACCGGAACATGCCCGCGAGTTGATCGCCCTGTTGCGCGATACACCTTGTAAGCTGAATCTCATTCCATTCAATCCCTTCCCGAATTCGGGCTACAACCGTTCCGGCCGTGATGCTATCCTCGCGTTCCGGGATATCCTGATGAACGCCGGTTACATCGTGACTGTTCGCAAAACCCGTGGCGATGATATCGACGCGGCCTGCGGTCAGCTGGCGGGTCAGGTCAAGGACAAAACGCGCCGTACAGCCAATCGCCAGACGATTGAAACGCGGCCGATTCAGTTCAAATAAAAACACTAGAAAAACAGGGGAAGTGGAATGATCCGGCGGTACATGGTTTCAATGCTTTGCTTTGCCATGACATGCCTGACGGCGGCACAGGCCTATGCCGCTTCTTCTGACGATGAAATGTCGCCAAGCGATCGTCGTGCCGCGGTGCATACCCAGTTGGCGGGTGAGTACCTCAAACGCGGGCAATACAATGTGGCGGTTTCCGAGGTCAAAGAAGCCCTGGCCGCCAATTCACGTTACGCGGCCGCCTACGGCATGCTCGGTCTGATCTACTCCGAATTGCATGATGAAGGTCAGGCGGTGGCGAACTTCCAGCAAGCGCTGAATTACTCTCCTGACGATTCGGACATCAACAACAATTACGGTTGGTATCTGTGTAATCACGCCAAGCCGCAAGAGGGCATCCTGCATTACATGGTTGCTCTCAGAAACCCGCTGTATGCCAACGCGGATAAAACGCTGGTCAATGCCGGTCAGTGTGCCGCCAGCGCCAGCGACGAGAAAAACGCCAAAGAATATTTCACCCGGGCCTTGCGTTACCGGCCGGATAGCGTGGCGGCGCGGCAAGAGCTGGTTGAACTGGGTTTGCGCACCAAAGATTATGTGTTGGCTCGCCAGAACTACAACGAATTGCAAAAAATGGTTCAGCCGAGTGCGCAATTGACCTGGATGGGGTTGCGGCTGGAACATGCGCTGGGTAATACCGAGGTGGAAAACCGGCTGGCTTCGCAACTGAAGACCCAATATCCCGATTCAATTGAAACAACCCGCCTTTTGAGCGGTCAACTCAACTGATTTTCGACTGAACCTGATCCTGTTTACCCCAACCGGCTGCCCTGGGTGCCGGCGGAATATCCATAATGAGCGAACAAGAACAAATCCACTCGCCAGCAAGCGGGCCTGGTGCCCGTTTGAAAGCCCAGCGTGAAGCGCTGGGCCTGAGCCTTGAGCATGTTGCTGCTCAGCTCAAGTTGTCTTCCCGGCAGATTGCTTCGATTGAAGCAGACCATTTTGACCAACTGCCGGGCAATACCTTTGCTCGTGGCTTTGTGCGCAATTACGCAAGATTGCTGCATCTGGACCCAGCGCCGGTGCTGGCTGACCTTGAGTCGCTTCTGCCGCGGGAACGGGTGCAAGTGGCTTTGCCTCACCTCGTAGAAGAGAGCAATTCTTTCTCTCTGGGCGGTGGTGGCGGGGTTGGTAGCGGCAAAGTATTGGGCTGGCTGGGTTTTGTATTGGCGTTTGTCGCGGCCGTTGCGGCCATTTTCTGGTATTTGCAACAACCGCCATCGCCCGAGCTGGCAGCCACACAAACGGCTTCTGAGCCACAAATTGAAATGGCTTCGGCACCCGCTGATGTGGTTGCAACCGCTAGCGAAGTGGCCGTTGCTTCAGCTGCCACAATGGCGGAAAGTGCAAGTCAGGTTGCCGTAGCCGTGGCTGCTTCCAAGCCTGTTCCCGTTGCGGTTGCCAGCGTGGTTGCGACTGCAGCGGTCGCATCTGCAGTTGAGAATGGTGATTTACGCATTGTGGCTGATGCCGATACCTGGGTGCAGGTTGTGGATGCCAAAGGCACCAAACTGGTCAGCAATTTGCTGACTGCAGGCACTGATCGCAGCTTTGGCGGTGTGCCGCCGTATCATGTCCGCATCGGTAATGCGCCCAAGACCAAGATCTGGTTGCGTGGCCAGGCGGTGGATTTGACTCAATATACGAAGACCGACGTTGCCTCGCTGGAACTGAAGTAAGTCTGGATAAGCAGGTTTAAGCAAGCGAAGATGATGATTACAGATAATCTCCCGCGCCGGTCCACCCGGCAGGTCCGCATTGGCAACGTCTGGGTGGGTAGTGATCACCCGGTAGTTGTGCAATCCATGACCAATACCGATACCGTTGATCCGCTGGGTACCGCCAACCAGATCTACGACCTGTGGCGTGCAGGCTCGGAGATGGTACGGATCACGGTTAACAGCCCGGAAGCTGCGGCGCAAGTTGCGCGTATTCGCGACATGCTGGCTGCCCGTGACTGCTTTGTGCCCATCGTTGGCGATTTCCACTTCAACGGTGACCGGCTGCTGCGCGACTACCCGGACTGTGCTGAAGCACTGGCTAAGTACCGGATCAATCCGGGTAACGTCGGCAAGGGCTCGAAGAAAGACGAAAAATTTGCGTACATGATCGAAAAAGCGGTCGAGTACGACAAGCCAGTGCGTATTGGCGTGAACTGGGGCTCGCTGGATCAAGCGCTGGCCGTGCGCCTGATGGACGAGAACGCCAAACTGGCCAGGCCGCTTTCTGCTGATGCGGTCATGCGCGAAGCGCTGATCCGCTCGGCGCTGGATTCGGCGGCGCAGGCCGTATCCTGGGGTTTGTCGCCAGACAAAATCATTCTGTCATGCAAAGTTTCGCACGTGCAGGATCTGATCTCGGTCTATCGCAATCTGGCGGGGCGCTGTGATTACCCGCTGCATCTGGGCCTGACTGAGGCCGGTATGGGCTCCAAAGGCATCGTGGCGTCGTCGGCGGCGCTGGCGGTGCTGATGCAAGAAGGTATTGGCGATACCATCCGCATTTCGCTGACGCCTGAGCCGGGTGGCGATCGCACCAAAGAAGTGATCGTGGCGCAAGAGCTGCTGCAAACCATGGGTTTGCGCTCGTTTACACCACTGGTTACTGCCTGCCCCGGCTGCGGCCGTACCACCTCCACCGTGTTTCAGGAACTGGCGCAAGGCATTCAAACCTTTCTGCGTGAGCAAATGCCCATCTGGCGTTTGCAATATCCAGGCGTTGAGGATTTGAAAGTGGCCGTCATGGGCTGTGTGGTGAATGGTCCTGGTGAATCCAAACTGGCAGATATCGGCATCAGCTTGCCAGGTACAGGCGAAGTCCCGGTGTGCCCTGTCTATGTGGATGGCCAGAAAACCGTGACACTGAAGGGCGAGCATGTTGCCAAAGAGTTTCTGGCCATTGTCGAAGATTACGTGCTGACGCGCTACAGCGAGGGTGGGGCCAAGCGCCGCGCCGCTGACGCGATCAACAAAACCATTCCGATCAAGCAAGTCTGATCAATTGCGGCACGGGTACGGATGCTGGCTCAGCGCCGTATCCGTGCCCGTTTTTGTTTTTGGAAAACAATATCCATGAGTAAAACCATCCAGGGCGTGAAAGGTATGAATGATGTGCTGCCGCAGGAAAGTGCTGCGTGGCTGCACTTCGAAGCGGTAAGTCGCGCCTGGCTGGCCGCCTATGGCTACCGCCAGATTCGCACACCGATTGTTGAATCCACACCGCTGTATGTGCGTGGCGTCGGTGAACATACCGATATCGTGGAAAAGGAAATGTACTCGTTCGAGGATAGCTTGAACGGGGAAAAACTGACTTTACGTCCGGAAGGGACCGCGGGTTGCGTACGTGCTTGTATTGAACATGGCTTGCTGTACAACCAGACCCAGCGTCTGTGGTACACCGGCCCGATGTTCCGGCACGAGCGACCGCAGAAAGGGCGCTATCGTCAGTTTCATCAACTGGGGGTAGAAGCGTTCGGTTTTACCGGCCCGGATGTGGACGCCGAATTGATTGTCATGCTGGCCGATCTCTGGGCGCGCCTTGACCTCAAAGGGCTCGAGCTGGAAATCAACACCTTGGGTGAAGTCGCCGAACGCGCTGCCCATCGCGCTGATCTCGTCGCCTACCTGGAGAAATACCAGGACATCCTCGACGAAGACGGCAAGCGCCGCCTCTACACCAATCCATTGCGTGTGCTGGATACCAAGAATCCGGCCTTGCAGGAAATGGCTGAAAACGCGCCCAAGCTGGTCGACTATCTGGGTGAACAATCGCGCCAGCACTTTGAGGGTTTGAAAGCCTTGCTGGACGATGCCGGGATTGCCTACCGGATCAACCCACGGCTGGTCCGGGGCCTGGATTACTACAATCTCACCGTGTTCGAGTGGATCAGCACCGATCTGGGCTCGCAGGGTACTGTGGCTGGCGGTGGTCGTTACGACGGTCTGGTGGAGCAACTTGGTGGCAAGCCATGCACCGGTGTGGGCTTTGGTATGGGTATCGAGCGTATTTTGCTGGCCCTGGAAGCTCAACAGGTGGCGCTGCCCGAGCCGGAGCCCGACGTATATCTGGTGCACGCGGGTGAGCAGGCATCACGCCAGGCTTTTGGTCTGGCCATCAAATTGCGCGCGGAAGGCTTGAATGTGGTGTTGCACGGTGGTGGCGGCAGTTTCAAGTCCCAATTCAAAAAAGCCGACGGTTCCAATGCGCGTTATGCGGTGGTGATCGGGGATGAAGAGGCTGCCAACAACGTTGCCAATCTCAAAACGCTGAAGGGCGAGGGCGCTGGGGAACAGGTCACGCTGCCTTTGGCCGACCTCGCCGCGCGAATTCGGGCATAATCCGTAACCTGACATTGAGTGCTGGCACCGCGAACCGGCACGAATCACCAATCAACATAAAAATGCAGCGCGGGGCTGCAACAGGAAATCAGAATGGCTTTCGATTTGCAGGAACAGGAACAGATTGCCGAACTCAAGGCGGCGTGGGCCGATTGGGGCAAATATCTCGCGGGTGCGGTGGTAGTCGGTTTGCTGGCATATGGCGGCTGGACTGGCTGGAATGCCTACCAGAGCAGTGTTGCAGAAAAAGCCGGTGCCGCTTACGCACAACTGGAAACCGATCTTACCGGTGATACCGCAAAGATTCTGGCTGACGCAGATGTCCTGAAAAAAGATTACGCAACCAGTCCGTATGCACCGCGCGCCGCTTTACTGGCAGCCAAAGCCAGTGCACGTGCTGGCGACTTGAAGTCCGCGCAAACCCAACTGGAGTGGGCTATTGCCCACGCATCCGAGTCCGAAATCCGCGATGCAGCGCGTCTGCGTCTGACTGCGGTACAACTGGACCAGAAGCAATTTGATGCTGCGCTGAAAACACTCGCTGCTCGCGAAAACGATAGCTATACACCGCTGTTTGCAGAAGCTCGCGGCGATGTGCTGGCGGCCAAGGGCGACAACAGCGGTGCGCGTGATGCTTATAAGGACGCGCTGGCCAAGCTGGGTAAAGACGCGCCCAACGTTCGTTTTGTTGAAGTAAAACTCGAAGCTCTCGGAAATTCCTGATATGCCTTTGCAACGTCACTTCCTTCGCGGTTTCTGCGCTAGCGCAATTGCCTTGCTGCTCGCAGCCTGCGCTGCACCCAGCAATGCACCAACTCCATCGCCGCTGCCTGTGGTCAAGAACAGTGTAGGTGTGGCGACTCAATGGCGCGCCACCGCTGGCGACAAGGCTGAATTCCTGCGCTTTCTGCCAGCCAATCTGGGGGACCTGCTGATCGTAGCTGGATCGCCGGATCGTCTGACGGCGCTGAAACTGGCTACAGGTGGTACGCAGTGGCAGGTCAAACTGGAAAGCCCGGTGGCCGGTGGCGTTGGTGCCGGTAATGGCGTGATCGCAGTGGGTACACTCAAAGGCAAGGTTTACGCCTTCAGTGCAGATGGCAAACCTCTGTGGCAAGCTCAGGCATCGAGCGAGATCGTGGCTCCGCCAGCTGTGGGCGATGATGTTGTTTTGGTGCGTACCGGTGATGGCAAAATTTCTGCACTGGCGATCAGCGATGGCGCGGTGAAGTGGCAATACACACGCCAGATTCCGACTCTGACATTACGCAATTTTGCCCCGATCACCATCAGTGACGGCATTGCTTATACCGGCTTGCCGGCGGGTCACATTGTGGCGTTGTCCATGGCCGATGGCCGTACCATGTGGGATAGCGTGGTTTCGCAGCCCAAAGGTGCTACCGAAGTTGAGCGGGTCGCTGACGTTGTTTCGCCGCCGCTGGTGAATGGTGGTTCGGTTTGTGCGGTGTCCTATCAAGGGCGCGTAAGCTGCTTTGACCGCAGAACCGGCGCGGTAGTCTGGTCACGTGAAGCGTCCAGCTTCTCCGGCATTGCCGCAGACGGCAACAAACTGTTCCTGACCGATGATCAGGGCCATGTACGCGCTTACGAACGGGAAACCGGCCGTAGCGTATGGGATCAAGACAAACTGGCTGCGCGCATTGTTGGCGCACCGGCAATTTTAGGCGGCAATGTGGCCGTAGCTGATTATCAAGGCTATATCCATCTGCTGAACGAAGACGACGGCAGCTTTGTCGCACAATTGGCAACGGATGGCAGTCGTATCGCCGCCGCGCCGCAAACCTTCTCCGACCATCTGATCGTACAGTCGCAAAACGGCGGCGTATTTTCGGTTGGCATAAAGTAAACGAATGAAGCCAACGATTGCCCTGGTGGGGCGCCCGAATGTGGGCAAATCCACTCTGTTTAACCGGTTGACCAAAACGCGTGATGCGCTGGTCGCCGATTTCCCCGGTCTGACCCGTGACCGCCATTATGGCCACGGCAAGGTCGGTGATCGCCCGTATTTTGTTGTAGACACCGGCGGTTTTGAACCGGTGGTTGACGATGGCATTTTGCATGAAATGGCCCGGCAGACTTTGCAGGCTGTCGATGAATCCGATGCAGTCATCTTCATTGTGGATGGCCGCTCCGGCATTACGCCACAAGATAAAATCATCGCGCAGCGCTTGCGCCAAAGCGGACGTCCGATCTGGGTTGCGGTGAACAAGGTCGAGGGCATGACCCGTGGCGTGGTCACAGCCGACTTTTTTGAATTGGGTCTGGGTGATCCAATTGCCATCTCTGCCGCACACGGCGAAGGTGTACGCGAACTGATCAGCGATACGCTCGAACGGTTCCCTATCGATGAAGAAACGGCGGAGTCGGATCACCCGAAATTCGCCGTCATCGGCCGACCAAACGTGGGCAAATCCACGCTGGTCAATGCGGTATTGGGCGAAGAGCGCGTTATTGCGTTCGACCAGCCTGGCACCACGCGCGATTCGGTCTACATCGATTTTGAGCGTAATGATCACCATTACACCATTATCGACACCGCCGGGATGCGCCGTCGCGGCAAGATTGACGACACCATCGAGAAGTTCTCGGTCGTCAAAACCATGCAGGCCGTCTCAGACGCCAACGTAGCCGTGCTGGTGCTGGATGCCACGCAAGAAGTCTCCGACCAGGATGCCCGTCTGGCCAGTTTTGTGCTGGAAACCGGCCGTGCCTTGGTCGTGGCCATCAACAAATGGGAAGCGGCAGATACCGAACAGCGTGAGCGGATCAAGCGCGAAGTGGATCGCAAGCTCGCTTTCCTTGAGTTTGCCAAATTCCACTACATTTCGGCGCTGAATGGCCAAGGCGTGGGCGATTTGTTCAAGTCGATTGATCAGGCGTATCACGCGGCCATGATCAAAATTCCAACGCCCAAACTCACGCGTGCATTGCAGATTATGGTGGAGCGTCAGCAACCGCCGCTGTCTGGCAAAATTCGTCCCAAACTGCGCTATGCCCACCAAGGTGGTACAAACCCGCCGGTGGTGATTATCCATGGCAACGCGCTGGAGCAAGTGCCCGCTGTGTATTGGCGTTATCTGGAACGCAGCTTCATGAATACGTTCAAGCTGCAAGGTACGCCGTTACGGGTGCAGTTCAAGATGGGTGCTAATCCATTCCAGGAAAAGCAGGAGGAGCCGAAAAAACTCAGCCTGCTGGAACGGCGGAAAAAAATGCTGGCAACCAAGAAGCTGGATAATCGCAAAATGCAAGAAGCGAAGAAACAGAAGCGCTAGACACTGGCGGTGCCATTTGGCAAGGCTGCGCAAGGGTAACTTGCCTATTGGCAGCTAACTGCTTTTGTACTATAAGCGTAAGACAGGTTGTAAAAAGCAAAGCAAATGAGAAGATTTGCGAATCACCACCAACAATAACGCATCGGAGAAATAACAAATGAGTACCAAGGGGCAAATGCTACAAGACCCGTTTCTGAACATCCTGCGTAAAGAACATGTGCCGGTTTACATCTATCTGGTGAATGGCATCAAGCTGCAAGGCCAGATCGAATCGTTCGATCAGTACGTTGTCCTGTTGCGCAACAACGTAACCCAAATGGTGTACAAGCACGCCATTTCGACCGTGGTGCCATCGCGTCCGGTCAATATCCCGCACGAGCATCCGCAGAACGCTACCGTGGCCGCTGCCACCCCGGAAGCCTGATCCCGGGTCGCTGCTGCAGATTAAAGCCCCGGTGGTTCCTGGCCCCGGGGTTTTTTTCTGGCCGGATGTCACCATATTGAGAAATAGCCGCGTCGCTTACTCGTGTAAGGTAAGGGCGTAATTTCGTTCCATGTTATTTCAGCAAATCTAGAAGCCATATGTTTGAACGCCACAAGGGCGGAGACCGCGCTGTCTTGGTCTGCCTCGATTTTAACGATGCAGATTACCGGGATGGGCAAGAAGAATTTGTGCAATTGGTGACATCGGCTGGCGTTACGCCGGTAGCCATGATCGAGGGCAGTCGTCGTCGACCCGATCCGGCTTTTTTTGCCGGAACCGGCAAGGTTGAGGAAATCGCCGAAGCGGTGCGCGCCAACGAGGCTGAGCTGGTGATTTTTAATCATCAGCTATCGCCAGCGCAGGAGCGCAACCTGGAACGGGCAATGCAATGCCGCGTGGTTGATCGCACAACCCTGATTCTGGATATTTTCGCGCAACGTGCTCGTACCGCAGAAGGCAAGTTGCAGGTTGAACTGGCCCAGCTGTCGCATATGTCCACGCGCCTTGTGCGCGGCTGGACTCACCTTGAGCGCCAAAAGGGCGGGGTAGGTTTGCGTGGTCCGGGCGAAACCCAGCTGGAAACCGACCGTCGTTTGCTAGGGCTTCGGGTCAAGCGGCTGAAATCCCAACTGGAGACGGTACAGCGCCAGCGCGTTACCCAGCGCAAAGCGCGCGAGCGACGCAACGAGTTCTCGGTGTCGATTGTCGGGTATACCAACGCGGGCAAGTCAACGCTATTCAATGCGCTGACCAAGGCCAATATTTATGTGGCAAATCAGTTGTTTGCCACACTGGATACGACTTCGCGCAAGCTGTTTCTGGACCATGAGCACTCGGTAGTCATCTCGGATACCGTGGGTTTTATCCGGCAATTGCCCCATACGCTGGTGGCGGCTTTCCGGGCAACTCTGGAAGAAACCATCCAGGCGGACCTGCTATTGCATGTCGTTGACGTGAATCATCCGCTGCGCGATATGCAGGTTGCCGAAGTCAATAAAGTTTTAAATGAAGTTGGTGCGGAACGCATCCCGCAAATGATGGTCTGGAACAAGATCGATCTGAAAGGGCTTGAGCCAGCAATCGAGCATGACGAGTATGATAAAATCTGTGCGGTTCGTGTAAGCGCCGCGCAGGGGGAAGGGCTCGATTTGCTGCGGGGCGCGCTGGTCGATGCAATGAGTCAACCCATCGAGGAACAATAAGATCCCATGAGTCAAAACGATCCGCAGTGGGGTGGTGGCCGCAAAGATGGCCCACCCGATCTGGACGAAATCATCCGCAATTTCACTAACAAGCTGTCCCGTTTTTTTGGGGGCGGCAACCGACCTCCTTCTTCGGGGTCGGGACGCGGTATTCCTGGCGGCAGTACCGGCATTTTTGCGATTATCGGCGTCGTCATCGTGCTGTGGCTCGCGTCCGGCTTTTATGTCGTTGATGAACGCGAAAACGCGCTGATTCTGCGATTTGGCCGTTATGTCGAGACCGTCAACAAGTCGGGTCTGAAGTGGCACTATCCGTGGCCGATTGAAACCCGCGAAATCATCAATGTCACTGAAATCCGCAGTCTGGAAGTGGGCGGGCGCACTGACGGTGGCGGCGATGAGTCGATCATGCTCACCGGCGACCAGAACATCATTCAGGTGCAACTGGAAGTTCAGTACACGCTCAAATCTGCTCAAGACTTTGCTTTTGACAACCGTTTTGTTGACCGTGACGGTAAAGACATGGTCAAGCAAGCGGCGGAAACGGCAATTCGTGAAGTGATCGGTCAGAACAAGGTCGATTACGTGCTAAACGAAGGTCGCGGCAAGATTGCCGAAGACACTCGCGAGCTGATCCAGAATCTGCTGGATCGTTACGGCACTGGTATCGCTGTGGCCCGCGTCAATATTTCTGACGTCCAGCCGCCTGAACAAGTGCAGGCCGCTTTTGCCGATGCCGTGAAGGCGCGGCAAGATCGGGCTCGCTTGATCAACGAAGGTACAGCGTACGCCAACGACGTGATTCCGAAGGCCAGCGGTACTGCCGCACGCTTGATGGAAGAAGCCCAAGGTTACAAGCAACGCGTGGTTTCGCAGGCTGATGGTGACGCATCGCGCTTCAAGCAAGTCGCGACCGAATATGCCAAGGCCCCGCAAGTGACGCGTGAGCGGATGTATCTGGACACCATGCAGCAGATGTTCCAGAACACCACCAAAATCCTTGTGGATCAGAAAGGCAGCGGCAACTTGTTATATCTGCCGCTAGATAAACTGATCCAATCGACCAACCCCGGCCCGACTGTAGATGCAGCGAAGGCAGCGACCGCTGCTGACAATACTGCAGATGCAACGCCGGCAACGGCGGCAGCCACGCCCGCGGCATCAGACCGCGGCGTTCGTGACGGACGTTAACAGGGGGTGGCCATGAATAGAATCATTCCGACCATAGCGGTCATTCTTGTAGTTATTTTTGTATTGAGTCTTTCGCTGTTTACGGTGGATCAACGTCAGTACGCCGTCGTGTTCCAGTTCTCCGAATTCAAGCGAGTGCTGAAAGAGCCAGGTATTTTCTTCAAAGTGCCGCTGTTGCAAGACGTACGTTATTTTGACCGCCGTATTCAAAGTATCGATGAAGCTGAACCTGCCCGGATTCAGACCATCGAGAAAATGAACGTGAAGGTTGATAGCTACATCAAGTGGCAGATCGTTGATGTCGAGCGCTACTACCGTGCGGTTGGCCTGGACGAAAGCAAGGCGCGTGATCGTCTGCGCAATACAGTCAATAACATGCTGCGCGATGAGTTTGGTAAACGCACCGTGGCAGATGTGATTTCCGGTCAGCGCGATGCGGTAATGGCCAAGGTGCAGCAAGTGGCTGATGCCGATGCCGCGCGGATTGGTGTGCGCGTGGTCGACGTGCGGATCAAGCGGGTGGAGCTGGAGGACAGCACGCTGAACTCGGTCTACGAGCGCATGCAATCTGAACGTAAAGCCGTGGCTAACCAGCTACGTGCGGAAGGTTCTGCTGCAGCCGAGCAGATCAAGGCCGATGCGGATCGTCAGCGCGAAGTTTTGCTGGCCGATGCCTATAGCCAGGCACAAACCTTGAAGGGTGAGGGTGATGCCAAGGCAGCCGCCATTTATGGCGATGCTTATGGCAAGAACCCCGAGTTCTACTCGTTCTATCGCAGCCTTGAAGCCTACAAACAAAGCTTCTCCAAAAAGTCTGACATGATGGTGGTAGACCCAAGCTCCGAGTTCTTCAAATACATGAAGAGCCCCGGTGCGGCTGGCAAGCCAGGTAAATAACGGATGATTGCCGCAGCTTAGGTGGGCGATTTTGCCCTGTCGAGGCTGCGGTATTTCTCCGCAGATTTGCCGCTCGGCACGCTCGCGGTGGTAGTTCTCGCCCGCGAACCACTGCATTCATGAGATAATGCTTTCTTTGAAGATCACAGCCCCGGTGCGTTCTGCGCGCCAGGGCTTTGGTTTGTCTGGATTTTCCGCAACCCGTTGCGGGCTTCCAAAATCTGCTTTGGTTTGAACAATGCGCAACTGGATTTTGCCGGAATACATTTCCGACGTGCTGCCCCGCGAGGCTCGCCAGATTGAGGCGATGCGTCGGGGTTTGCTCGATCTTTTCTCCCGCTACGGTTATGAACTCGTCATGCCGCCGCTGGTTGAATATGTCGAGTCGCTGTTTTTGCAGGATGACCCGGCGCTCAACCTGAAAACCTTCAAGCTGGTAGACGAACTGACCGGTCGCCAGATGGGTTTGCGGGCGGATATCACGCCGCAAGTGGCGCGTATTGATGCGCATATCCTCAACCGCCAAGGCGTAACGCGGCTGTGCTATTCCGGGTCGGTGGTTAATACTCGACCGGACGGCATTTTGTCCACGCGTGAACCGCGCCAAATTGGCGCTGAAATTTATGGCTGCGCTGATGTCGCCGCTGACGTTGAAGTCATCGAACTGATGTTCGAAAGCCTGGCGCTGGCTGGTTTGAAAGACATGCGTCTGGATATTGGTCACATTGGTTTGTTCCATGCGATGGCCGATGCCGCCGGCTTGAAAGGTGATTTGCGCGATCAGACTTTCAGCGCGCTGCAGCAGAAAGATTTGCCAACTCTGCGTGAAGTATCCGCAGGGCTGGATCCGGCGATTGCCAAGGGTTTGCAAGCGCTGCCTTCGCTGTATGGTGGTTACGATGTACTGGCCCGTGCTCGCGCCGCATTGCCGAATATCGCAGGCGTTGCCGAGGCGCTGGCCGCACTGGAACAACTGTCCAGCGCGCTGGCCGTTCGCAAGATTCCGGTGCGCTTTGATCTGGCCGAAGTGCGCAGCAGCGACTACCACACCGGTCTGGTATTTGCGGCTTATGCCGAAGGCTTTGCCAACGCGGTTGCACGCGGTGGCCGTTATGATCGGGTCGGTGAGAAATTTGGTCGTTCACGTCCGGCTACCGGTTTCAGCCTGGATATGCGCGAACTGAGCCGTTTGCCATTCCCCGAAGTCAAAGCGGCCATCCTCGCGCCAGCCGGTGACGATGCCACTCTGATTGCTACCGTGCGCCAGTTACGTGCGGCGGGTGAGACAGTAATTATTGATTTGGGCGTCAAGCCGGAAGAGGCGGCGGTCAATCGTCGTCTGGTTCTTAAAAACGGGCAGTGGCAGGTTGATCCGCTTGTCTGATGCGCGGGCTTTTCGCCGTACAGTCTGCTAAAAGGTGGGCTGCTTCGAGTTGTACGTATAAACGATTGTTTTATCTGGTTAAATCGAGGTTCTGAATGAGCAGAAACGTAGTCGTGGTTGGTACCCAATGGGGTGACGAAGGCAAGGGCAAGATCGTCGATTGGCTGACCGATCATGCACAAGGCGTTGTCCGTTTCCAGGGCGGTCACAATGCTGGCCACACGCTGGTTGTGGGCGGCAAGAAAACCGTCTTGCGTTTGATTCCGTCCGGCATCCTGCATGCGAACAAAGCATGTTTCATTGGCAATGGCGTGGTTCTTTCGCCTGAAGCGCTGCTCAAGGAAATCGATGAGCTGAGCGCTGCCGGTATCGATGTCGCCAGCCGCTTGCGCATTTCTGAAGCGTGCCCGCTGATCCTGCCGTACCACATTGCGCTGGACCAGGCTCGCGAATCGGCTGCCGGTGAGGCCAAGATCGGTACTACCGGCCGCGGTATCGGCCCGGCTTATGAAGACAAAGTGGCACGTCGTGCGATTCGCTTGCAAGACCTGTTCCACGAAGAGCGCTTTGCGGCCAAGCTCAAGGAAAACCTTGAGTACTACAACTTCCTGCTGACCCAATACTTCAAGGCTCCGGCGCTGGACTTCCAGCAAGTCTATGACCAGACCCTGAGCTTTGCTGCCCGCATCAAGCCAATGATGGCCGATGTCTCACGCACCCTGTACGACCTGAACAAGGAAGGCAAAGCCATTCTGTTTGAGGGCGCACAAGGTACGCTGCTGGACGTCGACCACGGTACTTATCCGTTTGTGACGTCGTCCAACTGTGTGGCGGGTGCTGCGGCTCCTGGCGCCGGTGTGGCACCGCAAATGCTGCAATACGTGCTGGGCATCGTAAAGGCATATACCACTCGCGTGGGTTCCGGCCCGTTCCCGACTGAACTGTTTGACGAAGTCGGCGCTGGCCTGGCCAAGCGCGGCAACGAGTTTGGTTCGGTTACTGGCCGTCCGCGTCGTTGTGGCTGGTTCGACGCGGCTGCACTCAAGCGCTCGATCCAGATCAACGGTGTTTCCGGTCTGTGTGTGACCAAACTGGACGTGATGGATGGCATTGAAACCATCAACCTGTGCGTCGGTTACAAAGTCGATGGCAAGGTTGTGGATATCTTGCCGGTAGGTGCTGAAGAAATCGCCCGCTGCGAGCCGGTTTACGAAGAAATGCCGGGCTGGAAAGAATCCACCTTTGGTATCAAACGTCTGGAAGATCTGCCAGCTAACGCCCGTGCTTACCTCAAGCGCGTGGAAGAAGTTTGCGAAGCCCCGGTTGACATGATTTCGACCGGTCCGGATCGCGAAGAAACCATCGTGTTGCGTCACCCGTTCGGTCACTAAGCCGAAGCTTGGCGTATTCAACAAAAAGCCCCGCTCTATGCGGGGCTTTTTGTTTCTGGCTGCAAGAGGGGCGGGTCAGGTTTTGAGTTGTTCCAGCACGTCCTCGCAGTGTGAGTGGGCCGACTGGAAATCCAGCGTATCGATGGCTTGACCAATTTTTTCGCTGTGTTCTGGATAGACCGCGCTCAAGCCACTTTTTATCCGCTCGAACACCTGCATGGCCTGCATATTGGCAGTCGCCAGCAACCTGGACAGATTTTCCAGTTCGGCGGCCAACTGTGGGTTGGACGGCGGCGGTGCGGCTGGCGGTGTATTGGCTGCCTGCAAAATATCAGCCAGTGCTTTGACATCAGTGCAGGTTTGCTCCAGTGCTGCCTGGATGGATACCAGCAAGTCGCTCAGTTTGCTGCTGTTTTGGCCTTCGCGCATGGCTATTTCAGCATGCCGTACCTGCAGTGCCAGATCGGTTGCGCCGACGGTGCCCGCGGTGCCTTTGAGCGTATGCAGCAACCGCGCCAGCGTGTCCTCCGGATCACCAACTTGCCATTGTTTGAGTTGTTCGGCGGTCTGGGTACTGGCACCCAGAAAGCTGCCTAGCGCCCATTCGAACAGTGGCAAATCTCCACCCAAGCGCGCCACTGCCACCGAGATGTCCAGCCCGCGCTCGCCAGCCAGTTTGAGTGCGGCCTGGGGTATGACGCCGCTGGTTTTTTGCAGGGCAGGTGGCGTTGGCAACAGCGGGGCGCCCACCCTGGTGAATTGCTTGATCACTGCAACCAGTTGATTCAGATCGAACGGCTTGCCGATATGCTCATCCATGCCTGCATCCAGGCACGCAATGCGATCACTGGCCATGGCGTTGGCGGTCATGGCAATGATGGGAAGGGTGCGCAGCCCCAGCTTGTGGCGGATTTCGCGGGTTGCGGCGTAGCCATCCATGTCCGGCATCTGGATATCCATCAACACTGCGTCATATTGCGGATTGGCGGCCTGTACTGCTGCAACACCCTCAATGCCACCGCCCGCCACATCCACCAGTGCACCTTCGTTGCGTAACAGTTCACGTGCTACTTGCTGGTTGGTCGGGTTATCTTCAACCAGTAGCAGACGCAGCCCGGTTAACCGTTGCATCCGGGGTTGGGTGGCAGGAGCCGCGGCGAACTGCAGGTTCTGGTTGGCACGGGCATCAGCTACCGCATCAAACAGGGTGGACGTTGTGATTGGCTTGACCAGAAAGCCATCCAGCAAGGCTTGCTCGCTGGCCAGGCGCTGCGCCAGCATTTCGCGCCTGTATGCGGTCACCATGACGATTAATGGTGAAGTATTGGCGGGCGAAATCTGGCGGATATGTTCGGCTGTCTGCCAGCCGTCCATTTCCGGCATGGCCCAGTCTACAAAGATGACGTCATACACCCGGCCACGTTGAATGCTTTGTTCCAGCAATGACAAAGCCGCAGCGCCTGATTCGGCCAGATCGGCATGCCATCCTAGCGAGTCCAGCATGCGCGAGATCACTCCGCGGGCGCTGGCGTTGTCATCGACTACCAGTGCCCGTACGCCGCGCAGGTTGGCCAGCGCCGAAGTCGAAGGCGTGATGGCTTCCTGGACAGCAGCTTGCAGCGTCACTTCAAAATGGAATGTACTGCCTTTGCCGAGCTGACTTTCAACCTTAAGCTGCCCACCCATCAAGTGCACCAGACGCTGGCTGATGGCCAGCCCCAAACCCGTGCCGCCAAACCGGCGAGTGGTGGACACTTCAGCCTGTGAGAAACCGTCAAAGACGGCTGCGAGTTGTTCCGGATTGATGCCAATGCCGGTATCGCGGACCGAAAAAAAGATAGTGAGCAGGTCGTTGCTGCGTCGTTTCAGCCGCACCGAAAGGACCACCTCGCCATGCTCGGTGAACTTGATCGCATTGCCGGCAAGATTGATCAGCACCTGTTGCAGACGTAAAGCATCGCCCACAACCATTTCAGGCACTGCCGCGTCGATATCGAACAGGATTTCGAGGTCCTTCTGCCCGGCGCTGGCGGACAAGATCACCCCGATATCACGCAGGAGTTTGTCCAGCATGAACGGATGCGGGTCCAGTTCGAGCTTGCCGGCCTCAACCTTGGAAAAATCCAGAATATCGTTGAGCAAACCAAGTAATGCTTTGGCGGCAGATTCGGCTTTTTCGGTGTAATCGTACTGGCGATTGCTTAGCTCGGTTTGCTGCAGCAATTGCAACATGCCGAGGATGGCATTCATGGGCGTACGGATTTCGTGACTCATATTGGCCAGAAAGTCCGACTTAGCCCGAGTGGCTGACTCCGCGCTTTCCTTGGCCTGGCGCAAGATCGTTTCGTCATGCTTGTGAGTCGTCAGGTCTACGGCCATTCCGAGGTAACCAAAGATATTCCCGTCCTCGTCGCGCAAACTGCTGGTAGTCAGCAAAACCGGGACGCGTTTGCCGTCCTTGCTGATGTAGGTCCACTCGTTGGAGTCGGTTTTACCCTGCTGGATTTTGGCGGTAAAAACCTCAAAACCGGGTTCGACCACTCGGCCAAGCTCAATACTTAATACCGCAGCGCGTGCCGCCACTTCAGCCGGATCGTGAAACAGCGCGGGCGTTTCCAGCCCGATCATCTCGCCCGCCTCGTAACCCAGCAGGCGCTCGGCTGCCGGGTTGAACAGTTTGATCATGCCGTCCCTGTCGGTGGCAATGATTGAATAACCGGCGCTATCCAGAATGGCCTGTTGCAGTGCAGAGAAAGCCTGGATCTGCATGGTCCGTTCTTCAACCTGCTGCTCCAGCGTGGCGTTGAGCTGCATGATTTGCGCTTCTGTCGCCTTCTGAGCGCTGATATCCCTAACGGTTTTGGCAGCGCCTTCAATCTGGCCATGCGCGCCACGGATAGGCGAGACGGTCACTGATACTGGCAATGTGCTGCCATCTTTGCGCTGGCGGATGGTTTCAAAGTGCGGCACGGATTCGCCTCGCCCGACCCGATCCAGAATGTCAGTTTCTTCCTGGGCGCGATCATCCGGTACCACCAGTTCCCGAATGGTGTGGCCAATGGCTTCCTGGGCGGAATACCCGAACATGGCCTGAGCGGCAGAGTTCCAGCTGGTGACTACGCCTTGCAGTGTTTTGCCAATAATAGCGTCGTTGGAGCCTTCGACAATGGCGGCCAGTCTGGACTGGGCCTCAGAAGCTCTGAGCCGGCGGCTCACGTTGAGCAGGTAAAAATAGATCAAACCGGCCAGCAACAGCGCGCAAGCCATGACCATCAATGCGGGTTCCAGCGGCGATAACAAATTGAGATTGCGGATAAACCGTGGCGTTGCCTTGATCTGCACATGCCAAAGCTGCCCATAGCGCTGAATATCGGCTTTATAGGTCAGGTCACCCAGCGCAGGCAGATCGCTTTGGGGTGAAGCAAAAAACTGAACTGTCTGCCCCGTTGAATCCTGGCCGGATAAAGTCACCGATAACTCACCGTCACGGTAATCCAGCCGTTTCATCACCTCATCAACCACCAGTGGTGTGTATACCCAGCCGATGGTTGCGGCCTCCCGTTCGGCTATCGTCGCGGGTGTGGTGCCCGAACGATAGACCGGCAAGACCATCAGGAATCCGCGGTTGGGCAGGCCGGTGGGCAGGGTCAGGGTAACCGGGCCGCTAAGCGTGGCCTTGCCGCTTTTTGTTGCAGCGAGTAGCGCTTGCTGACGAGAAGGCTCGGAAGCCAGATCCAGACCAATGACCGGATTCTTGTCATTTTCGGGTACAAAATACTGCACGAGGTATTTTTCCCCGGAATGGGGTACGAACTGGCGGATACGAAAGTCCGGATGGTCCTGATTGCGTTCGCTGGCAATAAAGGCCGCTTCTTCCTCTGGTTTTACCCGCCGGATAAAGCCGTAGCCACGAGCTCCGGGGTATTCCGAACCAATATCCAGCGATTCGCCGTATTCTTTAAAGCGGTCTCGCGTGATATTGGCACCGCCCGCGCCAATTATGGTGCCGCGTGCGCCGCGCAAGCCGTATTCGTAGATATGCATTTGCAGATTGATTTGATCAACTGCACGCCCCGAGCGTGAGAGAAACCGGCGCTCTGCCGTTTTCTCATTGTCAATCTGCTGGCGGTGAGCCAGGACCGTCGAGAACACCAGGCCAATCAGGACGATGGCCAGCGGCAACCATTTGGGGTTGTTGGTTTGCAAGCGAGAGATCTCCCGGTAACGCGCTACGCTAGCACGATGATGCGTGCGCTGTCTGCTGCCAACAATTGCATTCACAATGAAGACAGCTTGGCGAAAAATATGTTTTTATCGTCAATTAAGTGCTATCTAGGAAAGACGCTGATATTTCATTAGTAAATGCCTATATAGCAAATTCATGGCCAATTAGCATGGAGAGAAATTCAACGTGTTTGCTGTCGAAGAGCAATGGCCGCAGCCTACGATCTTGATCGTTGATGATGCAGTCGAGAATATCAAGCTGATAAGTCATGCCTTGCAAGGCATGGGAGAACTGCTATTTGCCACCAACGGCCCGGACGCCTTGCGCGTTGCCGACAGCAGTCGCCCCGACTTGGTCATTCTCGATATCGAAATGCCCGGCATGGATGGGTATGCCGTTTGCAATGCGCTCAAGGCTAATCCTTACACCAGCGAATGCGCGGTGATCTTTGTTACCGCCCATGAAGGCACGTCTTGGGAGACGCAATCTCTGGCGGCCGGAGGGCTGGATTTTCTGAACAAGCCGCTCAATGTACCGATTTGCCGGCTACGAGTGCAAAACCAGCTCACCTTGAAACGGCAGAAAGACCAGCTGGCCCAAACCCGGCGGGATCTGGCCGATCTGGTGCACCACTTGCCATCATTTGTAGCATTTTGGGGCGCGGACACCCATAACCGTTACTGCAATGATCAGTTGGGACACTGGTTTGGCATTTCCGCTTCGCGCATGTTGGGAATGACGCTAGACGCAGTATTGAATGAAGAGACCCTGCTGCAACTGCGGCCGCACTGGGAGGAAGCCATGCAGGGGCGCACGGTTACGGTGGAGATGACGCTGTTTCCCTCATCCAGCCGCCGCCGTTTCGCGCAGACCACGCTGGTGCCGAACTGGCAACTGGGCTCGGTGGCAGGGCTGCTGATGGTGCTTACCGATATCACCGATCGCAAGCTGGCCGAGCGCGCGCTGTGGGATGAAAAAGAGCGCATGCGCATTACGCTCAATTCAATTGGCGATGCCGTTATTGCAACTGATCCGCAAGGATTGGTGACGTTTGTTAATCCGATCGCCGAGGAAATGACCGGCTGGCATACAGCCGATGCCTTGGGCAAACCCATCGAAACCGTGATGGAATTGCGCGATTCAAATAACGGCCACGTATTGCGCAATCCGATTTATCTGGCGCTCAAGGAGGCGCGGATCGTGGGCATGGCGCTCAATTGCAATTTGATTGCCTTGAGTGGCCAGCAATCTGCGGTCGAGGATTCCGCTGCCCCGATACGCAATCAGGCGGGCGAGATTACCGGCGCAATTATTGTGTTTCGTGATGCCAGCGAAGCGCGCGCCATGGCGATCAAGATGAGTTATCTAGCCAGCCACGATCCGCTCACCGGGCTTCCCAATCGCTTGCTGTTGCAAGACCGAATCTCACACGGTTTGCAGGTCGCCCGTTGGAGTCAGACACATGTGGCCATGCTGCTGCTCGATCTGGACTACTTCAAGTTTATAAATGATTCGATTGGTTATACCGCAGGCGACGACCTGCTGCGTCAAGTGGCCCGCCGCCTGGAAAACGTAATGACGGCCAGTGGCACGATAGGTCGACTGGGCGGTGACGAGTTTGTCATTCTGCTGCCGGAGCTGCGTTCGATTACCGAGGCCGACGAAGCGGCGACCAAGTTGCTGGGCGCAATGACTGAGCCATTTGAACTCGATGGCAAGCAATTCAATCTGTCGATCAGCGTGGGGATCAGTTTGTTTCCGGATGACAGCTCCGATGAAGAAACGCTGATGCGGCATGCTGACGTGGCCATGCATCGGGCCAAGCAGGATGGCCGCAATCGCTACCGTTTCTTCTCTACCGAACTGGAAGACCTGGTATTAAGCCGTCACTTGCTGGAGCGCCATCTGCGTGAAGCGCTGCAGGAAAAACGTTTTGAAGTGTTCTACCAAAGCAAAGTGGATACGCGCCAGGGCAAGGTGATTGGCGCTGAAGCGCTGGTACGCATGTACAACACCGACGGCGAGTTACTGATGCCAGCGCGGTTCATTCCGCTGGCTGAAGAAACCGGCCTGATTGTGCCGTTGGGCAAAATGGTGCTGGAAACAGCCTGTCGCCAGGCCGCCAGCTGGATGGCTCAAGGGCATCCGTTGAAAATGTCGGTCAATATTTCGGCTGCACAGTTTTCTGCCGGCAATTTGCCGCAGCTGATTGCCGAAACCTTGAACGAAACCGGTTTGCCTCCCGCCATGCTGGAACTGGAAATCACCGAAGGCACCTTGATGCGGGAAGCCGACGCCGCACGCGAGATATTGGTGGCGCTCAAGGAATTAGGCGTGAACATTTCGCTGGATGATTTTGGCACTGGCTATTCCAGCTTGGCCTATCTCAAGCGCTTCCCGCTGGACACACTGAAAATCGACCAGTCTTTTGTGCGCGACATGCTTAACGACACCAATGATCTGGCAATTATCCAGACCATTGTTGCATTGGGAAACACGCTCGGCATGGAGTTGGTGGCAGAAGGGGTGGAGTTGCTTGAACAAGCTGAGAAGCTGGGTGAAATAGGCTGCCACATCATGCAGGGTTATCTATACGACAAGCCCAAACCGGCTCGCGAATGGCAGTTTGCAGACCCGCCTGCCATATCGTGGAAGTCTGATTCCTGAGTTTCGAGGAGGGCGCTCCCCACAAAATCACGCGGCTGGGGTGTCGCGTGCCAGCGCTGCGCAGGCTTGATTGACGGCATGTTTGTTGGGGATATTACTGCATGTTTTCAGGGGGATTCAGCATCTTGCCGTTTATCGGGCAGGTGACATTGTTACTGGATTGAGAATCGTTCTTGCAAGATAATGAGAACAGTTATCAGTAACAAGGGTCTTTCTGATGTACGTCTGTATCTGCAATGGGGTTACGGAAAAAGCCATTCATGTCGCCGTTGAAAAGGGCGCACGCACATTTACGCAGTTGCAGATGGCAACCGGCGCGGGCACGTGTTGCGGCCAGTGCACAACTTGCGCCAAAGACACCATGATGGATGCCATTGAAGCTGAGGCCATTCGCGGGTGGGAAGAAATGGACGCCGTGGCGGCCTGATCGCGAGCGGATCAACGGGTCTGATGACCAGAATTCAGAAAACAGCCGAGTTTATCTCGGCTGTTTTCGTTTTCAGCCAGGACTTTGTTTACTTACTTCTGCTAATGCGTCGCCATCGCGCTGGCAATCAAGTAGGGCTGCCGCTGCCCATTTGCGATTGCAGGTAGTTGTGCAGGCCGACAGCACCCAGCAAGAACAGTTGTTGTTCCAGCCAATGGGCGTGATCGACTTCAGTGTCATCCAGCAACTCAACCAGCATTTCGCGAGTGACATAGTCTTGCTCACGTTCGGCCAGGGCAATGGTTGCTTTCAGTGCAGTGGCTACTTCGTATTCGGTATCCAGATCATTCTTGAGCATGGTCGGAACATCGGTGCCGATGCGCAGGGCAGTGCGTGCCGCCACATTAGGCATGCCTTCCAGAAACAAAATGCGTTCCATCAGTTTGGTGGCGTGGCCGATTTCGTCCTGGCGCTCATGGTCAATGCGCTCAAACAGTCGGTGATAACCCCAGTTTTTGTACATCTGGCTGTGCAGAAAGTACTGATCAATAGAGGTCAGTTCTGCTGCGAGCAACCGGTTCAATGCGTCGATAACGCTGGTTTTGCCTTGCATGGTGGCTCTGCTCCTCAGTCGCCCATCTGTGCTTGCAGATAGTTGGCAATGCCTACTTCTGGAATCAGACCAAGTTGGGTTTCAACCCAATCCAGGTACTCTTCTTCTTCTTCCAGCATCTCGGTCAATACATCACGGCTGACGTAATCCTGAGCAGACTCGGCGTTTTCGATTGCCTGGCGCAGGGTGGTCAGGTATCCGGTTACCAGCTTTAGATCACAGGACAACATCTCCTGCGGATTTTCGCCAATCATCAGCTTGCCCAGTTGCTGCAAATTGGGCAGGCCTTCCAGAAACAGAATCCGTTCGATCAGTTCGTCGGCGCGCTTCATGGCATGGATAGACTCATGATAAACATGGTCATTCAGCCGTTTATAGCCCCAGTTTTTGTACATGCGCGCATGCAGAAAAAACTGGTTAATGGCGGTCAATTCGTTGGTGAGCACCGTATTGAGTGCTTTCACCACATCAGGATTTCCCTGCATGATGCTTTCCTCTTGTTGTCTGGCTGACCTTGCATTTTAGAACAGTCGTGCGCGGATCACTGCGATAATTCATCCGTTTCCAGCGCTAGATGGATCATGATAGGCTGCGCGCCGAGGCCATAAAGGTATAGATCACCATGAACCAGACCCCGATTTCCCAGGATTTGATCCAGCTTGCCCATGAGCTGGCCGATATTTCCGGGCAGACCATCCGCGGCTATTACCGCCACGAATTTTCGATTGTCTCCAAAGATGATGACAGCCCGGTCACCATCGCCGACCGTGAAGCCGAGCGCGTCATGCGCGAGCGGATTCGTGCTGCGCGCCCCAATGACGGCATCATTGGTGAAGAACATGGCGAAGAAAACATCGATGCCGAATGGGTCTGGGTGCTTGATCCGATTGATGGCACCAAGTCATTCACTGTCGGCCGCCCTTTGTTTGTCACGCTGATTGGCCTGCTGCATTTTGGCAAGCCGGTGCTGGGCGTAATCAACCAGCCCATTGTGAACGACCGCTGGATTGGCGGCGTCGGCGTGCCCACCACGCTCAACGGTCGCCCGGTTCACGGCAGTGATATCAATGAGGTATCTGCCGCGCGCATTGGCACCACCGGCCCGGAACATCTGCAAACCTGCGCGCAAGTGTTTGCTGAATTGGTCAAGGCCTGCCGTTATCCGGTGTATGGCGGTGATGGTTATCTGTATGGCCAGGTGGCCGCTGGCTGGCTGGATGTGGTGGTAGAAGAGGGCCTCAAGCTGCACGACTTTGCCGCATTGGCGCCGGTGGTGATTGGCGCTGGTGGCGCAATGACCGACTGGCAGGGCGAACCATTGCGCCTGGGTAGTGCCGGTCGGGTGCTGGCGGCGGCCAATGCAGATTTGCATGCACAGGTGCTCCCCGCGCTGCGCAGCTTGCCGGTATAATGGCGCCTATTCCAAGCAGTCAAACCCAGAATTCAAACACGGCGTTCGCATCCATGGCTCAAGACATCAACTACGTTTCCGATTTCACCAAGTTCATGCAGGGTTATCTGACCGAGCATCAAGACGTGGCCAAAGGCCAGCTTGAAGGCCGTGCATTGCTGTGGGACAAAGCGCCGATCAATCTGGATGAAACGGCTCGCAACGACGCATCGCGTATTGAACAGAAGCCTTATCCGTATCAAGCCGACTGATCTGGCCGGTTCAATAAAAAACGCCACCATAGAGTGGCGTTTTTTATTGTTATTCGATTTGCGAGCGACCACTGGGCGAAGGGGCGATCAAGCCTTGTCGCCTGCGCCAGTCAGCATCCGCTATGTCAGGCCATGGCGCCAGCATGTTAAGATTCGGCCCTTCAGATTTGACGCCCAGACTGTTCGCCTCAGGAGCCCCCATGCGTATCGGAACGCCGCTTTCCCCTTCTGCCACCCGTGTCATGCTGCTTGGCTGCGGCGAACTGGGTAAAGAAGTCATCATTGCCTTGCAGCGTCTGGGCGTTGAGGTCATCGGCGTTGATCGCTATCCCGATGCACCGGGCATGCAGGTCGCACATCGTAGCCACGTAATCAACATGGCTGACCCGGTCGCCTTGCGCGCGCTGGTTGAACAAGAACGTCCGCACTTGATCGTGCCCGAGATTGAAGCGATTGCCACCGAGGAACTGCTGCGCATTGAGGCCGATGGCCTGGCAGAAGTAATCCCGACTGCCCGCGCGACTAACCTGACCATGAATCGCGAAGGCATCCGTCGCCTGGCCGCAGAGGAACTGGGTTTGCCGACTTCGCCGTACCGTTTCGCCAGTTCGTTGGCAGAAATGCAAGCCGCCATCGCGGAGATTGGTTTCCCGTGTCTGGTCAAACCGGTGATGTCTTCGTCCGGTAAAGGCCAATCCACTTTGCGCTCCGAAGCGGACGTGATCCCGGCTTGGGAGTACGCCGCCAGCGGCAGCCGCGTGAATCAAGGCAAAGTAATTGTTGAAGGCTTTATTGACTTTGATTACGAGATCACCGAACTGACCGTGCGCGCTGTGGGTGCTTCGGGCAATGTCGAAACCTTCTTCTGCGATCCAATCGGCCATGTGCAAGTGAAGGGCGATTATGTGGAAAGTTGGCAGCCGCAAAAGATGAGCCCGCTGGCACTGGAACGCTCGCGTGATATCGCGCAAAAGATCACCAGCAATCTGGGCGGTCGAGGCCTGTTTGGCGTGGAACTGTTTGTGAAGGGCGACGATGTCTGGTTCTCGGAAGTCAGCCCGCGCCCGCACGATACCGGTCTGGTTACGCTGATGACGCAACGTTTCTCCGAGTTTGAATTGCACGCCCGCGCCATCCTCAAATTGCCGGTTGACGTGGCACTGCGTGAACAAGGCGCCAGCGCTGTTATTTACGGTGCGATGAACGAGCAGGGCATTGCATTTGAAGGCGTAGAACAAGCGTTGACCGTACCCCGTGTTGATCTGCGCCTGTTCGGCAAACCAGAGGCATTCGAACGTCGCCGCATGGGCGTGGTGGTGGCTGCCGGTGCTGATACAGATGAAGCGCGTGATCGGGCCAAGCATGCTGCCAGCCTGGTGAAACCTGTGAAGCACGAGGTTTGAGTGTGAGCGAAGTACAGCAACTCACGCCCTACGAAATGCTGGGCGGCGAAGCACCATTGCGCAAACTGGTGGACCGGTTCTACGACATTATGGATGCCGATCCGCGCGTCACCACGCTGCGCCAGATGCATGGTGGCGACATGACGGTGATCCGGCAGAAACTGTTTGAGTTTCTCTCGGGTTGGCTGGGCGGGCCGTCGTTGTTCATTGAAAAATATGGCCACCCGATGCTGCGAGCGCGCCATATGCCGTTTGCTGTGGACGAGGACGCCCGCGATCAGTGGCTGCTGTGTATGTACACAGCCTTGGATGAACAGCCGATGGAACAAGCACTACGCGATCATCTGGAAGATGCGTTCTTTCGTACTGCGGATTTCATGCGTAACCGCTGATTGTTGCTTTGCTGATATCAGCATAAAAAGCCGGGCTATATGCCCGGTTTTGTTTTTACGCGCCGCCGGCGTACCCGTTCTGGCGCCAGGCCTCGAATACCGTCACCGCGACGGCGTTGGACAGATTCAGGCTGCGATTGTCTGGATACATCGGCAAGCGAATGCGGTTTTCCGGCGCAAAACGGTCCAGCACCTCAGACGGCAAGCCGCGCGTTTCTGGACCAAACACAAATGCATCACCGGGTTTGAAGGCAAGTTTGTCAAACTGGGTGCTGCCTTTGGTGGTCATGGCGAACATGCGCACCTCGCCCAAGTCTGCAATCAATGCATCCCAATCCTCATGCACGCGCATCTCGGCGAACTCATGGTAATCCAGCCCGGCGCGGCGCATGCGGGCGTCATCCAGCGGAAAGCCTAACGGCTTGACCAGATGGAGCGTGCAGCCCGTATTGGCGGCCAGACGAATCACATTGCCGGTGTTTGGGGGGATTTCCGGCTGAAACAGAATGATATGGAACATGCGTGAAAGACTTTGCTCGGAAATGACAGGTTAAATGGCGCCAATAAGGCCGCCCGGGTTGGGCGCATAAATACGACAAATATGAGAGAACAAGGCAGATTGCCGGTTTGGCATGACTACGCCATGCCATGGCACAGTGGTTACTGCTAGAATCAGTGGCTAACAAAGCTCTAACCGGATCGCTGCATGAATACCGCCACACTGCTGATCAGTTGCCCGGACCGTAAAGGTCTGTCCGCCGCCATTGCCAATTTTCTCTACACCTACAATGCCAATATCGTGCATTCGGACCAGCATCAGGACGTCACCGACGACCTGTTTCTGATGCGGGTGGAATGGGATCTGACGGATTTTACGCTGGATATGGCTTCTTTTGCGCCTGCTTTCCAGCCAATCGCCGATCGCTTCAATATGCAGTGGAAAGTGGCGCTGACCACGCGCCGTCAGCGCATGGCGATTTTTGTCTCCAAATACGACCATTGCCTGGTGGATTTGCTACATCGCCATCAAAGCGGCGAGCTGGCATGCGATATCCCGTTGGTGATCTCCAATCATGAAGAATGCCGTGCAATTACCGAGTTCTACGGTGTGCCGTATCACGTGATTGAAGTTAACAAAGACAACAAAGCCCAGGCTGAAGCCGCGCAACGCCAGTTGCTGGAAGACAACCAGGTTGATCTGGTGGTGCTGGCGCGTTATATGCAGGTGTTGTCGCATGACTTTACCGCGCGCTATCCGCAACGCGTGATCAACATCCATCACAGTTTTCTGCCTGCCTTTGACGGTGCCAAGCCCTATCATCGCGCGTTTGCTCGCGGGGTGAAGCTGATTGGCGCCACCAGTCACTATGTAACAGAAGTACTGGATGATGGTCCCATCATCGAACAAGACGTGATCCGCATTTCGCATCGCGACGACGTTGAAGAACTGGTCCGCAAAGGGCGCGATCTGGAAAAAATCGTGCTCTCGCGTGCAGTGAAATGGCACCTGGAAAATCGCGTACTGGTGTTCGCCAACAAGACCGTGATCTTTGCCTGAGCCCACGCAGTGATCCCTCGTTTCTTGCGCGACGCGCTTGATGTCTCCCTGCTGCGAAGCAAAACCCTGCCGGAATACAGTTATCCGGTGTGGTTGCCTGCGCTCTGGCTCACCTTGATTGGGGTGGCGGGCGCGTGGGCTAACGATGACTTTCTGGCAGCGTGGCCGATACGGCTGGGATTCTTCATTTTGGTGAACTGGCTGGAAGCCATTCTGACTGCTTTGTGGCTGATGCTCTGGTTCAAGGTGATCGACAAGAAACCGGTTGAGGGTAGTTTGTTTCCACTGGTGGTGTTGAGTTCCACTCCGCAATTGCTGGTGCCCGTGTTTGCTGCCATGCCCGATCCGGTGGGCAGCCTGGGGCTGATGGCAGTCGGTATCTACGGCGTGGTGGTCATGATCCGCGCGGTTATGGGCGCAACCGGGCAAAAGCTCACGAGTGTGGTGATTGCGGTTTTGTCTTTTATTCCTGTGGCGCTGCTGCTGGTAGGCGGTGCCATGACTCTGGCCAATGAATTCGGCTGGATTGCTACCGACACAACAACTTCGCCGAGTCCACCGGCCGAGGAGACTGATCTGTGACCGCTTTTCGCTATGTAGCGACTAGCCAGGATGGCGAAAACAAGCGCGGCATGATTGAAGCCGACACGCAACGACACGCCCGCACTTTACTGCGCGACCAAGGCTTGTGGGTCAGCGAAATAGGTGAAATTGCCACCGGCACCACCAGTCTGGGGCGCAGCCGTGGTTTGGGTGGGCAGCGGCTTTCGGTGTGGACGCGGCAATTTGCTACGTTGCTGGATGCCAGTCTCACCATCGAACAAGCCTTGGCAGTGCTGATCGAACAAAGCGAAGACGAACGCGAGAAACAACTGGCTGGCGCTTTGCGCAGCGAGATTCTGGCCGGTTCATCCTTGTCACAAGCGCTGGCTCGGCAGGGCAAAGCTTTTCCCGAGTTGTATCGCACCATCGTAGCCGCTGGTGAAGAATCTGGCCGGGCGGCAACGGTCATGCAACGGCTGGCTGATTATCTGGAATCGCGAGCAGCGCTGGCTTCCAAAGTGGCGTTGGCGTTTGTCTATCCCGCAGTGGTGATGGCCGTGTCGGTGCTGGTGATTGTCGGGCTGCTGACCTGGGTTGTGCCACAGATGGTGACCGTGTTTCAGAGCGCCAAAACCGAACTGCCGTTCCTGACCCGCGCCATGCTGTGGGCCTCCGCCGCCGTACGCCAATGGGGCTGGCTGATCCTGCTGTTGCTGATTGGTGCCAGTGTCGGTGGCTGGCAGGCACTCAAACAAGAAGCCATACGACGCAAGTTTGATGCATGGTGTTTGCGGGTGCCGCTATTTGGCCGCTTTGTGCGGGCAGGCAATACGGCCCGGTTGGCATCCACCCTGGCGATTCTGGTGGGCAGTGGTGTACCGCTTTTGAAGGCATTGCAGGCCGCGGTGGGCGTTATCAGCAATCTGCCGCTACGCGAGGCAGTGCAAGAATCTGCTCGCCAGGTACGTGAAGGCGTACCGTTATCGCGTTCCCTGGCACCGAGCAAGTTGTTCCCTCCCGTATTGATTCACCTGATTGCCAGCGGCGAAGCCACGGGCCGGCTGGAATACATGCTGGACAAAGCCGCCGCACAGCAAAGTCAGGAACTGGAAAACCGCGTGGCTACCTTTACCAGCTTGCTCGGACCAATGATGGTGCTGGCGATGGGTATCGTGGTGTTGTTGATTGTGTTGGCAATTTTGCTTCCTGTTTTCGAAATGAACCAATTGGTCAAATGAGGTCCTCCATGTTTGCAGCAGCATCCCGTCGCGCGGCTGGTGCCGCCCAGCGCGGCTTTACCCTGATTGAAATTCTGGTGGTGATTACCATTCTGGCCATCCTTGGGGCGTTGATTGTTCCCAAGATCATGGATCGGCCAAACGACGCTCGCGTGGTCGCCGCCAAGCAGGATATTCGCTCAGTCGTACAGGCACTCAAACTCTACAAACTGGACAACGGCCGCTATCCGACTACCGAACAAGGCCTGAAAGCCCTGGTTGAAAAGCCAACGGCCAGCCCGGCACCAGCCAACTGGAAAAACGGTGGCTACCTGGAAAAGCTGCCGAAAGACCCGTGGGGCAACGATTACATTTATCTCAACCCAGGCCTGCATGGCGAGATTGACGTCATGAGCTACGGCGCAGACGGTCAGGCTGGCGGCGAGAATTACGACGCCGACATCGGTTCCTGGCAGCAGTAAGCAGCCATTTCACCGATGAACACGCTTGCCCGGCGCATACAGCGCGGTTTTACTCTGATCGAGATTCTGGTCGCGCTGGCGCTGATAGGCATCATTCTGGGGCTAGCCGTCGTCAAGCTGGGCCAGTCTGATGCTCAAGTGTCCGAGCATGAAGCACGGCGGCTGGCTGCCGTGCTGGAAGACGCCCGCGATGAAGCCATTGCGGGTGGCCGCACCATCGGCTGGTCCACCGATGGTCATGGCTACCAGTTCTGGGTGCAAGATGATCAGAACAACTGGCAAGCCATTCCCAATCATGAAGTGCTCAAACCCTACGAGTTGCCCGAGAATTTGCGGGTGACCAAACAAACGGCCAATCTGCGCGATTTGCGGCTGGGCGAACGCATTGTGTTCGAGGCTTCCGGCGTGAATCAGCCGTTTACCGTGGAAATGACGTTAGGGCAAAGCGAGTGGATGCTGGAAGGCGATGTCATGGGGCGGGTTAACGCGCATGTGGTGCAGCCCGATGCTTGAGCACCATCTTCGCCGACTTGGCGGTTTTACACTGATCGAAGTCATGGTCGCACTCGCGGTCGTGGCCATTGCCTTGACCGCAGCACTCAAGGCCACCAGTTTCAGTACCGATTCTGCCATTGATTTTCGTACACGCATGCTGGCCGGGTGGGTGGCGCAGAATCGCCTGAACGAAATGACTGCGCGCCATGATTTTCCGGAAACCGGGCAGTTATCCGGTGCAGAAGACCAGGCGGGCGAAGCGTTCAACTGGCGTATTGAAGTAGGCGCGTCGCCTAATCGCTCGTTCCGGCGTGTGGAAATCAGCGTCTATCTGCAAAATGATCCGCAGCATGCCGCGGCAACTCTGGTGAGCTACCTTGCACGCATCTAGGACCAAGCGCGGCTTTACCTTGTTGGAAATCCTCATTGCCATGGCCATTTTCGCGGTCATGTCGCTGATTGCCTTCCGTGGTTTGTCGACCATGGTGGACACCAAAATCCGGCTGGATGCAGAAACCACGCGCTGGCGTGAACTTAGCTTGGTGCTGGGCCGGTTTGATGACGATGTCACCCAGGCCGCCAACCGTAGTTGGCGCGATAGCTCAGGACTGACCCAACCAGCGCTGGAAGGTAACGCCCAGCCTAACAATCCTGACTGGCCCCAATTGCAATTGGTGCGCATGAACCGCGAGCGTGAACCGTTTCATGTGGCATATCGGCTCAAAGAGGGTCGACTGGAAATGCTGCAATGGGACAGTCTCGATCTGGCGCCCCGCAGTCAGCCGCAGGTTCATGTCATGCTGGATCGGGTCCAGCGCTTTGAAGTGAGTTTTATGGATAGTTCCTTGCAGTGGCAAGCGACCTGGCCTGTGGTCGGCGGTACCGATGTCTTACCACGTGCGATCAAGGTAGTGATGCAACATGAAGGGCAAGGCTCGATTCAGCGGATCTACGCATTGCCATGAGAACCTCCTCAAGAATCCGGTCCAAAACGGCAGTTCACTCGCCCATGCGGCAACGTGGCATTGCCATTCTGACTGCCGTAGCACTCGCGGCTCTGGTTGCTGCATTGGCGGCATGGATCGCCTGGCGGCAGGGTTTATGGTTTCGGCAACTCGAAAATCAATTCGATCAAGCCGAGGCTATGGGTGTTGTGCGTGCTTCGGTGAACCTGGCGCGGCTGACACTGAAAGATGATTTCCGCAACAATCAGGTCGACCATATGCTGGAGCCATGGAATATCCCCATTCCGGCTATTCCAGTGGAAAACGGTCGAGTGGGCGGGCGCGTGCTGGAACAGAACGGCCGCTACAATCTGAATAACCTGGTTTCCGACAATGGTCAGGCCAATGATGCGGAAATTGCCGCCTGCAAGCGCCTGTTCACGGAGTTGTCCTTGTCGCCGGATCTAGTCAATGCACTGGCCGATTGGGAGGATGCGGATAGCGATACCCGCAGCCCCGGCGGGGCGGAAGACAATGAATATCTGCAGGCCAGTCCGCCATATCGGGCGGCCAATCAGCGGCTGACCGATATGGGCTCGCTGACCCGTGTGAAAGGATTTACGCCCGAGGTCATCAACACCATTACGCCGTTTGTGACGGTGCTGCCCGCTGTAACGCCGGTGAACGTTAATTTTGCTGAGGCCGAGGTGCTGGCGGCGGTTGTGCCGGGTCTGTCCGTGACCGACGCACAAGCTGTAGTCGCCAAACGGGCCGGGTCTTATTTCGCGGATATCAGCCAATTTACCAAAGCATTGCCCGATACAGCCAAAGCGGGCGTTATCAGCGCTGCGCTGTCGGTGCAAAGTCAGTATTTCATCAATGAGGTGGATGCGCATTTCGGGCGGGTGACTTTGCGCTATGCCGCTTTGCTGGAACGCAAAACCAGCGATATCCCGCGCATTGTCTGGTTCAGGCGTGAATAACCGACCGACGTGGCTACGCGGTTAGTGGGCGGGCGGCAGTGGTTGTTCTTTGGGGAGTTCCACCCGTACGATCAGCCCATGTGGCAGGGCGTCGAGCAGATCTACCGTCCCACCGTGGCGTTCGGCAATTTCCTTGACGATAGCCATCCCCAGGCCGCAGCCGTTACCGGTTTGTTCTCGTCGGTAAAAGCGCTCAAACACCCGAGGTTTGTCATCGTCCGGAATGCCGGAGCCATTGTCCTCAACTTCGACAATGTAGCGCGAGGTATCTTCGCTGAGCCGCACCGTGATATTGCCGCCGCGTGGGATGTACTTGATGGCGTTCTCGACCAGGTTTACAAATAGCTCGCGTAATAGCGCTGAGTTACCCTCAATCACCGCTTCATTCAGTGCTGTGTCGCATCCCAGATCCATACCTGCCGCCAAGGCGCGTGGTACGGATTCGGCAGTGAGATCGCGAATCAGCCGGGCCAGATCAACCTTGACACGGGGCATGCCGTTTTGGGTGCCTGGTTCCGAACGTGCTAGCGTCAGTAACTGATTTACCAGATGGATGCTGCGAGTGGCGCTGGTGTGCACCATATTCAAACGAGCGCGCAGTTGCTCGGGTTCAGTCTCACGCATGGCCAGTTCGGTTTGCGATTTAAGGCCAGCCAGAGGCGTGCGCAACTGGTGCGCGGCATCGGCAATAAAGCGGCGTTGGCGGGCAACGCTTTGTTGAGTAGTCGAAAGTAATTGGGTCAGCGCTTTGGCCAGGGCGTGCAATTCTTGCGGCGCGTGGCTCAACTCAAAGGGTGCTTGATCCTGGGGGTTGCGATTTTCCACCAGTCGTTGCAAGCCATTCAAAGGCTGCAAGCCACGATTGATACCCAGCCAGACCAGAAAACTCATTACGATCAGCAGTCCGCCCAAGGGCAGTGCGATGGTCAGCATGATCTGGCGAGAGAGATGATTGCGGCGGGCCAGGCTTTTGGCGGCCTGCACATGCAGCCAGCGGGTTTGTCCTTTGGCATCATTACCCAGCGGGTAATACACCGAAACCATACGCACGGGATTGGGTAGCTTGACCAGGTTATGAAAAACCGGTTGCTCGGCAACGGGAGGTAGCGTGTCGGTATGTGCCGGGAAATCGAAATTACTGAGGATTTTCTGGCCGCTGGACGTTTCTACCGAATACAGCAACGGCTCGTCTTGCGAGTCGTCCAGCAGAAAATGGGTGGCTTGGGGGAAATCTGCGCCAACCTGACCGTCACTTTGCGTACGGATCTGGCGGGAAAGCCCTCTGGCAATTTGCAAGAGGCTGTTGTCAATCAATTCATTGGCAAAGTGATTGGCAACCTGGAAACTGAGAAGTGCCCCAGCTAGCCATAGAACCAGCTGGGGAATCAAAAGCCAGAGTAAAAGCTGGCGTTTGAGGGAGTACTTAGCCTGCATCGACAGCGTGAGGTTGCTGCTTTTCCAGCAAATAACCCAGACCACGGATAGTCCGGATTACCACGCCACAAGGTTCCAGCTTTTTGCGCAGACGGTGTACGTAAACTTCAATCGCGTTCAGACCAACTTCAGCATTATCAGAGCCCAGTTCGGACACGATCTGCTCTTTGGTCACCACGCGGTCGATATTCGACATCAGGATTTCCAGTACGGTCAGTTCACGAGCGGACAGATCGAGAGGAGTGTCGTTACACCATGCGCGTTGACCGGCGCGATCCAGACGCAGATTGCCCAATTGCTGAACCGACTGCGGCAGAATCTGGCTGCGACGCAACAGAGCGCGCAGACGTGCTTCCAGTTCGGCGAATTCGAAAGGTTTAGCCAGATAATCATCAGCGCCCGCATCCAGACCGGCAACGCGGTCTTCCAGACCGTCAAGGGCGGTCAGGATAAGAATAGGCAGGGATGGTTTGTGCTGACGAATGTTACGAAGCACTGTCAGGCCGTCCATGTTGGGCAGACCGATATCCAGAACCACTACATCGTAATCATTGTGAAGAAGAATCTGCAGTGCCAGGGAGCCGTCGTTGACACAGTCAACTTGGAAGTCGGCTTGTGACAAACTGGTTTTCAGAGCATCCGCAAGAATGAGATCGTCTTCGGCGAGAAAGAGCCGAGTGCTCATAGGAGGATTCCTTCGAGTTGTAAGATTAAGCTTACCGTTGAGTGTAACTGGTATTGGCAAATTGCCCAAGGTATTTTTTTCATTATTGTTTCGCGCCCATTTTTTGTGCACGTAGATTGGCTATTTTCGCGGCTTCCAGCGGGATCTCGCTATTCAGGGTACCGTCCGTCCACGCTGTAAGTTGCAGCGACGAAAAGTCAGCTAACGCAGCGATCCAGGTCGGGTTATCGTTCAAGCAAGGAATGTGATTCAGCGTTTTTCCACCCGCCGCGAGGAAGGTTTGTTTGCCTTCCATGGCGATTTCTTCGAGTGTCTCCAGGCAGTCGGCCACAAATCCAGGGCAAAACACGTCAACCGATTTCACGCCACCTTTGGCCAATTGGGTCAGCACCACGCTGGTATACGGCTCCAGCCAGCGAGTACGGCCAAAACGGGACTGAAACGCCACGGTGTATTCGCTTTCCTCAAGCTGCAATTCGCGAGCCAGCAACCGCGCTGTTTTCTGGCAATGACAGTAATAAGGGTCGCCTTTATCGAGCGTATAACGTGGCAGACCGTGAAAACTGAGTATCAGGTGCTCGCTGCGCCCTTGTTCATTCCACCTTTGCCTTACCCGTGCTGCCAGCGCTGCGATATATCCAGGATATGCGTGATATGACTTTACCAGTCGCAATTCAGGCGGATTGCGATAACGCGCCATTTGCTTGAACACAGCGTCATAAGCGCTGGCGGTGGTACTGGCGGCGTATTGTGGATAGAGCGGCAAGACCAGGATTCGTTCGCAACCCGCGGTTCTTAATTCATCCATCGCCTTGGCAATAGATGGATTGCCATAACGCATGCCCAAAGCGATAACCGGGCCTTCTTGTCCACGTTGCGCATAGCGCTCTCCCAGATAACCTTTCAGCAAGCGGGCTTGTTTCTGGCTCCATACCAGCAAGGGCGAGCCGTCCCGGTTCCAGATCAGCGCATATTTCGCTGCCGATTTGCCGGGGCGGGTGGTCAGCACAAACAGTCGCAGAATGATTTGCCATAGCAGTCTTGGAATTTCGACCACCCGAGGGTCAGATAAAAACTGCTTGAGGTAGCGTCGCACGGCAGAGGTGGTGGCAGCGTCAGGCGTGCCCAGATTGATCAACAAAACCCCTGTTCGGGCAACCTGGTCATGGCGGTGCTCGGGTTCTTTGTCAAAAAGGGGCATGAAACGACGTCCTTTGTCTGTAGCTGTGTGAAAACGGTGCGCATACCAGTGGGATTAGCTCGGCACGCGTCAGGCAAGCCGAACATCATAGCAGCGGGCAGGGTTGCTGTTGAGTGGGGCGCCTTCGCGGGATGATGCTTTGCCTGAAGATTGCGGTATTTGGTTAATGCTAAAGTGGGCAGCCATTAAGATTTTCTACGACTGAGCCTGAATCGACCAGCCAATGCCGAAACTCGATCCGTTTACCCTGAATATCCCGACAGAAATCATCACCTCTCGCTTGATCTTGCGACCACCGATGGCAGGCGACGGCACCGCTGTTTATGCCGCCGTTTGCGAGTCATTGACCGCATTGCGCCAATTTCCTGCTTCTTTACCTTGGGCCGTTGCCGAGCCGTCTGTGGCTAGCTCAGAAGAATGGTGCCAACAACGCCATGCGGACTTTCTTGCGCGCAAGGATTTAGCCATGCTGGCCTGGCATCGGGAAACCGGAGAACTGGTACTGGCGACAGGATTGCACCGCCTGGATTGGGCTGTACCCAAGTTCGAACTTGGTTTCTGGTGTCGCAGCAGCAAACAAGGGCAGGGTCTGGTAAGCGAAGCCGCGCGAGCCCTGCTTGGTCTGGCATGGGAGACCTTGGGGGCACGCCGGGTCGAAGCGCTTTGTGACGCAGCCAATTTGCCCAGCCGCCGTGTCTGCGAGCGAATTGGCATGACGCTGGAAGGTGTTATGCGCAATGAACGGATCACGCCGACGGGAGAGCTGTGCGATACCTGTGTCTACGCCGCGATCAAGCCCTGACAAACAGGCTTGGTCAGCGCACCCTAAACTGCCGTGTAGCGCGGATCAAGCCGGGCAGGGCGTCAGGGGTAGGGCCGTAGCGAATAGCGACATATTGGCTGGCGATCGCGAAAATTTCACCTTGTTGGGCTGGCAGCTTCAGGGCAGCGCGGCGCGCGAAGTCTAATGGTCCCTCGCTGGCCCGCGCTGATATTCCGGCTTTGGCGAGTTTTTTCTGAAAAAATTGCCAATGACGTTGCGCGGCGTCGATTTTGCGGGCGCGGCGCCAGTCACTGGCGGCAATCAGATAAATCAGCAGCAACACGCCAAAGCCACCGCAAAGCCAGCCAACAAAGGTGGGCGACAACAGATTGTCGATACCCAACCGGTTAAGCACCTGCATTTGCCGCTGGGCATCATAGCCCACGACCCAGGTATCCCAACCGTGCATGACAGCGTCCCAATTCAGGCGCAATTGGGCGAGTGTGCTGTCTTCATCCCGCAGCATGAAGGGTAGCGGGTCGCTGCTGGGCACGCTTTCTGCCAAGCCACGATTAATACGGTCAGGCGCAACCATTGAGGTCGGGTCAACGCGCTGCCAGCCCTGGCCGGGTAGCCAGACTTCGCTCCAGGCGTGCGCGCTGGCTTGTCGGATGATCCAGTAGTTACCGGTGCGATTGTATTCACCGCCCAGATAACCGCCGACCACCCGTGCTGGTACGCCTGCCGCCCGCATCAAAAAAGTGAACGCGCCAGCATAGTGCTCACAAAAACCGGCGCGGGTTTCAAATAGCAACTGGTCAATCCGGTTAACACTGGTCAGCAGCGGCGGAGCAAGCGTGTATTGATAGTGCCCGTCCCGCAAAAAACGCATGGCAGCGGCGACACGTTGTGCCGGTGGCAAGCGCAGCCAATTGGCCGCCAGCGCACGAGCCTGCGGATTGATATTGGGCGGAATAGCCAGATTGCGGGCCAGGCTACGCTCGCTGTCGCCTTGGGTGCGCCAGTGGGTGCTGCTGGCAAAGGCAAAACGCTGGCGTTCAGTTACCGGTGTGCGCGACAGCGCTTGCAGAGTGGGGCTGAGCCGGGCGTTTTCCGGCAGTTGCACCGGTAGATCGAGTGCCAGCAGCCATGTTCGCTGATGGGGTTCCAGCGTCATGGTGTAGCGGTACACCGACCCGGCAGTTTCGAAGCTTTCCGTGGGGTCACCGGCATAACCGGTGTGCCAGGTGGTGCCATCAAATGATGACATCACCGGGCCGCGCCAATACATCTGTGAGCGCGGCGGCGTGGGGCCGTTAAAGTCGACGCGGAACGCTACGCTATCGTCCTGGGTGAGATCGCTAAAACTGCCGGGCGACATGTCATCCGACAATCCGGTTCGGACTCGCGGTTCATTGTCTGGCATGTGCCACAGCGGCCCCGATAAACGTGGGAACAGCACAAACAGAATCAAGGCGATGGGCAGCGCTTCCAGCAACATGCGCCCAACCCGCCGCAGATCGCTCATATCGACCTTGCCGTCGTCACGATGCCACGCAGCCAATTGCCCGCAAATCATGGCCACCACCACGATGGTGTAAACCAGCATCAGCGGGGATTGCGACACCAGAAAGCCGGTACTGCAGGCAAAAAACGCGAGCAAGCTGAGTACGCGCACATCCCGATGATTTTTGGTTTCGAGAAATTTCACTGCAATCAGACTACTGAGCACAGCCACGCCGCCTTCACGCCCCACTAACGTGTGGTACTGCATGAAAGCGAACGCAAACAGCAGCAATGCCCAGCCAATTCTGACCACCAAATGCGGTAAGGCCGCGTTGCGGTGGCCCAGCCAGATGCGCCAGAGCACGGGCGTAATGATCAAGGCCGTATGCCAGAGCGGCAAAGCCAGCAAGCCCGGCGCCAGCGCTGCCAGCACTGCTACCGCCAGTGCATAGAATGGGGGGAGTGGCATTGGGGCGGAGTAATTGGCGGATTGCGCGGTCATGGCGATCCTTGCGACTGCGCCAGCCCGAACAACGCCAGCGCGTGCAAACACTGCTCACGCTGCGAGGCGCCAGCGGCGGTTGCGATGACCTGATCTGGCAACATCAATGTATAAGGCAGGCCAGCGGCATCGGCCTTTAATACCCAAGCGGTCAGGCGCGACAGTCGGGCCTCGACGTTCAACCCCGCCGCGTCATCCCAGCGTAGATGCTGCATGGAAGAGCGCGGTGTGTCGTGTAGCCGTACGGCAAGCCAGTCCAGCCGGGCCGATTGCTTCCACGCCACTTGCCGCATGGCATCGCCCGGCTGGTATTGGCGCAAGCCCGCGAAATCATCATCTCCAGAGCGCTGACGGCGGCCCGCATATTCGTTGCCTGATGCATCTGGCCACGGCGGAGGATTGTTTTCCGGTCGCGGATACACCAGGCAATTTGCTTTCAGGCTGGCGTGGCTCCAGGCGCGGCACCAACCAGTGGGAAAGCGCGTTTCAATGGTAACGCGCGGCAAGGGCAACCAGCCACGCTGAACCGCGGGTACCGCAAGCCAGACCATGATATCGGTACTGGCCGCGATGTTGATGACTTGCTGCGGCACTCCGCCCACCGCGCGTAGCTGCAGATTTCGGCGGCCAAATTTGCGGGCATCGCCCAGACGCACCGGAAAATGCGCCATATCTCCGGCAAACACTGCCGGCGCCGGTTGTGCGTTCAGCGTTAGTCCCAGCAGATTGCGAAACGCCTGAATCAAGCCCGAGTGACCCAGTCCCAGCATCAGAAACGCAAACAGATAAGCCAAGCTCAATTGATAATTGATGGCCCCAATCAGTACCAATACACAGGTAGCCGCGTAGGCCAGACCAAAACCGCTGGGCAGAACATAAATGCGGTTTTGTCGCAGTTGCAAAGTGCCGCTTACTGCCGGATGCCGCTGGTTCATCCAGCGTTGCCCGCGCTGCTGCAATGGCCTCAATAGCTTGAGCATGACGCTATCAGATTCAAGGAATGGCCACAGAAGCGAGCAAGTCTTGTGCGCTGCGGGCGTCGGTTTGACCGTGGGAACGGCCTTGCAAGCGATGCCCGGCCACTGCGGCAAAAACAGCCTGGACATCCTCTGGCAGCGTGAAGTCGCGCCCATCCAGCCAGGCCCAGGCGCGGGCAGCCGCAATCAAGCCCAGCAAAGCACGCGGCGACAGGCCGTAACTGAAACGTTCGCTGGTGCGGGTTGCGGCGGCCAGCGCCTGTACGTAATCAAGCAGTGCGGGAGATACCCGCACCGTGGCGACAGCTTGCTGCGCTTCCAGCAATTGTTCCGGGCTGACGGTGGGTTTGAGCGCGGCCAGCAAGGTGCGACGATCTTCGCCCGCCAGCAATGCACGCTCGGCGGCCAGACTGGGATAGCCCAATTCCAGCCGCATCAAGAAACGGTCCAGCTGCGATTCTGGCAGTGGAAAAGTGCCAATCTGATGTTGCGGGTTTTGCGTGGCAATCACAAAAAACGGCTCGGGCAAGCGGTAGGTGACGCCATCGGCGCTGACCTGGCCTTCTTCCATGGCTTCCAGCAAAGCGGACTGGGTTTTAGGTGGAGCGCGATTGATTTCGTCGGCCAGCAACAACTGGCTAAACACCGGGCCGCGATGAAACCGAAAGCTTTCGCTGTCGCGCGCATACACCGATACACCGAGGAGATCGGCGGGCAACAGATCGCTGGTGAATTGCACGCGCTGAAACTGCAAACCCAATGAACTGGCCAGCGCGTGAGTCAGCGTGGTTTTACCAACACCGGGCACATCTTCAAATAACAGGTGGCCCCGGGCCAGCAGGCACGCCAGCGCCAGCCGCACCTGGTTTTCCTTGCCCAGAATGAGCGTGTTCAACTGGTTCAGTGTTGCGAGAAAAGGCTGGAGCATGCAGTTCTCTGATTGGAGCGGGTCAATGATGCTGGACGGCTGGCCAGCGATGTGGAGCTACTGATTATTGTTTTATGCCTGAGCGCGCAGTTTATGCCAATGGCACTGGCTTTGCCTGTGCACATCGCGAACGCGTAAACTGCCCGGACAAGCGGCGCAATGCAATCAGAACCGCTCAATTCGATTCTGCACCCATACGTCCCGGCCAGATTCCGGGCAGGAGTGATTCCCTTGTTTTCTGCAGCGAAAAGTGATGCGACGGCCTATCTCACCCACAGCGCATGCGCCATGCATGACATGGGAAAAGGGCATCCGGAGTGCGCCGAACGCCTTGCCGCCATTCAGGATCGGCTGATAGCTGCAGGTTTGTGGGATTGTTTGTTGCACGTCGACGCCGAGCCCGCCACCTACGCGCAACTGGAACGGGTGCATGATGCTGAGTATTTGGACCGGCTGGCGACGCTATCGCCCTCGCATGGCTACGTGCATCTGGACCCGGACACCGCTATCAACTCCTTCAGCTTGCGTGCCGCCTACCACGCTGCGGGCGCTGGCATCGGGGCAGTGAATATGGTGATGCAGGGCCACGCCCAAAATGCGTTCTGTGCGATTCGCCCGCCCGGCCATCATGCCGAACGTAACAAGGCCATGGGTTTTTGCCTGTTCAACAACGTCGCCGTGGCCGCTGCGCACGCCATGGCGGAATACGGTGTTGAGCGCGTCGCCGTGGTCGATTTTGACGTGCACCACGGCAATGGCACTGAAGACATCTTCTGCGATGATCCTCGTGTACTGATGGTGGGCTGGTTTCAGCACCCGTTCTTTCCGTACTCTGGCGATGAACCGCGCGGGCCGGGCATGAAGAACATCCCTAAACCAAGGGCCACCACTGGCGCGGATTTTCGGCAAATGGTGAGTGATTTCTGGATACCGGCCCTCAACGAATTCGCGCCGCAACTGATTTTGATCTCTGCCGGTTTTGATGCACATCGAGAGGACGATATGTCTTCAATGGGATTGGTGGAATCCGATTATGCCTGGGTGACGCGAGAGGTCATGCAGGTGGCCAAGACTCATGCGCAAGGGCGGATTGTGTCGATGCTGGAAGGGGGGTATGACTTGTCCTCGCTGGGGAGGAGTGTGGCGGTGCATGTTAAGGAAATGGCAGGGTTGTGATTCGTGCTAGCCCGGCTACGGTGAAAATCCGGTGGGGTTCTTGCAACTTGCCCTGGCCTTATTCCTTCGACTTCCAACACCCGCTGCTTGTTAGTGCCTTTGGCACAAGTAAAAGTATTAGATACCCGGTGGTGACCGGGAGCACGTTTCTTTTCTTTGCGTCGCCAAAGAAAAGAAACCAAAAGTCCCGCAGAGCGGGATCGCAAAAGGCGACCCCGCTGCCGCAAGGGGGCCCCAGGTCAAAAACCGTGCCCCTCGGGGGTACCCCCACAACGATGCAGAATGCTTCGAATGCAGGTTGCAGGGGGAAACGAACCGTCTGTATGCAAGGATGGTTTACGCGCATCCTGCGTCCCCTCGGTCGGTCGGAGCCTGAGGTCTCCGACTCTCGGTCGGCGTGATCAGCTTTGTTGTTTGGTCTGCTTTAACTGCACGTGCAGAACCAGGCTAGAACTTTGCGGCCCTCGTAGCCCGGATGGAGCGAAGCGGGAATCCGGGGCCGTAATGCCTCAATAAGTCGCTCCAACAACGCTTTACCGGCGATGTGTTATTGCATAACTACGGGCTTCCACGCAACGAGTCCAAGACTACCCGCCCACTAAACCGGCTTCACCAACTCCCCCAACAACTCCTTCACCCGCGCCGCCCGCAAAGGTGCCTCCGGCCAGTTGCCGTCCACCCGCAAGCGATCCTGCCCAGCCAGTCGATAGTTCTTTTTGGACTGGATCAGCGTAATGATCTTGATCGGCTCAACCTGGGTGTTCTTGGCAAAGTTGATCACAATGGCCGAATCTGCAGCGTCGATTTTGGTGATGCCCATCGGCTTGGCCAGCATGCGCAGTTTGTGGCAATCAAGCAGCACTTTGGCCGGATCAGGCAGCAGGCCGAAACGGTCGATCAACTCTTGCAGCAAATCATCCAGTTCTTCCAGCGTTTCGCAGTTGGCCAGACGTTTGTACAAGCTCAGACGCTCATGCACGTCGGGACAGTATTCGTTCGGCAACAAGGCAGGCGAATGCAGATTGATTTCGGTGGTCACGCCCAGCGGTTGCGACAAATCGGGCTCGATGCCTTTCTTGAGTGCCTTGACGGCTTCGTTGAGCATTTGCGAATACAGTGAGAAACCAATTTCCTGCATTTCGCCCGATTGCGAATCGCCCAGTACTTCGCCTGCGCCACGGATTTCCAGATCATGCATGGCGAGGAAGAAGCCAGAACCCAGTTCTTCCATCATCTGGATCGCCTCGAGGCGCTTCTTGGCCGAGGCGGTCAGCCCTTCCAGATCGTTCACCAGTAAATAGGCATAGGCCTGGTGATGGCTGCGACCCACCCGGCCGCGCATCTGGTGCAGCTGCGCCAAGCCGAATTTGTCGGCGCGATTCATGATGATGGTATTGGCGTTGGGGATGTCGATCCCGGTTTCGATAATCGTCGTACATAAAAGGATGTTGAAGCGCTGCGCGTAAAAGTCGCGCATCACATGCTCTAGTTCGCGCTCGCGCATCTGGCCGTGGGCAACGCCAATGCGCGCTTCGGGCAGTAAGGCGGCGAGGCGTTGGTGGGCGTTCTCGATGGTTTCTACTTCGTTGTGCAAGAAGAACACCTGACCGCCGCGCTTGAGTTCACGCAGCACGGCTTCGCGGATCACACCATCGCTGTACTTGGCGACAAAGGTTTTCACCGCGAGGCGGCGCGATGGCGCGGTGGCGATGACTGAGAAGTCACGCAGGCCTTCCAGACTCATCGCCAAGGTGCGCGGGATCGGCGTGGCGGTCAGCGTTAGCACGTCTACATTGGCGCGCAAGGCTTTCAGCTGTTCCTTCTGGCGCACGCCAAAACGGTGTTCCTCATCGATGATCACCAGACCGAGATTCTTGAACACCATGTCTGGCTGCACCAATTTGTGCGTGCCGATCACGATATCGACCGTGCCGTCTTCCAGCCCTTTCATGGCAGCCGCGACTTCTTTGGTGGAGCGGAACCGCGATAACTCGACAATTTTTACCGGCCAATCGGAGAAACGGTCGGTAAAGGTCTGGAAATGTTGTTCGGCCAGCAATGTGGTCGGCACCAGTACGGCCACTTGTTTGCCACCGGCTACCGCTGCAAAGGCCGCGCGCAGAGCGACTTCGGTTTTACCAAAGCCGACATCACCGCACACCAACCGATCCATCGGTCGACCCAAACGCATGTCGATCAACACTGCCTCAATGGCAGCGGCTTGGTCGGCAGTTTCTTCAAAGCCGAAGCCTTCGGCAAACGCGGCGTAGTCGTTGTATGACCAGTCAAACGCATGGCCTTCACGTGCTGCGCGGCGGGCGTACAGGTTCAAGAGTTCGGCAGCGGTATCGCGTACTTGCTCGGCGGCGCGGCGTTTGGCTTTATCCCAAGTGCCGGAACCCAGTTTATGGATTGGTGCGGCCTCGGGCGAGCCACCGGAATAGCGGCTGATCACGTGCAGTTGCGACACCGGCACGTAGAGTTTGTCGCCGCCGGAATATTCAATCAGCAACAGCTCTGTTTCGCCTTCACCCAGGTCCATCGACATCAAGCCTTGGTACAAGCCGATGCCGTGGGCTTCATGTACTACCGGATCGCCGATTTTCAGCTCGGACAAATCCCGCAGCATGCTGTCGGTATTGCTGCGTTTTTGCTGTTTCTTGCCGCGGGCCTGCGCAACAGCGGCGTAGAGATTGCCTTCGGTGATGATCGCCAGCTTTTCATCAGGCAGCACAAAGCCGCGATAAAGCGGCGAAGGCGCCAGCATGACGCGGTCTTTGGCGTTGACGAAACCTTGCCAGCTATCAGTCAGCGCGGGCTTGAGATCATAGTCGGCGAAGTACTGCGCCATGGTTTCGCGACGACCGAGACTCTCAGCGCAGATCAGCACGCGACCTTTGAAACTGTCCAGAAAACTGACCAGCTTGCTGAGCGGATTTTCGGCGCGGCGGTCTACGTCCAGCGGCGGCAATGGTTGCGCCAGTTCGGCTGGCGCAGCAGTGAATTCGAGTCGTGGCCACGCTTTGAACGCGGTGAACAGCGCATCCGGCATCAAGTACAGATCACCCGGTTTCAGAATGGGCCGGTCTTTCTCTCCCGATAGATTGCGGTAACGTTCCTGGGTGTCATTCCAGAAACGTTGTGACGCCTCGTGGATATCGCCGTGCAGTGTCAGTAGCGCGGTGGACGGCAGGTAGTCGAACAGCGTGGCCGTGTGTTCAAAGAACAGCGGCAGGTAGTACTCGATACCGGCAGGCGTGGCGCCGCTGGAAATATCTTTGTACAGACGGGATTTGGACGGATCGCCCTCGAAGACTTCGCGAAAGCGCTGGCGAAAGCGCGTGCGGCCACCGTCATCAATCGGGAACTCACGCGCCGGCAGCAGGCGCACTTCCGGCACCGGATACAGACTGCGCTGGGTATCCACATCAAAGGTGCGGATGGTTTCGATTTCTTCGTCGAACAAGTCCAGCCGGTAGGGCAGCGTGGAGCCCATCGGGAACAGATCAATCAACCCGCCGCGAATCGAGAACTCGCCGGGGCTGTAAACCTGGGTGACGTGGCTGTACCCGGCAAACGCCAGATCAGCGCGCATCTTTTCCGGATCAAATTTCTGCCCCTTCTTGATAAAGAAGGTGTAGCCCGCCAGGTATTCCACCGGTGCCAGCCTGCCCATGGCTGTTTGCACCGGCACGATCACCACATCGGCCTGGCTTTCGCGGATTTGCCATAGCGTGGCCAGCCGTTCGGAGATCAAATCCTGGTGCGGCGAGAAATGATCGTAGGGCAGCGTTTCCCAGTCCGGCAGCATCACCACGCTTTTTTCCGGCAGCAAAAAGGCCAGCTCGTCTTTTAAGCGGGTGGCCTCGTGCGCGGCATCGGTGAGGATGACCAATGGGCGCGCGGCACTGGCATAACGCGCCAGCAGCAGGCTATCAGCGGAACCAGGAGGCAGAGCGAGTTGCAGGCGTTCGCCTGCGCGGGGAAGGGCGGGAGCGGACACGGCGGGATCGTCGGGGGCGGCAAAGTGGCCATTATACGTGTGTGAGAGATGAGGGGTGAGGAGGAGTTAGCAGTGAAGGGCAACGGAGGAGGTCTGTGGCCCTCGACTCGTCATTCCCGCCAAGGGGGCCGCCCAGGTCGGGAATGACGAATTCGTGGTTGCGTTGAGTTGTCAGATACTTGCGCACCTCGCACCTCGCACCTCGATTTATCGGGATGCCCTTCAATGCTGTAAACTGACGCCTTTGCAAAGCACCCGCCACACTTGCTGGCAAGGCATCATGGATCACAAAGTCATACACGGTTTTCACGCGGTCGGTTCGCGCCTTAAACGCTTTCCCGATAGCGTCATCGAGCTTTACCTGAATGCCGCCCGAATGGATCAGCGCTCCAAAGATCTGGCGCGGCTGGCCGAAGCACAGGGCTGCAAAGTCTTGCTGGTGGATACCAAGCGCCTGGATGGCTTGACCGCTGGCGGCAAACACCAAGGTGTAGCCGCGTTGATCGACGCCGGAAAGTCGTACATCACCGTAGACGATGTGCTGGATGATCTGGACGAGCCGCCATTCTTGCTGGTGCTTGATGGCATTACCGATCCGCATAACCTGGGTGCGTGTTTGCGCGTGGCCGATGCGATGGGTGTGCATGCGGTGATTGCGCCCAAAGACAAAGCAGTGGGCATTACCGCAACCGTATCCAAAGTAGCCTGCGGCGCGGCGGAAGTCGTGCCCTACGTGATGGTGACCAATCTGGCGCGTACGCTGCGTGAGTTGCAGGAGCGCGAGATCTGGATCGCCGGTACAGCGGCCGAGGCCGATACCGATCTACATCACTTCAGCAATACCGGACCGCTGGCTTGGGTTCTGGGTAGCGAAGGTGATGGCATGCGTCGCCTGACGCGCGAGCATTGCGATGTACTGGTGTCGATTCCGATGTTTGGTTCGGTGGAGAGTTTGAATGTCTCGGTGGCCAGCGGGATCGTGCTGTCAGAGACGCGTCGCCAGCGGACGATGGCGGCGAAGTAATCGCGCGATGGTTTCTGGTTTTGCCAGCAATAAAAAAGGACGGGATAACCCGTCCTTTTTTATTGCCCTCGCAGCCTGTCCTTGTAGCCCGGATGAAACGAAGCGGGAATCCGGGGAGCGATGCCGGCGAGGTCAAGGCATCTATTTCAAATGGTTGTATCGCAACCCCGGATTCTCGCCAGCGGCTTTATCCGGGCTACGCTGATCAGCAATCAATTCCAGCCAGCCGCATTTTTTTTCGTCGACTTGGCTTTGGTTTTGCTTTTATTACTGTCGCTGGCTGAGGTGTCCTGCAGGTCCAGATTGTTGTCGTAGGCCGACTTGATGGCGTTTGCCAATTGCAAAACTGCCGTAGCGTACAAAGTGCTGCGGTTATAGCGCGTGACTACATAGAAGTTGTTGAACCCCATGTAGTAGCTGGTGTTGCCCGCTTCAGTCTCCAGGCTGAACAACACCGCTTGCTGGGAGGTGTCGGTTTCGCTCAGCGGTTGCACGCCTTTTTGCATCAACTCGGCCACCGTGTAATGCAGGTTGAATTTATCCGCCAGCAGATCATCTTCGGCGGCGCTGACGTTCACCGGGGCGTAAGTGTCGCCATCACGCTGCCAGCCGTGAGCGGCCAGGAAGTTGGCGACGCTGGCGATGGCATCTTCCGGTGTGCCCCAGATATCTCGATGATGATCGCCAGTCCAGTCCACGGCGTATTCGCGGAAACTGGACGGCATGAATTGCGGCATGCCCATGGCACCGGCATAGGAACCCATAAAGGTCAGCGGATTTTCGTTTTCTTCTCGCGCCAGCAGCATGAACTGGGTGAGTTGATCTTTGAAGTAATCCGCGCGACGTGGGTAATCGAAGGCGATGGTGGTCAGCGCATCAATCACGCGGAAGGTGCCGGTGGTGCGGCCATACAGTGTTTCGACACCCAAAATGGAAGTGATGACTTCCGCAGGCACACCGTATTTATCGCTCACTGCATCCAGCGTATCGGCATAGCGGCGCATAAAGCGGGCACCACCCAGAATGCGCTGGTTGTTGATGAAGTTCTGTTTGAACTGGTACCAAGGGCGGCCGGTAGAGGGGCGATCCAGCACCGTAATAATGCTCGGCTTGGTATTCACCTGTTGAAACAGCGCGGTCAGGTCATCGCGATTGAAACCCTGAGTGGCAGCCAGGTTATCGAGATAACTCTGGACTTCCGGGCGTTGCAACAACGCGGTGTCGGCGTGGCTGATTGCGGGAACAAAAGCCAGCAGGGCGGCGGAAAACAAGGCGGCGCGTAACTTCAAAAACATGGGCGATCCGGAAATGGGGTTGTGCTGCGTTTGACTGGCGCGCGGCGGGTGTCGCCAGCGCATGCGGTTGTTATGTACGTATTGTGGGTTATTTATACTTGATCTTGATGACTCTGATACCCGCCAGAGGCGTTGCCGGATGACGTACACCCATTCAGACAGTGGCCAGAATCTGGTTGGCGTACCTTACCGAATCGAGATCAAAAAACAAGGTGCCATATTGCTCGAACTGATGACTTGCATAAAACGCCAAGGCATTGTGGTTCTGACTGTTCACCGATAACCAGTAAGTGGCATCAGCGGCCTGGTCTTGCGCGGCATTGGCACAGGCGTGCAGCAGCGCGCTACCAATCCCCTGACGGGCAAAGCGCGGCAATACATACAAGTTTTGCAGTTCTGTCGAGGTGTGCGGCACCGCCGGCTGGTATGAATCAAAGTCCAGCAAAGCGTAACCCAGCAGATGTTCGCCTTGCTCGGCAACGATGACACGATGGCGTGTGTTGTTGATGCAGTGTTCGAAGCGCTGTGGCGTGAACTGTGTCAGCACATAATTGGCCAGCGCCGGGCGGACGCCGTCGGTGGTATACGTATGCAGCCATACCTGAATGGCAAGTGCAGCCAGGCAACTGGCATCATCCGCTTGGGCGGGGCGCAGGCAGATTTCCGGGTTCATTGGGACAGGGCGCTGGATAACAGTTTGGCGGTGACATCCACAATCGGGATGATGCGTTCATAAGCCATGCGCGTCGGACCAATCACGCCCAGCGTGCCAATGACCTGGCCGTTGGCGTGATAGGGCGCCGTGATGATGGAGCATTCGTCCAGTGGCGCCAGACCCGATTCGCCACCAATAAAGATCTGGACACCCTCAGCGCGATTACCCAGTTCCATTAATTGCAGCAAGGCGGTCTTGCGTTCAAACAGTTCAAACAGCTGGCGTAAACGACCCATGTTGGCGGCCAGATCGTCGCTATCCAGCAAGTTGCGTTCACCGGAAATCACCAGATCTTCGGCTTCGCCACCCAGCACGGTCTGGCCATATAACACCGCTGTATTGAGCAACTCGGCCAACTGGCCCTTCACCGCGCGGACTTCGTTTTCTACAAACGAGCGCAAACCACGCCAGGTTTTGCCAGTGCAATGCACGTTCAAAAAATTGGCTGCTTCGATCAGATCGCCAGGCGGGAAGCCATTTTTCGTCTGGATGATGCGGTTTTGCACATCGCCATCGCTGGTCACCAGAATCAGCAACACACGTTTATCCGACAGCGGCAGAAACTCGATATGCTTGAGTACTGCATCCTGACGACGCGGTGACATGACTACACCAGCAAAATGGGTGAGTTGCGACAACAGATTGGAGGCGGCGGCGATAGTGCGTTGCGGGTTATCCAGCGGCAGGCTGCCTGCATCCACAGAGATTTTGTCCAGCGGACGCACTGCCATCAAACTATCGACAAAAAAGCGATAGCCCAAAGACGTGGGAATACGCCCGGCCGAGGTGTGCGGGCTGGCTACAAAACCAAGTTGTTCCAGATCGACCATCACATTGCGGATGGTGGCCGAACTGATATCGAGACCCGAATATTGCGACAAGGCGCGCGAGCCGACAGGTTGGCCGTCGGCGATATATCGCTCAACCAGGGTTTTCAGGAGGATTTGTGCACGATCGCTAAGCATGATCCGATTCTAATGTGGATTGATGGTTGGCGTTAATTATCTCGCCATCATCTGTTGGCCTCGTGTCTATCAAACTGGAGCGAGAGTGCCAAGCGCCACCCCCTTGTGGTTAAATGCAGCCGTATTTGTCTGGATCAAGCCATGCAGAGCCTATTTAAAACCATTGTGCTGGTCGGCCGCTTTAACACCCCTACGCTGGGTGGACCGTTGCGTCAGCTGTCGGTGATGCTGCAGGCACTGGGCGTGCGCGTGCTGATCGAAGCAGAAGTAGCAAGTGAACATGGCATTACCGATATCCCCACGGTGGATCGGCTGGCGATCGGCAAGCTGGCCGATTTGGTGATTGTGCTGGGCGGTGACGGCACCATGCTGGGCGTGGCGCGGTTGGTAGCGCCGTATCGCATCCCGGTGATTGGCGTCAACCAGGGCCGCCTGGGTTTCATGACCGATATCCCGCTCAAGGATATGGAACAAACCATCGGCAGCATGCTGGCGGGTGCGTTTGTGCCCGAAGAGCGCATCTTGCTGGAAACGGTGGTCAAGCGCGAAGGCAGTAAAGACCAGACCACCGCGCTGGCGTTTAACGATGTGGTGTTCAGCCGCGGTTCTACCGGCGCCATGATCGAGTTCGAAATCTTCATTGATCGCCAGTTTGTGTACAGCCAGCGTTCGGACGGCTTGATAGTCTCCACGCCAACTGGCTCTACCGCGTATGCTCTGGCGTCTGGCGGCCCGATTCTGCATCCGAGCCTGCCCGCGATTACCTTGGTGCCGATCTGCCCGCAGTCGCTGTCCAACCGGCCGATTGTGATCAATGACACCAGTGAAGTTGAGTTTTTGCTGACGCGCAATTCCGATGCCCGGGTTTATTTTGATAACCAGGCCGATTGTGAATTGCGCGAGAAAGATCGTGTCATCATCCGCCGCCATCGCAACACGCTGCGCATCCTGCATCCGGTGGGTTACAACTACTACGACATGTTGCGCGACAAATTGCACTGGGGCGAAAAGCTCCTCTGACCTGCGAAACCCATGCTGCTCTCTCTGAATCTTAAAAATTTCGTGATTGTTGACCGGCTGGCGCTGGATTTCGCTGGCGGGTTGAGTGTATTCACCGGTGAAACCGGCGCGGGTAAATCGATTGTGATCGATGCGCTGGGCCTGTTGCTGGGTGACCGCGCCGAAGTCGGCATGGTGCGCCATGGCACTGACAAGGCCGAACTGGCCGCAGAATTTGCTATCACTGATCTGAAAATTGCCAAGGATTGGCTGGCCGAAGCCGAACTCACTGGCGACGACACCGATATTGTCAATTTGCGCCGCACGCTCGATACCCAAGGCAAAAGCAAAGCCTTTATCAATGGCACCGCCGCCACGCTGGCACAACTGAAAATACTGGGCGAAATGCTGGTGGATATTCATGGCCAGCACGCACACCAATTACTTTTGCGGCCAGAGACCCAGCGCAATGTATTCGATGCCTTTGTCGGTGCCAGCGATCTGGCTAGCCAAGTCACTGCGGATTGGCGCCAATGGCAACGTGCACAAGAAGAATTCGACGCTGCGAGCCGTAATGCGGCTGCCTTTGAAGCCGAACGTGAGCGCTTGCAGTGGCAGATCAATGATCTGACCGAACTGGCGCTGGGCGACAACGAGTGGGTTGAACTGCAAGGCGAACACAAACGCCTGCAACATGCCGCTAGTCTCATTGATGGCGTGCAAGCAGCGTTGTTAGTCCTGAGCGATGACGATGAAAACTGCCAGGGCTGGCTGAGTGGGGCTACACGCCGCCTGCAAGAACTGGCAGGTTATGACGAACTGCTCAACCCCTCGTTGGAGTTGCTGGCCGGGGTGGATGCCCAATTATCTGAGGCCGTGAGCGAATTGCGCCGCTATGCAGATCATCTGGAACTCGACCCTTCGCGTCTGGCTGAGGTCGAGTCACGCCTCGACGCCATCTGGAGCATGGCCCGCAAATACCGGATTGAGCCGCCAGATCGTTTGCCGGTAGTGTTGGCGGAGTGGTCAGCCCGGCTGGATGAACTGGGTGGCGGCGAAGGCTTGGCGCGCTTGCAACAAGCTGCCAAAGCGGCGCAAACCCGTTATGAGGCCAGCGCCGCCAAGCTATCCGCCCTGCGTCAACGTCATGCCCCGGCGTTTGCCAAGGCAGTGACCGCAGAAATGAAACCACTGGCGCTGGCTGATAGCCGCTTTGAAGTGGCCCTGACTGCCACCGTCCCCAGTGCGCATGGCCTTGAAGATGTGGATTTTCTGATTGCACATGGCGATGCCCCGGCGCGTGCCATGGGCAAGATTGTTTCCGGCGGTGAGTTGTCGCGAATCAGCTTGGGGATTCAGGTCATCACCAGTGCTTTGTCGGGCGTGCCGACGCTGGTGTTCGATGAGGTGGACGTAGGCATCGGCGGGCGCGTGGCCGAGATCGTAGGCCGCATGCTGGCCGGGCTAGGGCAGAAGCATCAGGTGCTGTGCATTACCCATCTGCCGCAAGTCGCCGCATGCGGCGGTCAGCATTATCTGGTCAGCAAAGCCAAGAACAAGGAAGGCATTGTTAGCCACGTCGCCTCGCTGGATAACGTCGGCCGCGTCGAAGAAATCGCCCGCATGCTCGGCGGTGTGGAGATCACTGAAACCACGCGCCGTCACGCTGCAGAATTGCTTGGCCATGTCTGACCCGGTTTTGTTTCCTATTGCTGCAATGCCCGAATCGTGGACTGAAGCGCAAATCGGCTTCATGCAAGAAGCTTTGCTGGAAGCCGCGCGCGCGCAAGAACTGGGTGAAGTGCCGGTCGGCGCAGTTGTGGTGTTTGAGGGTCGCATTATCGGGCGCGGCTGTAATCAACCGATTACGACGCATGATCCATCAGCCCATGCCGAAATGCTGGCGCTGCGCGCCGCGGCCCAGACGCTGGGTAACTACCGGCTACCAGGGTGCGAGCTCTACGTAACGCTGGAGCCCTGCCTGATGTGCGCAGGCGCGATGATGCATGCGCGACTGGCTCGTATCATCTACGCCACCACCGACCCCAAGACGGGTGCTGCAGGTAGCGTCATTAACCCCTTTCCGGATCGCCGCCTTAATCACCACACCGCAGTGGTTGGCGGACTGCTGGCTGATGAGGCCTCCGCCCAGCTCAAGGCGTTCTTTGCGCTACGCCGCAAATTGCAAAAACAGCAGCGGGAAAGCGCTGCCAATCCCGATCTTCCGCTGACCTGAATCAACGGGTGTTGCTCAAATTGCTCGCTATGCCAGGCGCATGCGCGTGCCATCGTTTTGCCATGTTAGAGTGGCGGCCATGGCTGCGCGTAAGACGTAGCTGTGACCATGTAAGAACATAAACAGATTGCGAACACGGTGTGCCCGAAACGGCCGCGGCAGTTGCGCAGCAAGGGCGCCAGTTGCTTTGCAACTCAGGCATAAAACCCGAACGAGGATGACGGAATGAAAAGGCTATTACTGTTGCCATTTTTTGTGGCAGCGGCGCTTGCGCACGCAGATACGGTGGTATTTCAGGACGATTTCAAGGGCGATCTGTCGCAGTGGGTCGGTCAAAACGGCGACGGCACAGTGCCCATGCATGGGGTGATCGTTGATGATCCGTTGCGCCCCGGACAAAAAGCATTGAAGTTCACCAAGAAAGTGTTTGGTGGCGACATGTTTTCCAAGGTCCAGTTTGCTGAAGGCAAGAAATACACACTGAGCTTTGATTATCTTGGCCTGTGTAGCTCCAACTGCGGTGGCGTAGTGGGTTACACCGCAGACTTCCCCGGTCGCGACAATTGGCTAGCCGGTGCGGCCAAGCTGGGCGGCGGCGCGGACAAGCTCAAAGATAACAAGCAGTGGAATACCTACAACCTGGACTTCAAAGGCAAGTTCCCTTTCCATTTGGCCCTCGAACATTGGACCAATGGTGATGGCGATGCTGGGGATTCGCTGTTTGCCAATTTCAAACTGGTGGAAAAGGGTGACGGTGGCGGGGACGCCAAGGCACCGGCCGCTGCTGCCGTTGTAGCTGGTGGCGTTGCAGCCCCGACTTCACCACAGTTCGTGGCCTACTACCCGGCTTGGGCTCCGACCAAATCCGGCTATTACGTAAAGAACCTGGAAACCAGCGGTGCGGCCAGTCAGGCAACTGTGATCAACTACGCCTTTGCCAATGTGGTCGATAACAAATGCGTAGTGGGTGATCCAGATGCTGATTACAAAACGGTGATCGATGCCGCTCACACGCTCGATGGCAAGGTTGATGCAGGCACCAACGGGCTATTCGGTAACTGGAATCAGCTTAAGCAACTCAAGCAAAAACACCCGAATCTGAAAGTGGTGATTTCGCTGGGCGGCTGGACTTGGTCCAAGAATTTCTCCGATGCCGCTCTGCCAAAAAACCGTGAAGCATTCGTTAAATCCTGCGTAGATACCTTCATCAAAGGCAATATCGCCGGTAAAGATGGCTTGGCGGCCGGGGTGTTTGATGGCATCGACATTGACTGGGAATACCCGGGCAGCGCTGGTAACGAAGGCAATGTGGTACGCGATGAAGACCCAAAGAACTACACCGCGCTACTGGCCGAATTCCGCAAACAGCTGGATGCACTCAAGCCAGGTTACTTGTTGACCGTGGCGGCAAGCGCTTCGTCGTCGGTTTATGGTTCGATCGAAAGCGACAAGATTCAGCAATCGCTGAACTGGATCAACCTGATGACCTATGACTTTGCCGGTCCTTGGGACAGCACCACTGGCTATCAATCCAACCTGTTCACCGGGCCTAAAGATCGCCTCTCCATCGATATGGCAGTCAAAGACTATATCGAAAAAGGCGTGCAGCCCGCCAAACTGGTATTAGGCGTGCCGTTCTATGGCTACGGCTGGGTGACCGGCTCAATGGACAACCACGGCATTCATCAGGCCGTGAAAGCCAAGGCCAAGGGCACGCCGGATGAAGGCGTGGCCACCTATGCCGAAGTCAAAGCCAAGGCGGGCGACGTGTTCCGTGACGACAAGACCAAAGCCATCGTCAAGGTTTCCGGCAACGAAGCGTGGGTTTATGACGACCCACAAGTGCTGAAAGACAAAATCGACTACGTGAAAAAGATGAAGCTGGGCGGTATGATGGCTTGGGAAATCTCTCAAGATACGCCTGACGGTGAGTTGAGCGGCACCATCTACAATGGTCTGATCAAGCATTAAGCAGGTAATCCATTGTGCAAGTAGTAAAAACGGGGGCTGTATGGCCCCCGTTTTGTTGGTGCAAAAACCATGAAAATAGTCATTGATCTGGCCGCACAAACACTGTGTTTGCTGGATGAGCAACAGCAAGTCATCAAGCAATACCAGGCCTCAACCGCTGCCGCCGGTATCGGTGAGCAACAGGGCAGTATGCAAACGCCGCGCGGCTTGCACGTGGTCCGGGCAAAAATCGGTGCCGGCCTGCCCATCGGCGCGGTATTGCGTGGACGACGCCCCACCGGTGAGGTTCACACGCCAGAACTGGCCGAACAGTATCCGGAGCGGGACTGGATTCTCAGCCGCATTCTCTGGCTCAGTGGCTGCCAGCCCGGGTTCAACCGGCTCGGGCAAGTGGACAGCATGCGTCGCTATATCTACATCCACGGCACCCCAGACGACCAGCCCATGGGTATTCCTGCATCGCATGGTTGCGTGCGCATGCGTAATGCGGATGTGGTGGAGCTGTTTGAGTTGGTTAAACCTGATTGCCAGGTTTTGATGTTGGACGGTGAGCCGGAGCCCCGGCAGCAATATGTGGCAAATGTCCCGCAGAACGCATTGGCTGGTCTGCAACAACACTTGCATCCAATGACAATTGCCATGCCGATATCTCCTGTACCCGCGCTCAGTGCCGATGCATGGGCGCTATGGAGCGCAGAAGGTCGCTTGCTTGCATTGGCAACATTAACAGGCAGTATGGGGCTGATGCTTTGGCGAGCAGAGGCTGAGGGTGCAGTGCCGGACTGGAAACAATTGCTTGCCGCCATTATTGAGGGTGCGCGCAGTTGGCAGTGGTTTGAGCTGCGTATCCTGACTGTTCCAGCATTTGTTGCCAATGCTCAGTCGCTTGACTTCGAAATCGTGCGGTGCTTGCCGGAAGGCATATTGCTACGCTACTGGCTCGGTCAGCCTCAAACCTGAGTGAGTGGCCAGGATTGCGTATGCGCAGTGCTATTTCGTCGCAGACAAGAAGCCTGCCGCATAAGTCACGGGTAGGGCTGGACGGCACGGCTGACAGCTATGCTGGTGTACGACACTCGCAAGGGGATGAAAAAGAAAAAACCGGGTTTCCCCGGTTTTTTCCTGCAATGTGGCAAACCTTGAGTTCAGATTAGAAATCCGAACGCAGGCCTGTCAGCACGGTGTACGAGGTTTGGCCATTCTTGGCAACCAACGAAACCGAGTTGTTCTGGAACGAGAACTGCTGACCTGTTGTCTTGCCGTCGTTCTTCAGACCAACAGCAGAAGTGTACCAACGGGTTTGCTTGCTCAGGCAGTACACGCCGGACAAGGAGTACTGCTGGCCGGTCAGATCGTCAACGCCGTAAACCTTGTTCGAGCGGCTGTACAGACCTTGCAGCTCAAACTTCGGGTTGAACCAGTAGTTGCCTGTCACAACGTAGTTGTTCCAGCTGGTGCTCTTCGCATGTGTTGCAGCAGTTGCAACATATTTGGAAGCTTCTTCGTTGGAGATATGTTCCCAACCTGCGCCCAGACCCAGACCGAAGTCAAAGGTGTAGCCAGCAGCCAGTTGGTAACCTTCAACTTTGGCACCGTCAGCGATGTTGTAAGTGGTGGCGCCCGTCGTGGCATTTGTTGTGCCAGTGGTGTCGGCCACAGAAATACCGCTAACTTGAGCAAAGTTGCGATCCTTGGCGTATTGATATGCCAGGGACGCGTTGAAGCCACCGTAGTTATACAGGGCAGCAATGTCATAAATCGGTGCGCTGCCGCTAGCTTGCGGGGAACCATCCAGGCCAACGTTGGCACGGATCTGGAAACCACCCCAAGTTGCCGACTCATAAGCCAGGTTGTCGTTCAGGCGGGTAGCCAACTGGGAGAACGTTGCGTTCTTGCCCTTATAGTCGGTCGAATCCAGGAAATCGTCGAACAGCGGCGACAGCTTCGAGGAAGTCAGCACGTTCTTGTAGGTGCTGTCGAAGTTACCAGCGCGGAATGTACCGAAGTCAGGCGCAACAAAACCGATGAAGGAGTTACGACCGCCCCAAGCGCCGCCACCGAAACCCTTAGGCTTGGTGCCGTTGCTGTCTGCAGAAGCTGCAGCTGCACCGATACCGGATTCAAGTTGCCAAATGCCAGTCCAGCCGTTGTCCCACTTGTCGGTACCCTTGAAGCCGATACGCGAGGAGGAATCAACAATACGGGTTTGGCTGCTGACCGCTGGCGACTTGCCGTTCAGGTCACCAAAGCTGTCATATTCAACGTCAGCGCGGATAGAACCGTAGATGGTCACATCGGCCATTGCGATCGGGGTGAGGAAAGCAGCAGCCAGTGCGGCAACCATGATTTTTTTCATTTGAACTATCTCCGTTTGCGGAAAACAATGCAGATGCTTTTATTACATCTGCAACTCTGAAACCTTGGCTAGATAAATACGCTCAACAAGGCGTGGATTTAACATTGCCGGATCACACTGAAAGATCGAGTAAACCGTGGTTTCGTTCTGACTGGGTTTGTTCGGCATTTACCGAATCGTCTTCTTCTGAAACCGGCGCCAGTCTAGGGCCGTATGATGACAGAAATATGACATTTATAGGTTTCAGGGGTCTTATAACTTGTTTTTATATTCCTATAAGTGGCTTAAACGCCCCTGAAATGGCCTTTTATTGGGGATAACCACTAAAAAATGACATTGGTTTTATGCGTTGTTGTTGTAAATAAACAACTACAAAATGGTATGAGGGGAGTGGATATCAGACCCGTCTCTACTAACAGTGCTTATGTGTCGCTTAATAAATAATCAATTAGCCACAATATCCGCCACAAAAGGCAAACCTGAAGGCCGTTTCAATGCAAAACGCCCGGGACAAATGCCCGGGCGGTGCTGTTTTTGAACCGTAAAGAGATAACGGTTGCTGGTTGCTTGACTCTCTTTAGCTAAATAACCCTGCCAATGCTTTACCAGGATTATCTGCGCGCATGAATGCTTCTCCGACCAGGAAGGTATGCACATTGTGCTCACGCATTAATGCCACGTCGCTGGCATCCATAATGCCGCTTTCGGTGACAACAATCCGGTTGCCATCAATGCGCGGCAGCAAATCCAGTGTGGTTTGCAGACTGACTTCAAAGGTGCGCAGGTTGCGATTATTGACGCCAACGAGTGGCGTTTTGAGTTCCAGAGCCAGATCCAGTTCATCGCCGTTATGCACTTCAACCAGAACGGCCATGCCGAGCGCATGCGCGGTGGCTTCCATGTCTTTCATTTGCGCCAGACCCAATTCGGCGGCAATCAGCAAGATGCAGTCGGCACCCCAGGCGCGGGCTTCGAATACCTGGTATTCGTCAATCATGAAATCTTTGCGCAGAGCAGGCAGTTCGCAGGCTGCGCGTGCGGCCTTGAGGTAATCGGCGCTACCTTGAAAATAATGGATATCAGTCAGCACTGACAGACAAGCTGCGCCATGTTCGGCGTAGCTCTCAGCAATCGCGGCGGGCACAAAATCAGCGCGGATAATGCCTTTGGACGGGCTGGCCTTTTTGACCTCGGCAATCACACCCGCTTTACCGGCTGCATGTTTGGCGCGCAGTGCACCCACGAAGTCGCGCTGATCGGTGCTCGATTCGGCTTCTTCACGAATCGCATGCAAGGGGATTGCTTTACGCGCGGCGGCGACTTCGTCCACTTTGGTGGCAATGATCTTTTTCAGAATGTCAGACATGGCAAATCAACCCGGGAATTGCTTGGTAAATTGAATCAGTTCGGCCAGTTTGGCCTTGGCCTTGCCATTGGCAATGGTTTCACTGGCCAACGCGAAACCATCTGCCAGGCTATCCACGACGTTGGCCGCATAAATTGCCGCGCCCGCGTTCAGCACCACGATATCGCGGCACGGGCCGCTTTCATCGTTCAGTACGGCCTCAACAATGGCTTTGGACTGCACAGCATCGCCCGCATGTAACTCGGAGATATGGCAGAGCTTGAAACCATGATCGCGCGGATCAAAATCGTATTCGCGGATTTCGCCGTCTTTCAATTCGGCAATCCGGGTTTGGTCACACAGGGTGATCTCATCCAACCCGTCTTTGCCATGCACGATCAGCACATGCTTTGAACCCAGTTGGCGTAACACGCGTGCTTGAATACCGACCAGATCCGGATGGAACACACCCATCAACTGGTTTTCGGCCTGAGCTGGATTGGTCAGCGGGCCCAGAATATTGAAAATGGTACGTACGCCCATTTCCTTGCGCACAGCGGCTACATGCTTCATCGAACTATGGTGGCTCGGTGCAAACATGAAACCGGCGCCCACATTATCGATACAGGCGGAGACTTGTTCTGCAGTCAAATCCAGCCGCAGACCCAGCGCTTCCAGCACATCGGCGCTGCCGCTACTGGAGGACACCGCGCGGTTGCCGTGCTTGGCTACGCGCCCGCCAGCAGCAGCAACCACGAACATCGCGGTGGTCGAGATATTGAAGGTGTGCGCTTTATCGCCACCGGTGCCAACGATATCTACCAGATGAGTGCGGTCTGCGATGGCAACAGGCAGCGCAAACTCGCGCATGACGGTCGCGGCGGCGGCAATTTCAGAAACTGACTCTACCTTGGTGCGCAGCCCCATTAGCAGGGCCGCGATTTGCACCGCTGGCATCTGGCCAGTCATGATCTGCCGCATCAAAAACAGCATTTCATCGTAAAACAGTTCGTTCTGGTCGATTAGCCGATTCAGGGCATCCTGGACGGTAATGGTCATGCGGGTAACTCCTGGAGAATGGGAAAGCGCGAGCGGTATTGGCTGAGTCGGCGGCTCAGGCCCATTCCTTCAGGAAGTTATCCAGCATCTGATGACCGTGTTCGGTCAAAATGGATTCAGGGTGAAACTGCACGCCCTCGATCGGCAATGTTTTATGGCGCACGCCCATGATCTCGCCGTCTTCAGTCCAAGCCGTCACTTCCAGACAGTCGGGCAGGCTTTCGCGCTCGATCACCAAAGAGTGATAACGGGTGGCGGTAAACGGAGAGGGCAGGTCTTTGAACACGCCCTTGTTGGTATGGCTGACCGGTGAGGTCTTGCCGTGCATCAAGGTTTGGGCGTGCACAATCTTGCCGCCATAAGCCTGACCGATGGATTGATGCCCAAGGCATACGCCCAGGATCGGCAGCTTGCCGGCAAAGTGTTCAATGGCAGCGACTGAAATACCGGCCTCAAGCGGAGTACATGGCCCGGGCGACACGACCAGGTATTTCGGCTGCAGCGCTTCGATCTGTTCGATGGTGATTTCGTCGTTGCGGTACACCACAACGTCTTGTTTCAGTTCACCAAAATACTGCACGAGGTTATAGGTAAACGAGTCGTAGTTGTCGATCATCAACAGCATGGTGAGTTCTCCAGTATCCGGTAAGAGTCAGGCATCAAGGCCGCGTTGAACCAGCTCGGCGGCGCGCAATACGGCGCGGGCCTTGTTCAGCGTCTCTTGCCATTCGCTTTGCGGAACGGAGTCGGCCACGATCCCGGCGCCCGCCTGCATATAAAGCGTGTTGTTTTTTACTACGGCGGTGCGCAGTGCAATGGCCACGTCCATGTCGCCATTAAAGCCAAGATAACCCACTGCGCCGGAATAAACCCCGCGCTTGCTTGGCTCCAGTTCGTCGATGATTTCCATGGCGCGCACTTTGGGTGCGCCAGAAACCGTACCGGCCGGGAAGGTGGCCTTGAGCACGTCGATATTGGACAAACCCGGCTTGAGCTTGCCTTCCACGCTGGAAACAATGTGCATCACGTGGGAATACTTTTCCACGATCATGCGATCCAGCACTTTTACGCTGCCGGTTTGCGCCACACGCCCGGTGTCGTTGCGACCCAAGTCCATCAGCATGACGTGTTCAGCAATCTCTTTCGGATCGGCCAGTAGTTCTGCAGCCAACTCCTGATCTTCTTCCCGTGTTTTGCCGCGTGGACGGGTGCCGGCAATCGGGCGCACAGTAATGGTTTCACCTTCCAGCCGCACCAGAATTTCTGGCGAGGCGCCGACGACGTGCATGTCACCAAAGTGGTAGAAGAACATATATGGCGAAGGATTGAGCGAACGCAGTGCACGATAAAGTGAGAGCGGCGACTCATGGAACGGCAACTGCATGCGCTGCGACAACACCACTTGCATGATGTCGCCATCCAGGATGTATTCCTTGGCCTTGCCGATGGCCTCTTTGAAACGCTCCTCGCCAAATTCCGAGTTCGGCGTGGTAACGCTTTCTGCCGGGCCTTGCAACGGCATCGGTGCGGGGTCGCGCAGCTTCATGCGCAGCTCCCACAGGCGCGCTTCGGCTTTGTCGTAGGCTTCGGGTTTGGCTGGGTCGGCGTAAACCACCAGATAGAGCTTGCCGGAGAGATTATCTACAACGGCCAGCTCTTCAGATAACAGCAATTGAATGTCTGGTGCGCCAATCACATCCGGCTTTTGCACGTGCGCCAGTTTGCGCTCGATAAAACGGATGGTTTCGTAGCCAAAGTATCCGACCAGCCCGCCAATAAAGCGCGGCATATTGGCCGGGATAGAGGCTTTAAAGCGTTGCTGATAGCTATTGATGAAATCCAGCGGATTGCCATCAAAGCTTTCGATGATCCGGTCGTCGTGGATTACATCAACATGTTCGCCGCTCACGGTCAGGCGAGTACGTGCAGGCAAACCGATGAAGGAATAACGACCAAAGCGTTCACCACCGACGACGGATTCCAGCAAATAGGAATACGGACGATTGGCCAGCTTGAGATAAACAGAAAGAGGGGTGTCCAGATCGGCAAACAGCTCGAGGACAACGGGAATACGGTTATAGCCTTGTGCAGCGAGCGCTGCGAATTGTTCACGCGTCAGCATGACTTACTCCGAACGAATTATGGTTTGAGACAAAGCGAATAGGCTTGCGGCCGCTATCAGCAGCTACGCCATCGCCATTCAAGCCAGATATCGTTGGAGTGGAATGCCATATTGGTAATCAGGTCTGCGTAAACAATGAAGAGGAATTTCGGGATTCATCTTGCCGAACTTGCCCGGATTGGTCAACCCGCAGATGCACGCTGGCCGGAATGTGTGGTCCCGGCCTGCCTTTGGTGCTTGTTATCCACTCCAATCCGCCGACTACGGTTGCGGCGGTGGCGCTTCTTTAGGCCAGAGTAACCAGATGCGCCCTTGCTGTTTGGTATGGCCAGCCAATTCGCCAGCGGCGTCGCCAGTGCCCCAGAACAAGTCGGCGCGTACGGCGCCGGCAATGGCGCCGCCGGTATCTTGTGCCGCCAGCGGCCGGTTGATGGCCTTGTTGTTGTCCGGGCGGGTGCTAGAGAGCCAGATCAGGCTCCCCAGCGGCACCGCCTTGGGATCAATCGCCGCGCTATATTCGGCTGTTAGCGGTACACCCAACGCGCCTTGTGGGCCTTCATTGGAGGGCGGCAAGACGCGGAAAAAAACATAGCTCGGATTGCTGGCAAGTAATTCGGGAATCCGTTTCGGATTAGCCGTCGCCCATGCCCGGATCGCCTGCATGCTGACCTGGCCGGACTTCAACTGACCTTGTTCGACTAGCCAGCGGCCAATCGGCTTATAGGGTTGGCCATTCTGATCGGCGTAGGCCAGACGCATTTGACTGCCATCGGCCAAGCGCACCCGGCCAGAGCCCTGAATCTGCAGAAACTGCAAATCCATCGGGTCTTGCAACCAGGCCAAGACCGGCGCGGTTACGCCTTTGTCGCCAATGCTGGCTGCATCCGGGTAGGGCACCAGCTTGCGGCCCTGCAGCTTGCCGCGAACGCGCTTGCCTTTGAGTTCCGGATAAAGATCATCTAGCGCTACGATGATCAGATCATCCGGCACGCTGTAAACGGGCACTGTGGCTTTAGCGGTTTTGCTTTGGCTACCTGGATAAACCGGCTCGTAATAGCCGGTAATCAAGCCAGTCTGGCTGCCATCCGGATTTTGCAACGCGTAGGGCTGTAACCGGTTCTGCAAGAAGCTGCGCACCGCGCCGGCATCTTGCGGCACGTTGGCCGCATCCTTGCATGTTGCCGCCCACGTAGCATTGCGTGCCAGTTTGGGGCAGCCACTACGCCAGGCGTTGAACCCGTTGACCATCTCAACATCCGTGGTCGCTGGCACGTCGCTCCAGCTGACACTCTGGTATTTCACCGCGGCGGGCTGCGGAGTTGGCGTGGGTGTTGGAGTGGGGCCAGGTTGCTGCGTCGGCGGGGTGGTACACGCAGCCAGAATGGCAGCGCAGCACGCGATGAAGGCGCTGCGCCAGGAAAGGGCGTAGTTCTGGAACAGGTGGTCTTGTTTGTTCTGTTTTTGCTGCAATTTCATCCGCCATGGCCTCCGTCGGCTGGTTTGGGGTCGAGTCCCTGTCGCAGTGCGACCAGTCCGGCCTTTTGCAGTTCCAGCGTTTTGGCTGTCATTTGCAACATGCCCACTTGCACGGAAAGCCATTGCTCTACCGTTTTGAGTTCCGCCAGTTTGCGATCGATTTCTTCTTCGGTGAGTGGCGGCATGAATGGATTGGCGCCACTGGGCGGGTTTTTCCACATCTGGGTGAAAAAGCCGAACGGATCTGCAGGATTGAATTCGCTCATCTCATCTCCTTGTCGCCATCGTTGAATAAACCAATCACCAATCACCAATCACCAATCACCAATCACCAATCACCAATTAGAACATTGGACTGACTGCACGGCCACTTTACAAAGCATAAGGGCGAAAACCGCATTTGCCGCGATTTTCGCCCTGTCCTGGCCAGCGAGCGGTGGTTACGTCCCCACTTGCTGAGGGTTTGCCAACTTAATCCACATGCAACTGGACGTCGTTGTCGTGTGTTGCAGCCTCAACCGAGGCCAGCGCCGTCATGTTCACCACGCGCCGGACCGATGCCGTTGGCGTGAGGATATGCGCGGTAGCCGGGATGCCCAGCAGGATTGGCCCCACCGTCAAGCCATCGCCCGCAGTCATTTTGAGCAGGTTGAACGAGATGTTCGCGGCATCCAGGTTCGGCATGATCAACAGATTGGCGTCGCCCTTGAGCGTGGAGTGCGGGAACACGCGCTGACGGATTTCCGCCGAAATGGCTGCGTCACCATGCATTTCTCCGTCGATTTCCAGTTCAGGTGCGCGTTCACGCACCAGCCGCAATGTGGCTTGCATCTTGCGGGCGGACGGGCTGTCCGACGTGCCGAAACTGGAGTGCGACAACAGCGCGACTTTGGGCGCGATGCCAAAATTGCGCACCGCTTCTGCCGCCATCAAGGTGATGTCGGCCAGTTGTTCCGCAGTCGGGTCCTGGTTGACGTAGGTATCAGCAATGAAAATGTTGCCGGTTGGCAGCAGCAGCGCATTCATCGCACCCGTGGTCGCCGCACCTTGCTTGGGGCAAAGTACATTGGTGACATAGAAATGATGCTGGTGATAGCGCCCGGTCAGGCCACAGATCAGCGCGTCGGCTTCACCGCGTTTTACCATCAATGCGCCAATCAGCGTCGGTTTGCCGCGCACTTCCAGTTGCGCCTGCTCTTCCGACACGCCCTTGCGCATCATTAGAGAGTGGTACAGCTTCCAGTACTCGCGATAGCGCGGATCGTGTTCGGGATTGCAGATTTCAAAATCCACGCCGTGCTTGATGCGCAAACCCAGGTGCTCAATGCGCTTGAGGATGACTTTCGGGCGGCCAATCAGAATCGGCACACACAGCTTCATGTCCACGGCTTCTTGCACGGCATGCAGTACGCGCTGGTCTTCGCCCTCGCAATACACCACGCGTTCCTGCTTCTTGCGAGCGGCCGAGAACACCGGGCGCATAAACAGGTTGGACTTGTAGACAAACTGGGTCAGGTCTTCGATATACGCGTGCATATCGGTGATCGGCCGTTCGGCCACACCGCTATCCATGGCCGCTTGCGCAACGGCAGGCGCGATCTTGATGATCAGGCGTGGGTCGAACGGTTTGGGAATCAGATATTCCGGGCCAAATTTCAGGCTCTGGCCACCATAAGCATCGGCCACCACGTCGGATTGTTCCGCGTGGGCCAGATCAGCGATGGCAGTTACTGCAGCGCGCTTCATTTCTTCATTGATCGTGGTGGCACCGACATCCAGCGCGCCACGGAAAATGAACGGGAAGCACAAAACATTATTAACCTGATTCGGATAATCCGAGCGGCCAGTACACACAATGGCGTCGGGGCGCACGGCCTTGGCAGCCGGCGGAGCAATCTCGGGGTCGGGGTTGGCCAGCGCCAGAATCAGCGGTTTGGCGGCCATGCGCGTGACCATTTCTTGAGTCACAACGCCAGGGCCAGACAAACCCAGGAAAATATCCGCGCCATCAATCGCGTCGCTCAGCGTGCGGGCAGGGGTGTCACGCACGTAGCGGGCTTTGGTCTCATCCAGGCGTTCGTCACGGCCGGTGTAGATCACGCCTTTGGAGTCGCAAACCAGTACGTTTTCGCGTTTCAGGCCCATGCCAACCAGCAAATCCAGACACGCAATCGCTGCCGCGCCAGCACCGGAACAGACCAGTTTGACGTTTTCGATCTTCTTTTCGACGTAACGCAAGCCGTTCTTTACCGCGGCGCCGGTAATGATGGCAGTGCCGTGTTGATCGTCGTGGAACACCGGGATATTCATGCGTTCACGCAGCTTGCGTTCAACGATGAAGCACTCCGGTGCCTTGATGTCTTCCAGGTTGATGCCGCCGAAAGTGGGTTCCAGCGATGCGATGATCTCAACCAGTTTGTCCGGGTCGTTTTCCGCGACTTCGATATCAAATACGTCGATACCGGCGAATTTCTTGAACAGTACGCCTTTGCCTTCCATCACCGGCTTGCCCGCCAGCGGGCCGATATTGCCCAGACCGAGTACGGCGGTGCCGTTGGAGATCACCGCGACCAGGTTGCCCCGTGCGGTCATGTTGCGGGCTTCCGCCGGGTCTTCGACGATGGCCATACATGCGGCAGCAACGCCTGGGGAGTAGGCCAGTGCCAGATCGCGCTGGCTAGCCAGTGCCTTGGTCGGCACCACCTGGATCTTGCCGGGCTTGGGAAAGCGATGATAATCCAGTGCTTTTTTATTCAGTTCTTCATCCATGTACGACTCCGATGCCTTTCAACTTTGTAGTAGTCAGTGGTGATTGAATGCTTGAATCAACTAAATGGCGGTTAGCGTGATGCTGGACGCCTGCCCGGCCGAAAACAAGTCAGGGTTTTGCCGAATAGGGAAAGCGTGATGACCTCCTGACTGCGGACCGCCTGGAACGGCGCTCGCCAGCCGGAAAACAAACAAGGGGCGCGAGGCCCCTTGTTTGGTAGTGTTATGAGAAACGAATCGAAACTGCATCATTACCCAGCCACGTTTTCAGTGAACCCACCAGATCGTCATGCAAAGTAACGCGCCAGATATTGCCCAGAGCCAGCCGGCAACTGGCGTTGTCATTGTGATATTCGATTTCAACCTGGCAAGCACCGCCAGACCAGTTATCCAGCGCTTGCCGTAGTTTGCCCGGGTCGGCATTGCCGTTGAATTTGAGCGTAAGTGCCTGCGCAAACTGGCTGCGCGCTTCCGCGATATCCATAACCCCGTCCGCAATCACACGCAGGCCGCCAGAGAAACGATCTTCACTGATTTTTCCTGGGATGACCAGCAAGGCATCTTCAGTCAATTTGGTGCGATTGGCTTCAAATACCTCTGAATATACGGTGACGTCTTGTTTGGCAAAACCGTCATCCAGCGTCACAAACGCCATGCGCCCACGCTCGCCATTTTTGACGCGCACACCAATCACAATCCCGGCGACAAACTGAATGTCTTTACGCGGTTGCAAGCGATCCAGGCGGGTTTTGATAAAGGCTTTGACGTCTTTGGCATAGGCGTCAAAGGGGTGACCGGACAGATAAAACCCGATTGCCGGTTTTTCTTCGGCCAGCCGGGTTTTGTCGTCCCACGCAGGAACGGTAATCCATTCCACCGTTGGCGCAGCAGAAGGCTCGAACACGTCAAACAGACTGCCTTGATTGGCGTTGGCAGCAGCGTGCTCGGCCAGACTCATGGCTTGCTCAACGTTGCCCAGCAGCTGCGCGCGATTGGGTTCAAGCGCATCAAACGCACCACCGCGAATCAGCGCTTCCAGCACGCGTTTGTTGACTTCTTTCTTGTCGGTGCGCATGCAGAAGTCATAAAGATCGGTAAACGGACCATTGGCTGCACGCTCGGCCACGATCATGTTAACCGCGCCTTCACCGACGCCCTTGATGGCGCCCAGTGCATAACGAATCTGCCGCTTACCCACTGGCACAAAGCGGTACATGCTGTGGTTCACGTCCGGCGGCAGCATTTCGAGTTTGTTTTTCTCAATGCAATCGTCGTAGAACACCTTCAGCTGGTCGGTGTTATCCAGTTCCGAACTCATGGTCGCGGCCATGAAAGCGGCGGTGTGGTGCGCCTTGAGCCATGCTGTGTGGTACGACACCACCGCGTAGGCGGCCGTGTGCGACTTATTAAAGCCGTACTCGGCAAACTTGGTCATCAAGTCGAACAGGTTTTCTGCCAGCGCCGGGTTGTAGCCTTTTTGCGCCGCACCTTCGGCAATGGTTGCCCGGTGCTTGGCCATTTCTTCGGGCTTTTTCTTGCCCATGGCCCGGCGCAACATATCCGCGCCACCGAGCGTGTAGCCACCGATAATCTGCGAAATCTGCATCACCTGCTCTTGATACACGATCACGCCATAGGTTGGCTCCAGACACTTTTCCAGATCGGGGTGGAAGTAGTCCGGTTTCTCCAGACCTTTTTTCCGGTTGATAAACGTATCAACCATGCCGGAACCCAGCGGGCCGGGACGGTAGAGTGCCAAGACCGCGATAATGTCTTCAAAACGGTCAGGCTGGAGTTTTTCCAGCAGCCGCTTCATGCCGTCCGATTCAACCTGGAATACGGCGGTGGTATTGGCATCGCGGAAAACCTGGTAGGCCGCCTGATCGCCAAAACCCAGACTCATCAAGTCGATGTATTCGCCGGTTTGCTCTTTAATGTATTGCAGGGCCAGTTCGATAATCGTCAGATTTCGCAGGCCCAAAAAGTCGAACTTCACCAGCCCGACTTGCTCAACGTCATCTTTATCCAGCATGGAGACGGGTGACGAATCCACGCCGCTGGCCTGGTAGACGGGGCAGAAGTCGGTGATCTGACCCGGTGCAATCAATACGCCCCCGGCATGCATGCCGATGTTACGGGTCAGCCCTTCGAGCTTTTTGGCCAATTCCCACAGTTCGGCGACTTCTTCTTCGTTCTGCACCCGCACGGCCAGTTCCGGCACCATTTCGGTCGCATCGTCCAGACTGTATTGCTTGCCTGGGGCAGCTGGAATCAACTTGGACAGGCCATCGACAAACATGTAAGGCAGATCGAGCACACGACCCACATCGCGCACCACAGCTTTGGCCGCCATGGTCCCGAAAGTGGCAATCTGGCTCACCGCTTCGGCGCCATATTTGCCGCGCACGTATTCAATGACACGCCAGCGGTTGTCCTGGCAGAAGTCAATATCAAAGTCGGGCATGGAAACCCGTTCCGGGTTCAAAAACCGCTCGAACAGCAGGGCGTAGGCGGTGGGATCGATGTCCGTAATACCCAGCGAATACGCCACCAATGAACCCGCGCCCGAACCCCGGCCTGGCCCCACCGGGCAGCCGTTTTGCTTGGCCCAGATAATAAAGTCGGCCACGATCAGGAAGTAGCCCGGAAAACCCATCTGGATGATGGTATCGGTCTCAAACTTCAGCCGTTCCTGGTAACGCGGGCGTTCGGCATCGCGCTGGGCCTGATCCGGATACAGCTGCGCCAGTCGCATCTCCAGGCCTTCTTTGGCCTGATGCACCAGGAAGTCATCCAGCGTCATGCCTTCCGGAGTAGGGAACAGCGGCAAGAAATTTTTGCCCAGCACGATATTGATGTTGCAGCGCTGAGCGATGGTAATGGTGTTGGCCAGCGCTTCCGGAATATCGCTGAATAACTCCTGCATTTGGGCAGGTGTCTTGAAATACTGTTCTTCAGTAAAATTACGCGGGCGGCGTTTGTCCGAGACGACGTAGCCTTCCGCAATACAAGTCCGGGCTTCGTGCGCCTTGAAATCGTCCGGTGCCATAAACTGGATGGCATGGGTGGCGACGACGGGCAAATCCAGTTCGGAGGCCAGATCAAGATGGCCTTGCACGGAGACTTCGCACTCTGGCTTGCCAGTGCGTTGCAGTTCCAGGTAAAACGCATTTGGAAAGCGAGCGTGCCACCATTGCGCCAACTCTCTGGCACCTTCCAGATTGCCATTCAGCAAGGCTTGGCCGATTTCGCCCTGATGGGCGCCAGACAGACACAGCAAACCGCTGTTGTCGCCTTCATCCAGCCACGCTTTTTTAAGCTCAGCCCGTCCGCGATACTGGTTTTCCAGATAGGCCCGCGTCAGCAACTCGCACAAGCGCCCGTAACCACCGCGATCGCGCGCAACGAACAGCACGCGGGTCGGTTTGTCGCGGTCTTCTTCGTTTTCGATCCATGTATCCAGCGCCACAATGGGCTTGAGACCGGCGCTGCGGCAGGACTTATACAACTTGACCATGCCAAACAGGTTCATCAGATCCGATACGGCAACAGCGGGCATGCCTAACGCTTTGGCATGACTTACCGCGTCGTCAATGCGCACGATGCCGTCGGTTACAGAGAATTCGGAGTGCAGGCGGAGATGGATAAATGCAGGGGTATTCATAGCGCCGATTCTATCACCCCTCGCCGTGCCAGGCATGCCCCGAGGAGTGCGCGTGTGGGATCCCTCTGGCTTGCCCGGTGGCCAAAGTTACGTTATGTTGTTGATATCAATGGGAGTGTTTTATGGATTCCGCATCTTCTGCATCAACGGCAAGCAGCTTGCTTAATTCTCTGGTTCTGCAACCCGCAGCGACCAACGTGGCTGTTGGCGTCGGGGTAATGAAAAAAGCCAACGACGCGCAGGCCTCGGCAGCGCTGAGCTTGCTGCAGGCATTACCGCCGGTGCCGCAATATAACAACCCGACTAATCTGGGCAACGCGGTAGATACCAAGGCGTAATGGGGAGTCTCCCCGCGCGTGAGTTGGTGGTTCAGCCACCGGATTAAAAAAACGACCTGAGGGTCGTTTTTTTTCGTCTGAAGATTATTTTGTGCGCCGCACAAATATTGCATTGACATGTATCGGCGTTCTGCCACAATGCTTCCAGATGTTGCGTTGCACAAATCCTAAAGGAAAGATCATGACGTTTGGTTCCAACCGTTTTGCCGAAGAGTTTTCCCGCGCTCAACAAGTCGGGATCGAGCGGTCCTTGAATTACGCACAGACCTTTCTGGCCGGTGCGGAGCGTTTGTGGGGCGTGCAGCTGGGCTTTGCCAAGACTGTGGCTGCCGATAACGTTGAGGCGATCAAAGCCTTCTCGCAGACCAAAGATGTGCAAGGTGCTTTGGCATTACAGCGTGGCCTGGTCGAGCCGCTAATTGAAAAAGCCACTGCCGCATGGCGTGAATCCATTGGCATTGCGCAAGCAACCCAACAGGCCTTGAGCGAATTGGTCGAACAGCAAGTCAAAAAATCTGGCGATGAGGTGCTTTCCGGATTTGACGCATTCGCTGATCAAGCGCCCGCCGGTGCCGAAGGCATCAAAGTGTTGCGCAATGGCGTAGCGGCTTCGCTGGACGCTTATGGCACAACAGTAGCCGCTGCGCGCAAGCAGAGCGAAGAGTGGGTTGCCACTGTAGTACAGAATGTGACTAAAGCAGCGCCTGCGGCGAACGGTCGTCGCAAAGCTGCTTGAGCAAATGTTTTAACGTTTCAAAGCGCATATCTGCCGATTGCGATTATGGCCCTCTGACGAGGGCCATTTTTTTTGCCAACGCACCACCGATACTGGCTTAGCCTTGTGCTGTTGAAGTGTCAGGACGCGGTTGCGGCGGACGGGCTTGGGACGACTGGGAGTATCAGCAGCCACTGTGCTAGCTCCCTCGCCAGTGCATTAGAGCTACCTTGGAGCAAGAGGCCACTTTGCGCGGCGTGCCATGGAGTGAACGGCTCGGTGTCGAGGGCCAGGTAATCCCGCGCCTCTCGCTGCAGCTTCTCAAAACCGCCGTGAACCAGGTATTGCCAAGACTGCAGATCAAACGGCGTGCTGCCGGGTTGCTGCAACGCGCGCTGTAACCACAACCAGACCTCTCCAGACTGCATTAGGCAGGCACCGCTTGCGGTCTGCAAAAACGCGCCAGCCCCGGGGCCGCCTGCGTGAAGCCATGCGTTGGGCAGGGCTGGCGACAACGCTGCAATGATGGGTTCGGCTATTGCAAGGTCACTGTGCTTTGCACCGACAGCGAGCATCCAGCCGTAGATTTGCCCGAGGGGGTTTTGCAAGTTGCCGGCTATATCCAGCAGATGCCAGCCCTGTGCATCGGCTTGGCTTTTCCATGCCAGATATTCCGCGAGCCCTTGCGGGTTCACCAACACCAACGTGCTGTCGGGGGTGGGTGCAGGCGGCAAAGCAGTTGGAGTTTCTGCCGGAAATACCGGCACCCCCAATCCTGATCGCGCCAGGCGGCCAAGGATGGAGGATGCGAGCGCCGCTGGGGCAACCAGGCAAACTTGCGTGAGCATTGGAATCAGGCAGTCAATTGCTTTGACAGTTGTTCATCAATTGTTTCAAGCCTTCGGTGTCTTTCAGTTCGATGAGCCTGTTCTGTACTCGAATCAGACCATTGTCCTGGAAGCGCGATAAGGTTCTGCTTACCGTTTCCAGCTTCAGGCCGAGGTAGCTGCCGATTTCTTCGCGCGTCATGCGCAGATGAAAGCTGCTGTGCGAATAGCCACGTAAGGCAAAGCGCTGCGAGAGATTGAGCAAGAACGCAGCAATCCGTTCCTCTGCCTTCATATTGCCCAACAGCAGCATTACGCCATGATCGCGGACGATTTCGCGGCTCATCATCTTGTAAAGATGGCGTTGCAGGTTGGGAATACGGCGCGACATGGATTCGATTTCAGCAAAGGGCAGTTCGCATACTTCGCTATCTTCCAACGCAACTGCGTCACAAGTGTGATGGTCGGTGCTGATTGCATCCATGCCCATCAACTCACCATTCATGTGAAAACCGGTCACTTGTTCGCGACCATCTTCAGAAACGATGCTGGTTTTGAAGAAGCCGAGGCGCACTGCATAGAGTGCATGGAACGGCTCACCGGCACGGTAGAGTGCTTCGCCGCGCTTGATGGGGCGGCCCTGGCTGACCAATTGATCAACTTGTCGCATTTCTTCGGGCGACAAGCCAATGGGCAGACACAGTTCACGCAAACTGCAATTTGAGCAGGCGTGCCGCAGTTGCTTGAGGCCGGTTTCGCGTAACTGAATTGGTGACAGCATGATGTTGTTCCACTATGACTTGAAATTTTTACGCCATTGCAGCGGCACCCTTACACAATCCTGTGTGCCGCTTCATCGAATTCTGTGCCGCTTATTGAGCCAGGTCACGTATCCTCGCAGTAGATGCTAGCATCATGCGAGTCGTATTGATTTGGATCAAGTAACTATGTCCCAGATGTAGGCAAAATCTTTACCCTGTGTTTTAGGGGTAGGACAAATGCATACAACACCGTTGATCCAGCAGGTCGAATTCGATCGATCTCTTGTCGAGCGCTACGATGGCAAAGGCCCTCGCTACACGTCTTATCCCACCGCAGACCGATTTGCCGAGCTTGAAACTGCCGATTATCGCGAGATGCTGTTGCATTCGCGTGTAGGTGAGGCGGACAAGCCTGCTTCTTTATATTTTCATCTGCCGTTTTGCAATACGATTTGCTATTACTGCGCTTGCAATAAAGTGATTACCAAAGATGAATCGCAGGCAGTTAAATATACAGAGTATCTACAAAAAGAAATACAGCTTCACGTAAATATATTGCCATACCGAATGAAGGTTGGCCAGATCCACTTTGGGGGTGGTACACCGACTTTTTTGCCGGAAACCCAACTAGCCACTTTAATGCGCGCAATTAATGATAATTTCGACATTCTGACGGATGGCGAATATTCAATCGAAATTGATCCGCGCAAACTTGAATTATCAAAAATAGCGTTGCTGGCTGAAACGGGTTTTAACCGGGTGAGTGTTGGCGTTCAGGACTTTGACGAGAAAGTGCAGCGCGCCGTTAACCGGATTCAGAGTGAAGAGCAGACCCGCAAGGTGATTGACGCCGCGCGCGCTTCCGGGTTTCGTTCAGTCAGTATCGACTTGATCTATGGCCTGCCGTTCCAGTCTGTAGCTAGTGTCATGCAAACCATCGACCGGGTGCTGGACATCCATCCAGACCGCATTGCGCTTTATAATTACGCCCATTTGCCTGAGCGCTTCAAGCCGCAACGACGCATTGATACGGCCGCATTGCCCGACTCATCGGCCAAGCTGGATATACTGCATGCAGCCATCGACAAATTGACTGCCGCTGGTTACGTTTATATCGGCATGGATCACTTTGCATTGCCGGATGATGATCTTTCCATTGCCCAGCGCCGTGGTACTTTGCAGCGTAATTTCCAGGGTTATTCAACTTACGCGGAATCTGATTTGCTGGCATTTGGTGTATCCGGAATTGGTAAGGTTGGGGCCGGGTATTTTCAGAATTCAAAAAATATCGATGAGTATTACGAGATGCTCGATCGTAATCAATTGCCAATTGAGCGCGGGTATATTTTGAATATGGATGACTTGCTGCGCCGTTCGGTAATTCACGGATTAATGTGTCGCTTTAACCTCAATTTTGGACAGATTGAAACCGCCTGGTTACTGGATTTCAAAACCTACTTCGCCCCCGAAATGGGGCGGCTGTCACAGATGGAGCAGGACGGCTTGTTGCAGTTGAGCGAAGAGGGCATTGAGGTCACGCCTAAAGGACGCATGCTGATCCGTTCCATTGCGATGGTGTTCGACCGTCATCTGCGCGAGAAGACCACCGCAGCGAGCTATTCGCGCCTGGTTTAAGGTAAGCTCAGACCGGCATGCGGCGTGCAACGCGCCGTGGCGGCTGGCCTTGAGGCCGCCGCAGATTGTTTTCTTTGCCAGGGTTCTGATTTGCACGATTTTGACCTTCTTGCTTTTTTCGTGGCCGGCCTGCTGGGCGGTGGTCACTGCTTTGGTATGTGCGGCGGGGTGGTTGCTGCATTCAGCCTGCAGTTGCCGCCAGGTCCGCGCTTGCGTTATCACCTCGGTTTTAATCTGGGCCGGATTGGCGGTTACGCGCTGATCGGGGCTTTGGTTGGTGCCATTGGTTCGTTGCCGGCGCTTGTTTCGCTGCAGTCGATCAAGGTAGTCCTGTTTGTACTGGCCAACCTGCTATTGATTGCGGTGGGCTTGTATCTGGCTGGATGGTCGACCTGGGTGACTCGGCTGGAAACCGTTGGTCGGCCCGTCTGGCGAAAAATTCAGCCCTTACTGGCGCGTCGCTTGCCTGTCAGGCACTGGCGAGACACGTTTATTATCGGTGGCCTATGGGGCTGGTTGCCTTGCGGCTTGGTCTACACCGCAAGCTTGTCAGCTTTGGCTAGCGGCAGTGTCGTTCGAGGGGCCCTGATAATGCTTGCCTTTGGGCTGGGAACACTGCCAAACCTGTTGTTGATTGGCCAGGCGGCGGGGCGTGCAAACCTTCTGTTGCGCAAGCCTTTGGTCAGGCTTGTGGCAGGATTGTTATTTGTGTCGTTTGGTATCTGGCGCCTGGTTTCACTGCTGCTATTTAGTCATATAGTCCTTTGACAGACTATTCAGTGCAACGTAACTGAACTAAAATCTGTCAGCTTATGCCTTTAGCATCGTTGAATAGGTCAAAACCCAGCATGCCCACGCCGATCCTCGTTGTCGACGATTCCACTATCGCACGCAAAATGCTGATCAAAGCGTTGCCGCCGCAATGGGATGTGGAAATCACCCAGGCCAGCAATGGTCTCGAAGCGCTTGAAGCTTACAGAAATGGAAAGGCTGATGTGATGTTTCTTGACCTGACCATGCCAGATCTGGATGGTTATGGCGTCCTGGAAACGCTGCAGAAAGAAGGCCTGAACTCTTTCGTGATCGTCGTTACCGCCGACGTACAGACCCTCGCTCGCGAGCGTGTACGGGCGCTGGGCGCGGCTGCTTTCGTGAAAAAGCCTGTCGATCCGGTTAGCATTGAGGCTGTTCTGCGCGAGTACGGGATCAACCTATGACTGCGATTGCTTTGAACGAAGACCAGCGCGATGCGCTGCAGGAAGTAACCAACATCGCCATGGGCAGGGCGGGAGCTTTGCTGGCACAAATCATGGGCGGGTTTGTGCATTTGTCGGTGCCGGGGATTTGCCTTGCGGATGCGAGCAATATCTCCGAAACCATTGCTAACACCGTCGGGCGTGAGCTGGCCGTTACCGCAGTGCGCCAGTCTTTCAGCGGCATGTTGCGTGGCGAAGCCGTGGTGATCTACGACGAGCGTGGCTGTCGCAACCTGGCTGATCTCATGGGCTACGAAGACGAGATCGGCGCCTCCACCGAACGTGAGTTGCTGCTTGATGTCGGCAATGTGCTGGTCGGCGCATGTTTGAACGGCATTGCCGATCTACTGTTGTCGCCACTTTCATATTCGCCACCTACGCTGATTGCCGAAAACGCCGAGGTTGACCGACTGATTAACCCCGAGCAATTGACGTGGGATTGCGCCTTGCTGATTCAGGTGCGCTTCACCCTGGAAATTCGCGATTTCACCTGCCATTTGCTCACGCTGATGCCGGAAGAATCCATCACCCAACTGAAAAAGGCGCTGGATGCGTTCATGGAAAGCATCTAATGCTGGAGACGTTGCGCAATTTCATTATCAGTGAAGTCGGTGTTGGCATTTTCGCGGTGGACAAGCAGTACCGGGTTTTACTGTGGAATCGCTTTATGGCAGACCACAGCGGCGTGAGCGCCGAGGCCGCGATTGGGCAGAATCTGTTTGAACTGTTCCCGGACCTGCCGCAAAAGTGGCTGGCCAAAAAGGTCGATGGTGTATTCACGCTGCACAACTTTGCCTTCACCTCATGGGAGCAGCGCCCCTGGCTGTTTCCGTTCCGGCACAACCGGCCAATTACTGGCGGCATTGATTTCATGCAGCAAAACTGCACGTTCATGCCGGTACGTGAAGCCACAGGCGAAGTCAGCGCCGTAGCGGTCACGGTTTCGGATGTGACTGATGCGGCGGTTTACCAAAGCATGCTGAAGCAGGCGATGGCCAAGCTCGAAGAAAGCTCCAGTCGCGATGGTTTGACCGGCGTTTACAACCGCCGCTTTACTGAAGCGCGGTTGGTGGATGAAATCGCCAGGGTCGAGCGTTATCAGGCTGAAACCTTCAGCGTGATCTTGCTGGACCTGGATCATTTCAAACAGATCAACGACACCCACGGCCACCTTGGCGGCGATGAAGTGCTGCGCGAGGTGGTAGAGCGCATTCGCCGGGTGCTACGCGATACCGACGTGTTCGGACGCTACGGTGGTGAAGAGTTCTTGCTAATGCTGCCGCAAACGGGTCGGGACGGCGCTATTGCCGCAGCCGAGCGCATTCGGCGCGCCATTGCCGAAAGCCCGATCAGCTACGACGAGGTGCCGATTGCCGTCACAGGTAGCCTGGGCGTGGCAGTTTACGAACCGGGCACACCCAAGGTTGATCGCGTAAAAGCCCAGGCCGATCTTGCCTTGTATTCGTCCAAACGGGCCGGGCGTAATCGCGTGACGTTCTACAGCGCGCAAATGGTTGACAAGGAACTGGGCGCGGATTGATTTGCGCTTGTTGCTTTTTCGCACAGTCATTTTCTGCGCCATCCACGTACTCGATTTCTCCTTTCTGGCGGGTAATCTCCCGCCAATTCAAGCGCTTCGGCGCACTGCAGCACCGGCAAGCGCTTTTCTTGTAATTACTGTTACATTCTTCGCGATATTCTGAACTCATCTGCGGTAAGCCTCGTCTATAACAAAAAGCGAGGGGGCGCGATGCCACCTCGTTGTCCAGCGCCGCCCCTTGCTGCTTTGACTACCCGTTTCAAACCCCACCTGGCGACGCGTGGCAGCCGTATCCCAATCCACCGAAGCTGGAGATGCGTCATGGACGTGTTCAATCACTATGCCTCGAGATACGAGCGCACCCGCGAAGAAGAACTCACGCTAAAGGAATATCTGGAGTTGTGCCGGCAGGATCGCTCGGTTTATGCGACCGCTGCCGAACGCATGTTGATGGCGATTGGCGAGCCGGAGATGGTCGATACCCGCCTGGATTCGCGAGCGTCGCGCATCTTTCAGAACAAGGTAATGCGGCTGTACCCGGCGTTTCGCGAGTTCTATGGCATGGAAGAAGTCATCGAACAGGTGGTGGCATATTTCCGCCACGCCGCGCAGGGGCTGGAAGAAAAGAAACAGATTCTTTATCTGTTGGGGCCAGTGGGCGGCGGTAAGTCATCCATTGCTGAAAAGCTCAAAGAGCTGATGGAGCGCGTGCCGTTCTATTGCCTGAAAGGCTCGCCGGTAAACGAGTCGCCGCTGGGCTTGTTCAATGCCGATGAGGATGGCGAAATCCTCAAGGAACAATATGGCATTCCGGATCGCTACCTCAAGACGATCCCTAGCCCATGGGCGGTGAAGCGGTTGCATGAGTTCAATGGCGATATCAACCAGTTCCGCGTGGTGAAACGTCATCCTTCGGTACTGCGGCAGATTGCGATTTCCAAGACCGAACCGGGCGATGAAAACAACCAGGATATCTCCTCGCTGGTGGGCAAGGTGGATATCCGCAAGCTGGAAAAATACGCCCAGGATGACCCGGATGCGTATTCGTATTCCGGCGGTCTGTGCCTGGCCAATCAAGGCTTGCTTGAGTTTGTGGAAATGTTCAAAGCACCGATCAAGGTGTTGCACCCGTTGCTGACGGCTACCCAGGAAGGTAACTTCAAGGGTACGGAAGGTTTTGGGGCGATTCCGTTTGAAGGGGTGATTCTGGCTCACTCCAACGAATCGGAGTGGAAGCAGTTCCGCAACAACAAGAACAACGAGGCCTTCCTCGACCGGATCTACATCGTCAAAGTGCCGTACTGCCTGCGGGTGTCGGAAGAAACGCGCATCTACGACAAGCTACTGCGTAATTCATCTCTCTCGGCCGCGCCATGCGCGCCAGGTACGCTCAAGATGATGTCGCAGTTTGCGGTGCTGTCACGACTCAAGGAGCCGGAAAACTCCAGTCTGTATTCCAAGATGCTGGTGTATGACGGCGAGAACCTGAAAGACGTCGACCCGAAAGCCAAATCCATGCAGGAATACCGCGACTTTGCTGGCGTGGATGAAGGCATGAGTGGGTTGTCGACGCGCTTTGCCTTCAAGATTCTCTCGCGCGTATTCAACTTTGATCACCAGGAAGTGGCAGCCAACCCCGTGCATTTGTTGTACGTGCTGGAGCAGCAAGTAGAGCGCGAGCAGTTCGCGCAAGAGCAGGAACAACGCTACATCGCCTATATCAAGGAGTTCCTGGCGCCGAAGTATGTCGAGTTTATCGGCAAGGAAATCCAGACCGCTTACCTGGAGAGTTACTCTGAATATGGTCAGAACATTTTTGATCGCTACGTGACCTTTGCCGATTACTGGATTCAGGATCAGGAATACCGCGATCCGGATACTGGCGAGAGCTTTGATCGCAACTCGCTCAACAATGAACTGGAGAAAATCGAGAAACCGGCCGGGATCTCCAACCCGAAAGACTTCCGCAACGAGATCGTCAACTTTGTACTGCGCGCGCGGGCCAGCAACGCCGGCAAAAACCCGGCGTGGACCAGCTATGAAAAGCTGCGCACGGTGATCGAAAAGAAGATGTTCTCCAACACGGAAGAATTGTTGCCGGTGATTTCGTTTAACGCCAAAGCCAGCGCGGAAGACCAGAAGAAACACGAGGACTTTGTGAACCGCATGGTCACCAAGGGCTACACACCCAAACAGGTGCGCCTCTTGTGCGAATGGTATCTGCGAGTGCGCAAATCGTCGTGACGAGGCAGATCGATGAGGTGGCCGGGAGCACCAGCGCCGAGTAATAGCGCGCTGGCGTTTCCGGCAAGGGTTAATCCCGCTCGGGGGCGTTATGCATCATCTGATAGACCGGCGTTTGAACGGCAAGAACAAATCGGCAGTCAACAGGGAGCGTTTTCTTAAACGGTTCAAAACCCAGATTCGCGATGCGGTGGCCCGCTCGGTCAAGGATCGGTCCATTACCGATATCGAACGCGGGGAGAAAGTGTCCATCCCCGTTCGGGACGTCAACGAACCCACGCTGGGTCACGCCGCTGGTGGCGTGTGGGAGCGGGTTTTTCCCGGTAATAAAGAGTATCTGCGCGGCGATCAGATCAGCCGACCCGAATCTGGCGGGGGAGGTGGCAGCGGTGGTTCCGGGCAGGGCGGCGGTGGCGAGGACGACTTCGTTTTTGATCTGTCGCGCGAGGAGTTTCTCAATTTCTTTTTTGATGAACTCGAACTACCCAATCTGATCAAGCGCCAACTCACACAAACCATCACCTTCAAATCGGTCCGCGCCGGGTTCACCAGCGACGGCACGCCGACCAATATTCACGTGTTGCGTAGCTTGCGCAGCGCGCTCGGGCGCCGGATTGCGTTATCCGCCGAGCCGATGCGCGAGCTGAATGAAGCGCAAGAAGACCTCGACCAGTTGCTGGAAACGCGTGGTGAGCACGATCCGGTGGTGAAAGCCGCGCTGGAGAAAATCCATTTGCTCAAGGCGCGGGTAGCGGCGATTCCGTTTATTGATCCGTTCGACCTTAAATACTCCAACCGCACGCGCATCCCGATGCCGACTACGCAAGCGGTGATGTTCTGCGTGATGGATGTTTCGGGCTCAATGGATGAAAACAAAAAGGATATCGCCAAGCGGTTCTTCATCCTCCTGTATCTGTTCCTGACGCGCATTTACGAGAAGATTGAGGTGGTGTTCATTCGCCATCACACGCAGGCGTATGAGGTTAACGAGGATGAGTTTTTCCACGCCCGCGATACCGGTGGCACGGTGGTGTCCAGCGCGCTCAAACTCACGCGGCAGATTATCGAGGCGCGTTATCCGTCATCAGACTGGAATATCTACGTGGCGCAGGCCTCGGATGGCGATAACTGGGATTCCGACTCACCCCAGTGTCGCGAACTGCTGGTAAATACCTTGCTGCCGCTGCTGCAGTACTACGCCTATGTCGAAATAACCGAAGGGGAGCCGCAGAACCTCTGGTACGAATATGAAATGGTGGCCCAGACGCATAAAGAATTTGCCATGCGTCGAATCAGGGATGCGTCGGAGATCTGGCCCGTGTTCCGGGATCTCTTTCGCAAGCATCCGGAAAAAGCGGTGGCCTGACCGGCCAGTGCAACGGCAGAGGATTCACCATCATGACGACTACCCGCAGTCGCAAAAGCCGCAGCGAGCTAGAGGCCTCACCGCCCGCCCGCGAGCCGCTGTCCACCGGTTCGGAATGGACCTTTGAACTGATCGAAAAGTATTACAAGGAAATCACCCGCATCGCCGCCGAGTTCGGGCTGGATACCTATCCCAACCAACTGGAGATTATCTCTGCCGAGCAAATGATGGATGCGTATGCCTCGGTGGGTATGCCGGTGATGTACAACCACTGGAGCTTCGGCAAGCAGTTTCTCTCCACCAACAAGCATTACCAGCGCGGCATGATGGGGCTGGCGTACGAGATTGTGATCAACTCCAACCCCTGCATTGCCTACCTCATGGAAGAAAACACCATGACCATGCAGGCGCTGGTGATTGCCCACGCCAGCTTTGGGCACAACTCGTTCTTCAAAGGCAATTATCTGTTTCGGACCTGGACCGAGGCCGATGCCATTATCGATTACCTGGTCTTTGCCAAACGCTATATTGCCGAATGCGAAGCGCGCCACGGTGAAGACAAAGTCGAAGAACTGCTGGATTCCTGCCACGCGCTGATGAACTACGGTGTGGATCGCTACAAGCGTCCGCAAAAACTGTCGCTGGAAAAAGAACTGGCCCGCGTGGCGGAGCGTGATCAATACCAGCAATCGCAAATCAACGACATCTGGCGCACCTTGCCGCGCCGTGCTGAAGAAGAACACGCCGAAGCGCCATCGCGCTTTCCGGCAGAGCCGCAAGAGAATCTGCTGTATTTTGTCGAGAAATTCGCGCCGCTACTGGAGCCGTGGCAGCGCGAGATTGTCCGCATTATCCGCAAGGTGGCGCAGTATTTTTATCCGCAGCGGCAAACTCAGGTCATGAACGAAGGTTGGGCCACGTTCTGGCATTACACGCTGATGAACAAGTTGTACGACAACGGCTCGATTACCGATTCGGCCATGTTCGAATTTCTGCACAGCCACACCAACGTGATCATGCAGCCAGGCGTGGACAGCCCGTATTTCAACGGCATCAACCCGTATGCGTTGGGTTTTGCCATGTATCGCGATATCCAGCGCATCTGCCAGGAACCCACCGAAGAAGATCGCCGCTGGTTCCCGGATATGGCGGGCACGGACTGGCGCAAAACGCTGGACTTTGCCATGCGCAACTTCAAGGATGAGAGCTTTGTGGCGCAGTATCTATCGCCCAAACTGATCCGCGATTTCCGCCTGTTTGCCATTCTGGATGACGACGAAAACGCCACGCTGAAAGTCTCGGCCATCCACGACGATGCCGGGTATGCGGAAATCCGCACCATGCTGGCGGCGCAGTACAACCTGGCTTATCGCGAGCCCAATATCCAGGTGTACAACGTCAACACGCGCGGTGATCGCTCGCTGACCTTGCGCCATTACCAGTATCAACGCCGGCCGCTGGCCAATAGCGTGCACGAAGTCCTCAAACACATCGCCCGGCTGTGGGGATTCTCGGTCAAGCTGGAGAGCGTGGATGAAGAGGGCGAAGTGATCCTGACTTACGACTGCAAACTGGAAAAACGCGGCAGTGCGTTTTAACGATTGACTGTCGACGGGGTTGAAAATCGACCTCAACTAGACGGAACCCGGAGAGAAACTTTCTCCGGGTTCTTTGTTTTTGCCGATATGGCCCGGTTGTGTGCAGTGGCGCGCGGCTGGCACTAAGATGATCCGGTCATTCAAGCGCGAAGGTAGCAGGCAATGAAAATCATGAAGTCGGCAATGGGTGGACGGGCACTAGCATTGGCCGGTCTGTTAACAGGCATGTTGCTAAGCGGCGCGGCAACTGCGGCGGTGGAAGGGACTGCGTATGCCATTGATGGCACTTGCGAAGGTTTCCCGCGCCTGCCGCTGAAAACCGCTCCCGGTTTCTGCGTTGGCCTGGCTGCCACTGGCATGCCGATGCCGCGTGGCGTGTTGCCAATGGCCGATGGTTCGGTGCTCATCACCGATATGGGCGGCTGGGGTGCTGGTAAAGGCCAGTTGTTCCGCTTGGTACGCAAGCAGGGCGGTTTTGACCGGATCACACTACTGAGCGGCTTGAATCGCCCGCATGGCTTGCAACTGGGGCCGGATGGTCAGGTTTATCTGGGGGAAGACAACCGGATCAGTCGTTTTAATCCCGCCGACGCCAATCCCAAGCTGACCACGGTGCTGGATAACTTGCCCGGCGATGGCCGTCATCCGATCAAGACCTTCGTGTTTGCCAAAGATGGTTCGTTGTTTGTGAACTTCGGTTCGGCCACCGATAACTGCGAAGGCCAGATTGACGCCAGCAAGCCGGTATTGCAGTCGTGCAAGGATATGGAAACCCCGAATCCCCGTGCCTCCATCTGGCATTACACGCAGAAAGACGGCCAATGGCAGGGCGAGTTGTATGCACGCGGGCTGCGCAATTCCATGGCGCTGGCAATCAACCCGGATACCGGTGCGTTGTGGCAGGCCGAAAACAGCCGCGATTACATCAATCGCAAAATTCCGGGCATGACCAACGATGAAAACCTGCCGCACGAAGAGCTGAATCTGATCCAGCAGGGCGGCCATTATGGCTGGCCGTATTGCTACGATAACAATGTCGCCGCACCGGAATTCGCCAAAGCCGACTGCAGCAAGCTCAGCAAACCCGTGCGATTGATTCCCGGGCATGCTGCGCCGCTAGGCATGGCCTTTTACGATGCACCGGGCGCATTGGCCACGTGGCGTGGCAGTTTGATCATGGGCTGGCATGGCTACCGCAATAACGGGCACCGGCTAGTGGCTTATCGCTTTGGCAAAGACGGCATGCCGCAAGGCGACTATCAGGAGTTGATCTCTGATTGGGCTGACACGCCGGGTAAACACCCAATGGGCGCGCCAACCGATATCAAAGTTGATCGGGAAGGGACGATCTGGATCACCGAAGATCGCAACGGCACACTGCTGGTGCTGGCCCCGATCAAGATGCATTGAGTTGCCGACTGGTGGATTGTCGCTTTGCTCCGAATCCACCCTACGACGTGCATCAAGTAGGGTTGATTCGCCTTGGCAATCCACCAGGCAACTCAAGCGTTACGAATCACCTGCACCATGGCGTTCAGCCCGCTGGCGCGAGAACTGGAAAGAAACCGCTGCAAACCCAGTTCCTGCAACAGCGCGCCGAAATCCTGGTTGGCAATTTCTTCTCTGCTCAAGCCCTGATACGCCGCCCAAACCAGCGCCAGTAACCCTTTCACGATGCGTGAATCGCTATCTGCCCACATCTGTAAACGGCCTTCGTGCCAGCGCGTGAGTAGCCACACGTGCGCTTCACAACCACTAACACGGTTTTCATCAACTTTTAATTCGGTGGGCATGGCTGGTAGCTCGCGGGCCAGTTGCACCAACAGCCGGTTTTTGTTTTCCCAGCCTTGGGCCGCTTGCAGGCGTTCGGTTAGCGCGGAAAGCGCAAGCGCTGCAGGGAGTTCAGGCCAGTCGCTCATGCCAGCAACTCCAGTGTTTCGTTCAGTGTGCTCAGTAACAAATCAATCTGGGCGGCGGTGTTGTAAGCCGCTATCGATATCCGCAACGTGCCATTGTTCAAGCCCAATGACTGCATCAGTGGCCCTGCGCAATGATTGCCCACGCGCACGGCGATATCGCGTTCATCCAGAAACTGCGCCACGTCATACGGATGCGCGTGGCTAAACACCAGCGAGGCAATCGGGCCTTTGCCTGTTGCTGTGCCAAGTATCCGCACTCCATTGATTTGATCGATTCCGGCTGCCAGTTGCCGATAAAGCGCCGATTCGTGCACGGCAATAGCTGGGCGATCCTGGCCCCTTAGCCAGTCCAGCGCGGCGGCCAGCGCGATGGTCTGGGCGAAGGCGGGCGTACCGGCCTCAAAGCGGCGTGGTGCGGGCGCAAAGGTGGTGCCCGCAAACGACACCCGTTCGATCATCTCGCCACCGCCTTGCCATGGTGGCATCTGCTCCAGAATATCTGCGCGCGCCCACAACACACCAATGCCGGTCGGGCCAAAGACCTTGTGGCCCGAGAACACGTAGAAGTCCGCGCCGAGCGCCTGGACGTCAATCTCTTGGTGAGCGATGGCTTGCGCGCCATCTACCAGTACACTCGCGCCCACAGCGTGGGCGGTGGGGATGATCTGCGCCAGCGGCGGGCAAACGCCCAGCGCGTTGGACATCTGGCTAATACCCACCAACCGCGTACGTGGTGACAGCAGCGCCTGATACGCCGCCATATCAATCTGGCCATCGTCCAGCAACGGAATTGCCCGGATCACCGCACCGGTGGTTTGTGCGATCAACTGCCACGGCACGATATTGGCGTGATGCTCCAGCGTGGACAGCAATATCTCGTCGCCAGGCTTGAGGGTGCTGCCACCCCAGCTATACGCCACCAGGTTGATCGCCTCGGTCGCGCCCCGCGTGAACACGATCTCGCCTGCGCTGGCCGCGTTGATAAACCGAGCCACGGTGATGCGCGCCGCCTCATAGGCCTCAGTCGCGGCATGACCCAGCCGATGCCCGCCGCGATGCACATTGGCGTTCATTGTTTCGTAGAAACGGCGCTCGGCATCCAGCATGGCCAGCGGCTTTTGCGTGGTCGCGGCGTTATCCAGATAAACCAGTTCAGGATTGGCCTGCAGCAGGGGAAACTGCGCGCGCAGCGAATCGAGTGGAGATGTGGTCATGGGCTATGACAAAGGAAAGAGAAGCATCAAGGCCGCATTGTATAATGCGGCGATGACATACAAACAACCGATCTCCGTTCTCGTGGTCATCCACACGCCGGACCTCAAGGTGCTGCTGCTGGAGCGCAAGGATTTCGCCAATGCCTGGCAATCCGTTACCGGCAGCCGCGAAGCCGACGAAGCCTTGCCAGTCACCGCGCAGCGCGAAGTGATGGAAGAAACGGGCCTGGATACCGCCCGCTACGGTTTGAGCGACTGGCACTTCAGTACCGAATACGAAATCTACGAAGTGTGGCGCCATCGTTATGCGCCCGGCGTTACCGTCAACACCGAGCACGTGTTCAGTCTGCAAGTGCCGCATGAACTCGATGTCACGCTGGCTCCCGATGAACACACCCGCTATCAGTGGGTGGATTGGCAGCAAGCAGCGGAACTGGTGTTTTCTCCATCTAACGCGGAGGCGATCCGGACGTTGGCACACCGAACTGCTGCGTAGCCGGTACAAGTTCTCTCGCACGTATTTGAAACGTTATTTCCAGAAATGAGTCGTAGACTTACGCTACAACTATGAGTGGCGCCTGAGAGCGGCGGAGTGCGCTGGCCAACAAATCGATGATGTTTGAGCCAGATTTAGTGTATTTCACGGTGGTTTCAAGGCAATAAATAATGACGATAACTCATTGATTTTATGGAAAGACGCATCAAGGTTGCCTCATACAATATCCACAAAGGCCTTTCGCCGCTGAACCGGCGGCTGGTGGTGCATGACGTGCGTCAGGCGCTCAAAACGCTGGAACCGGATCTGGTTTTTCTGCAAGAAGTGCAGGGCGCCCACAGCACGCGGGCGCAGCGCTTTACCTATTGGCCAGCGACGCCGCAGCACGAATACCTGGCCGGTGATGAACTGGCATCCGCCTACGGCCGCAATGCCATTCACCGGCTGGGGCACCACGGCAATGCACTGTTGTCGCGCTTTCCGATCATGCGCTGGGGTAATCACGACATTACCCTCAATCGTTTTGAACAACGCGGCCTGTTGCATTGCGTGCTGGATATTCCAGGCTGGAACATCCCTTTGCACGCGTTCTGCGTGCATTTGAATCTGCTGGCGCGGGACCGGCGCAAGCAATTGACGTCCATGGTCGAGCAGATCCAGCGTGAAGTCCCCAAAAACGCGCCATTGGTAATCGCGGGCGATTTCAATGACTGGCGCCGCGAGGCCACGCGCTTTCTGGGCAACGAACTGCATGTCATCGAAGCCTTCGAAACCTTGCATGGTTCTCCGGCGCGCAGCTTTCCGGTACGCATGCCGGTGCTCTCGCTTGATCGCGTATATGTGCGCGGGTTTGGTATTGAAGTGGCAGATGTCCTGGGCGGGCGCCCCTGGTCCAACATGTCTGACCACGCGCCGCTCTATACCGTGTTGCGGCGGGGTTAGGCATGAACGGCTACCTGACTGGTAACCGGATCAAGCTTCTCAAAAATGGCGCTGATTACTTTCCGGAATTGATTGAGGCGATCTCTTGGGCTGAGCGCGAGATTTTTCTCGAAAGCTATTTGTTTGAGCTCGATATCGTCGGCATTGCAGTTTGCGAAGCATTAATGCTGGCGGCGCACCGCGGGGTCGAAGTCAAAATGCTGCTGGATGGATTTGGCGCGCGCCGGTTTCCGGATGACTGGAAACTCAAACTGGCCGACGCGGGCGTGCAATTGCTGTTCTTTCGGCCTGAAGTCAAAGCACTGTCGTTGAATCGGCAGCGTTTGCGCCGCATGCATCGGAAACTGGCCGTGATCGACGGCATGGTGGCCTTTGCCGGTGGTATCAATATCCTTTCTGATTTTACCGGCCAGCCCGGCCCGGAACCGCGTTACGACTACATGGTAGAAGTGCGCGGGCCGCTACTGGCGGTCATGCATGAGGCCGCCGATCGCATGTGGCGGCAGACGGCGTGGGTGCAAGTGCAACCAGAGTGGGCCAAACCCAGCCGCGTCAAGTTGCCGGTGGAAGGCGCGGGCGGCGCTTTGGCGCGTTTTGATATCCGCGATAACTTGCGCAATCGCCACGGAATCGAACACGAATATCTCAGCGCAATTGATGAAGCTAAAGACGAAATCATCATTGCCAGCGCGTATTTTTTACCCGGCTATCGCTTTCGCCATGCTCTGATCAACGCGGCTGCGCGTGGCGTGAAAGTGGTGTTATTGCTGCAGGGAAAGCTGGATCACGCCTTGTTGCAATACGCCAGCCGCGCGTTCTACCGGCTGTTTCTTGACGCGGGCATCGAAATCTACGAGTACACCAGCGGTTTCATGCATGCCAAAGTGGCAGTAATCGACCGTCATTGGGCCACGGTGGGCTCATCCAATATTGATCCATTCAGCCTTTTGCTCGCACGTGAAGGCAACGTCTTTGTGCGGGATGACGAATTTGCCCGCGCTTTGGGTGACGATATTCAAGTGATGATTTCGGCGGCGGCGTTACCAGTCGATTTAAAAGACTGGCGCAAAGCACCGTGGTACCAGCGGCTCCTGCCGTGGGTCAGTCATGGCGTGGTGCGGGTATTGATGGCCGTTTCGGGTTATGGCGGGGAGCGCTATCTGAAATAGGTGCCAATGGGGTTCGCACTGGCACCGGCGGCGATTTATTCCGGCTTGTCTGCCTCTGGCGTAGCTTGGGCGGGTGGCGTAACCCGCTCAAATTCTACGGCGGCTCGTAATACGCCGCGCAGCATATCCACTTCTTCCTGATCCAGCTGCGCCCGTTGCACAATCCGGCGCACGCGTGGCATCAGACGTTTGGGCGTTTTGGTGCGCAAAAAGCCGATGGTGATCAGCGTTTCTTCCAAGTGTTTGTAGAACAGTTCCATGTAGTCGTGGCTGGGTAGCTGGCGCTTTTCCGCCAGGTGGCTCACGTCATCCAGGAGAGCGGCACGCAATTCATAGCACAGCACCTGCACGGCCTGCGCCAGGTTCAGACTGGAATAATCCGGATTGGTGGGGATCGTGACCAGCCGGTTACACAAGCGCACCTCATCAATGGTCATGCCATTGGTTTCGTTGCCAAACACCAGTGCGATGGTGCCGCCGCCGATGGCTTCGGTGACCAGTTCCGGTACCAACTGGCGCGGAGTATGCAGCGGTTGTACCAGCTCGCGGCGGCGCGCGGTCATGGCCACTTGCAGGGTGGTGCCAGCCAGCGCTTCTTCCAGGCTATTCACAACAATGGCGCGATTCAGCAAGTCATCCGCGCTACTGGCCAGCGAGCGGGCTACATCCGATGGAAACTCTTTTGGGTTCACCAGATACAAATGCTGCAATCCCATGGTTTTCATGGCGCGGGCGGCGGATCCAATGTTGCCAGGATGCGAGGTATGAGACAAAACCACACGAAATTGTGCGAGCGTGGTGTTGGCGGCAAGGCCGGCGGCGGGGAGGTCGTTGGATGGGGTCATTCGGGCTTTATAAAATGCTTTTTACAGGGCTTGTGACAAAAGGGCCGGAAATTCAGTACAATAGCGGCTATATTTATTTTCGATCTTTACAAGCTGACCGGGAAACGCGCAAGGCGTCCCCAACTTGGTTAGTGACAATTCGCATCGTCATGCATGGGCTACGTGCCACACCTCGCGCTTTTGGCGTTGAGGCGCAATTTGCGTTTCCTGTCAGCTTGTTCAATTCATGTCAGGGGTAAGTTCATGCATCCGATGCTCAATACGGCCGTTCGTGCCGCCCGCCGTGCCGCTTCCGTTATCCAGCGCGCTTCAAACAATCTCGATCTGATCACGCCAGAGAAAAAAGGTCACAACGACTTTGTGTCGGAAGTGGATCGTGCGGCAGAAAAAGCCATCATCGACACCATCCTGGAAGCCTACCCCAAGCACGCTATTCTAGCAGAGGAGTCGGGCCAGTCCGGTGATTCCGAATTCGAATGGATTATCGATCCGCTTGATGGCACCACCAACTTTCTGCACGGCTTTCCGCAATACGCGGTTTCCATCGCCCTGGCGCACAAAGGCGTGGTCACCCAGGCCGTGGTGTATGACCCCAATCGCAACGACATGTTTACCGCTACCCGTGGCGTAGGCGCGTTCCGTAACGACCGCCGTATCCGCGTTTCCAAGGTGCGTGAATTGTCTGATGCGCTGGTCGGCACCGGCTTTCCGTACACCGATTTCAAGCACCTGGATGCCTACCTGAGCATCTTCCGTGAAATGGCCCAAAAAGCCGCTGGCGTACGCCGTCCAGGCGCAGCCGCGCTGGATCTGGCCTACGTAGCTTGCGGCCAGTTTGACGGCTTCTTTGAGTTTGGCCTGAAAACGGTCGATATCGCCGCTGGCTCGCTGCTGGTGCAAGAAGCCGGTGGTCTGATTACCGACTTGAACGGTGAAGAAAACTACCTGCAAAGCGGCGATGTGCTGTGCGGTACACCCCGTGTATTCGGCCAGATGCTGCAACTGATCAAGTCGCACATCAAATAAGCCACGCAGTTATTTCATAAAGACGATGACCGTGGCCGCGCCCACGTTATCTGCAGCGACGGCGGCTTTTGAGGCCGCTTATCGCGCCACCCGTTACGTCGTCCCGGTCCTCGGGCTGACGTTGCGGGTGGGTCAAAGCCATTCCGATCTAGATACCGTTCTACGCCAACACTCAGCCACGAGCTGGATGTTCATCTCTGCCTGCAACCCGTGGTCTGCCGCAGCGTTATGCCGCTACGAGAATCTTGCTCTCCACCAAAATCTGCTGGATGCCATCCGCGCTGCCGGGCTCACGCTGTTTGAGGGCGTAGGCGAGGCTGATGATGGCCAATGGCCAGCCGAATCGTCCGTGTTGGTGCTCGGGGTGGACGAGGTCATTGCGCGAGCTTGGGGTGAGCGCTTCGCACAGAACGCCGTATTGTTCGGTCGGACAGACGAGAAGGCGCAATTGCTCTGGTGCCTGCCGGACGTTACCGCATAAGTTGGCTGCCTCGCATAGCGTATTTTCCGCACAAAACCGCAAATAACAGAATAAATTTGCAAAACCACATGCCGGGTTTTACTATTGCCTGCATGTTTACCGAAGAACGTCATCAACGCATTCTCGATTGGCTGGCCGAAGCAGGGCGCGCCACTGTGGCCGATCTTGCGCTGCGCCTGCAGGTTTCCGACGACACCATTCGCCGCGATTTGCGCACGCTGGATGAGCAGGGCTATCTGCAAAAGACCCATGGCGGCGCGGTGTCCCTTGATGTGCCGCGCATGGCCCGCACGCAGCGCGCAGATGTGCTGCCCCAGATCAAAACGCAATTGGCGCAAGCCGCCGTCGCCCATATCTTGCCGCATCAAACTCTGCTGCTGGACGCCGGTCAGAGCGTTTTGGCGGTGGCGCAGGCGTTGCCGGATATGCCACTTACCGTGATCACCCACGCGCTGGACGTGGCCGTGGTCTTGGGCGATAAAACCAATATCCGCTTGATTCTGGCGGGTGGTGTCTGGGATGCACGGCAGCGATTGTTTAGTGGCAGCGACACGCTACAACAGATTGCCGGGTATCGCGCCGACTGGGCGATTATGGGTGCTTGTGCCGTGCATGAGCGCCTTGGTGTTACTGCGAGCGAAGCCGACGATGCGGCCGTGAAACGTGCCATGCTCAGTGGTAGCGCCAACGCGCTGTTGGTGGCAGATCACAGCAAGATCAATCGCATTGAGCCATTTTTCGTGGCCGATATTGCAAATTTCAAGCATTGGTTCACCGATCGCAATCCGGCTTGGCAAAATCAGCCCGCTGGCTTGCAGGTGCTGGTGCCGTCTCACACTCAGGAGAAAACCGCATGAATCGACTTAATGTCGCACTGATCGGCTATGGCTATGCCGGTAAAACTTTCCATGCTCCATTGATCGTCAGCATTCCTGGCTTGCGCCTTGCAACGGTGGTGTCCAGTGATGCTGCCAAGGTTCATGCGGACTGGCCGGAGGCTCAAGTCGTTGCCGATGCCGCACAAGTGTTTGCGGACCCGGCAATTGATCTGGTGGTGATCGCCGCGCCCAATGACAAACATTATTCGCTGGCTAGCTCCGCGCTCGCGGCAGGCAAGCACGTGGTGGTCGACAAGCCATTTACTACCACTCTGGCTGAAGCGAATGCGTTGATCGCCCAAGCCGCAGCGGCGGGCAAAGTGCTGTCGGTATTTCATAATCGGCGCTGGGATGCCGACTTCCTCACGGTAAAACGCCTGCTGGCCAATGATGACTTGGGGCGCGTGGTGCACTTCGAATCGCACTTCGACCGCTTTCGCCCGGTGGTGCGTCAACGCTGGCGCGAATCCGCCGGTTTGGGTAACGGTCTGTGGTACGACTTGGGGCCGCACCTGGTTGATCAGGCATTGCAACTGTTTGGCGTGCCCGATGCGGTCTATGGTGATCTGGCGTGCCTGCGTGATGAGGCAGTGGCAACAGATTACTTTCACGTGATCCTGCGCTACGAAGGTTTGCGCGTGATACTGCACGGCAGCTGCCTGGTATCCGGCGGCCCGCGCTATGTAATGCACGGCACCAAAAGCAGCTTTATCAAGCAAGGGCTGGACACCCAGGAATCCCAATTGAAAGCGGGCGGGCAGCCGGGTTATGCACGGTGGGGCGTGGATCCGCTGGATGGTTTGCGCATAGTCAGTGTGAATGACATCGAAGAAACTCACCCGGTGCCGACGGCAATCGGCGACTATCGTCATTACTACGCGGGTATTCATGCCGCCATCGCCGAGGGCAAGCCCAACCCGGTGCCCGCGACGGAGGCCGCACAAGTCATGGCCGTCATTGAACTGGTGCAAGTCAGTGCCAGCACACAACGCGAAATGCCGTTTTCGACCCAAGGGGAAGTGAATGCCTGATTTTGAGCGTGATCTGGCGCGGATCGCCAAGCAGGAAGCCGCGCTGCAATTTACGGCGTTTGACGCCCACACCGCGTGGGAGCTGGGGTCCAAATTGCGCCAGGTAGCGGTAGAGCGCAAAGCGCCGGTGACAATTGAAATCACCATGAATGGCCAGCGTTTGTTCTATTCGTCCTTACCCGGCACCACGCCGGTTAATGATGACTGGGTTCGGCGCAAGCGCAATGTGGTCGAACTTTATCACCGCAGTACCTACGGCGTCGGCCAGGGCAATCGCCAGCAGGGTATTACGCTAACCGAGAAAATCGGCGTGCCGCTGATTGATTACGCCACCAACGGCGGTGCCTTTCCGCTACTGGTGCGTGGGGCTGGATGTGTTGGCAGCGTGATCGTTTCTGGTCTGGCGCAGCGTGAGGATCACAATCTGGTGGTGGAAGTGCTGGCGGATTATCTTGGGGTGTCGCTGACGGAAATTGCGCTGGATTGAAGGGGTGAGACGTTGCTTGCTCTGATCCTGTCGGGTGGATTTGGCGCATGGCGACAATCCACCTTAGCCCTTCGTGTCATACAGATGCGGTTGGTGGATTGCTACGCGAATCCACCCTACGAATCACGCCGGCATCGCCAATGCCTGCCGGGCGGACGCTTCATCCGTCACCAGCCCCGATAGCCACTGCCCACGCAAGGCGGCATTGAGCGCTGCGTATTTGCTTTCACCGCCAGCAAAAGCAATCACCGGGCGATCTGCGGATGTGGGTAGTTGCAAGCTGGTGACGCGGTCCGTAATGGCCGATGAAACAGGGCGGCCGTTGTGATCCACCGCGTGGCCAATAATTTCGCCAGCTGCACCGTCGGTGACTAGTTGTGAAATTTCCTCCGCAGACAAAAAGCCATCTTCTTCCAGCGGGCAGCCCGGCCCGACTGAACCAATCCCGATAAAAGTGACATCGGCGTGGGCTGATAACTCGCTCACCACGCGATATACGCGATGGCTGCACCACTGGCGGCAGTCTTCTGCGCTGTCGGCAATCAACGGCGCGGGCAACATGAAATATTTGCTGCGGGTTTTCTCGGCTGTGCGTAACGCCACGTCATAACGGTTGGATGCGCCATCAGTCGCAATTGCGCCCACCATCGACACAATCCGGTGCTGCGGGCGGTCTATATCCGTCAGCTCATCAATCACCGCCTTGAGCGTCCGGCCTGATCCCAGATTCACTACGATTGGCGTTTCTGACTGCAAATACTGCGTCATCACTTCGGCACCGGCCACGGCCAGCATGCGCCGTAAACCTTCTGAGTCCCGATCCGTCGCCGGAACGACCCGGCACAGACTCAAGCCAAAACGCGCTTTCATCGCCTCGGCCAGCGCCAGGCAATCGGTAATGCCGTGTTCGATGCGTACATGCACCAGACCTTGTTCCACCGCATACGCCACCAGCCGCTGTGCCATCTGTCGGGAAATCCCCAAGTGGTCGGCGATCTCGTTTTGCGTGTTGTTGGCCACGTAATACATCCACGCAGCCCGTGCGGCTTGATCCAGTTTTTCTTGCTGTCTTGACATCGCCTTTCCTCGAAATGCCCGGCCCGCTTTGGTTTGCGGTGGTTTTTGCTGTGCCGATTGTAACTGCAAGCGCTGCGATTGGGGTGGGTGTGGCGGCGTCTTGGGGCTGGCGCCAATTGGGTGCATTTTAGTTGCATTTGCTCTAATTGTGGGCAAATGCTTGACATGGATTAAGTCCTGTCTGATTATTTGCTCGTGTAGTGATTAATTGCTCACTACGCGATGGCGATAAACGGTTCTGCCAAATAGCCAATGATCGCCATCCGTAGTACCAGGTTGCTAGCAAAATCAGCAAAAAATGCCGATCTTGCAGTGATCTGCAGGCTTAAAGAGGGAAGTGATTTTCTGCATGCCAGAAGTCAAGCGATGTGCCTGTGTTTGATTGCGCCAACGGCGATACGGCCCGCGCAAATACCAAAGTCGAAAAGCGGTAAAGCTAAAAGCAGGAGAGCAGGTGTGGCGCACCAGAGCGGGGCGTGGTGATGCGGGTTCGCATTGTCAGCGTCGTCAGCAGCCAGCCGCTCAACGTTAAAACGTTTGGAGAGACAAGCATGAAACGCAATACCCTGATTTGCGCCCTGAGCGCCGCCACCTTTGCCGCCGCTGGTTTGGCTAGCGCAGCAACAGTGACGATTGCCACAATCAACAACCCGGACATGATCGAACTGCAAAAGCTCTCGAAACAGTTTGAAGCCGCCAATCCGGACATCCAGCTCAAGTGGGTCACGCTGGAAGAAAACGTGCTGCGCCAGCGGGTTACCACCGATATTGCCACCGGTAGTGGCCAGTTTGATCTGATGACCATTGGCGCATATGAAACACCAATCTGGGCCAAGAAAAACTGGTTGTCCCCGCTGAATCTGCCCGCCAGCTATGACGTAAATGACGTCATCAAACCGGTGCGCGATGGTCTTTCGCTCAACGGCAAGCTCTACGCCGTGCCGTTCTATGCCGAAAGCTCAATGACCTACTATCGCAAAGACTTGTTCGATGCCAAGGGTTTGAAAATGCCGGATCAACCCACCTGGACGGATATTAGCGGGTTTGCCGAAAAACTGACCGATAAAGCCAATGGCATGTATGGCATCTGCTTGCGTGGCCAGGCGGGTTGGGGCGAGAACATGGCGCTGGTCGGCACCATGGTCAACACCTTTGGTGGTCGCTGGTTTGATGAGAAGTGGAACCCGACTATTGATACGCCGCAGTGGAAAAAAGCCGTGACCACTTACGTGGATATCCTGAACAAATACGGCCCTCCGGGCGCTAGCGCCAACGGTTTCAATGAAAACCTGGTGCTGTTTGGTAGCGGCAAGTGTGCCATGTGGATTGACGCTACTGTAGCTGCTGGCATGTTGTACAACGGCAAAGAATCCAAAGTGTCTGACAAAGTTGCCTTCGCTCAGGCGCCAATTGGCACTTCACCGAAAGGCAATCACTGGCAGTGGATGTGGTCGCTGGCTATCCCGAAATCTTCCAGGAACCAGGATGCCGCCCAGAAATTTGCTGCCTGGGCGACCAGCAAGGAATACATCCAGCTCGTAGCGAAAGACCTGGGTTGGGCTTCGGTGCCGTCCGGTACGCGTGAATCCACTTACGCCTCGGCGGATTACCAAAAAGCAGCGCCATTTGCCGGGTTTGTTCTGAACGCCATCAAGACCGCCAACCCGACCGATGCCACGGTGCAGAAAGTGCCTTATATCGGGGTGCAGTTCGCCACCATTCCTGAGTTCCAGTCGATCGGTACGGTAGTGGGGCAGCAGGTTGCAGGCGCGCTAACCGGCAAGAGCACAGTGGACGCTGCACTCAAGGCAGCGCAAGCGTCGACTGAGCGGGCCATGCGTCAGGCGGGTTATCTGAAGTAAGCATCCCGTTCCTGGTTGGGGTGGATTGGGGATGCATGGAATGCATGCCTGATTCACCCCGGACGGACCTGCCTGATTTGAGCCTCAAAAGGTATTCCCATGACTCAACATGTCCTCAACGCGTTACCGGTGGATGCGCCGACCAAAGCCGCGCCGCTGCCACGCCGCCGCGCTAGCAACCCGCTGGCCAAGTTGCTGCTGACACCTTCGGTCGCCATCCTGTTTTTGTGGATGATCGTGCCGCTGGCCATGACGCTATATTTCTCGGTCATTCGTTACAACCTGTTAAGCCCGGACCAAACCGGCTTTGTCGGGCTGGATAACTACAAATATCTGCTGCAAGACCCCACGTTCTGGCCCTCGATAGGCCGCACCTTGCTGCTGATTGGCAGCGTATTGGGTATCTCCGTAGTCGGCGGCACGCTGGTGGCGGTGCTGTTTGACCAACCTTTTTTTGGCCGCGGTATTGCTCGACTCCTCGTTATCGCGCCTTTTTTTGTGATGCCCACGGTCAGCGCGCTGATCTGGAAGAACATGATCCTGCACCCGGTTTATGGCCTGTGGGCCTGGGTGTTCCGCCATCTGGGTCTGCAGCCGATCGACTGGCTGGCCGATTACCCGATGTGGTCGGTGATTGTGATGGTGGCGTGGCAATGGTTGCCGTTTGCCTTTTTGATTTTGCTCACGTCGTTGCAATCGCTCGACACCGAGCAACGTGAAGCCGCGCAACTGGATGGTGCCGGGCCGATTCGCATCTTCGTTTACATCACCCTGCCGCACCTGTCGCGCGCCATTGCCGTGGTGATCATGATCGAGACCATCTTCTTGCTGTCGATCTTTGCCGAAATCTTTACCTCCACGGCCGGTGGCCCGGGCACGGAAACCACCACGCTAACCTGGCTGATTTACTCGATTGGTTTGCAGCAATTTGATATCGGCATTGCCTCGGCTGGCGGGGTGATCGCGGTGGTGCTGGCCAATATCGTGTCGTTCTTCCTGGTGCGCATGCTCGCCAAAAATCTTAAAGGGGAGTACGCAAAATGAATGACTCCAAATCCCCGATCTGGGTCGGCATGTTGGGCTGGGCTGTGGCGTTCGTGATCTTTCTGCCGATTCTGATCATCGCCGTCACCGCGTTCAAAACCGAACAAGATGCCTACACGCTGTCTTTGATCTTCACGCCAACGTTGTCGAGCTTTCACGAAGTGTTTGAGCGCAGCCACTATCTGAGCTTTGTCAGCAACTCGGTGATCGTCTCGTTTGGCTCCACCATTTTGTCGCTGATCATCGCTGTGCCCGCCGCGTATTCGCTGGCGTTCTTCCCCAGTGCGCGGGCGCAAAAAACGCTGCTGTGGATGCTCTCCACCAAAATGATGCCCGCCGTGGGCGTGTTGATTCCGATCTATCTGCTGGCCAAATCTGCGGGCTTGCTCGATAGCGTGACTGGCCTGCTGATCATCTACACGCTGATCAATCTGCCGATTGCGGTGTGGATGGCATTTACCTACTTCAACGAAGTGCCCAAAGAAATCCTCGAAGCGGCGCGCATTGACGGCGCCAATGCCTGGCAGGAAATGCTGCATTTGTTGCTACCTACATCATTGCCTGGCTTGGCTTCGACGGCGCTACTTCTGGTGATCCTGTCATGGAATGAAGCGTTCTGGAGTCTGAACCTCTCCAGCTCCAGCGCCGCGCCGCTCACCGTGTTCATTGCCTCGTATTCCAATCCGGAGGGGCTGTTCTGGGCCAAGTTGTCCGCAGCGTCACTGCTGGCGGTGATGCCGATTCTTTGCCTGGGTTGGGTGGCCCAAAAACAACTGGTGCGCGGCATGACTTTCGGGGCCGTGAAATGACCCTGAAACACCTGATTTGCGATTGCGATGGCGTGCTGCTGGATAGTGAAAGCGTAGCGCTGGCAGCGATTCTGGATGGTTTGTCTGACCGCGCCGACCGCGCGCAGCTGGATGCGTTTTTGCGACCACGCCTGGGCATGACCTTGAGCCACATCGCTGACGATCTCGCCCAGGAAATGGGGTTGGTGCTCAGTCGTGCCGAAACACTGCATCTGGAATCGGTGGTGGAGGCACGCTGCATTGCTGAAGCCCAGTCGATTCGGGGTGTACGCGATGCACTGGTTGCGGTGGGTTTGCCGTTGGCGGTGGCCAGCAACAGCAGCCAGTCTCGCGTCGAAGCGGGCCTGAAAAACGCCGGATTGTGGTCACTGTTTGCGGATCAGGTCTACACCCCAGGTCGCGGTTTGCGACCCAAGCCGGCGCCGGATTTATATCGTGCTGCTTGCGCTGGATTGGGGGCCGATCCGGCCAGCAGTCTGGTTCTGGAAGACAGTGTGGCTGGTGTAACTGCCGCCCGCGCTGCTGGCTTGGTGGTACTTGGCTTTGTCGGTGCCCGGCACGGCGAACCCGCCGCCGCCCAGCGCTTGCGCGATGCCGGAGCCAGCGATGTTTTTGATGACATGACCACATTGCCCGCTCGATTGGCGGCGTGGGGTAAATGAACAGCCTCGTAGCCCGGATGAAGCGCTAGCGAGAATCCGGGATGCCACATCGGAAAATTTCAATACAGGTGCGTATGGACACATTGCAACCCCGGATTCCCGCTCACGTTTATGCCGTGAAACGGCCTTCATCCGGACTACGAACTACGAATTTGGCATATCTGGCGTAGGGCGGGTGTAACCCGCCGCCAGGTCAGTTTGATGTGAGTGATTGATTGGTCTGGCCCAGCCAGACCCCAGCCCGATTCAACAAGGAGCCCGACATGGCCAGCATGACCTTGCGAGACGTACAAAAAAGTTATGACACCACCGAAGTGCTGCGCGACATCAATCTGGATATCGCCGATGGCGAGTTCGTGGTGTTTGTTGGCCCGTCCGGCTGTGGCAAATCCACGCTGTTGCGCATGATTGCCGGGCTGGAAGAAATCACCGGTGGCGAGTTGCGCATTGCCGATCAGCGCATGAACGAAGTCCCCGCCAGCAAGCGCGGCATTGCCATGGTGTTCCAGAGTTACGCGCTTTATCCGCACATGACGTTGTACAACAACATGGCGTTCGGGCTGAAGATCGCCGGTAAATCCAAGGCGGAGATCGATGTCGCCGTGCAGCGCGCTGCCAAAATCCTGCACATTGATCATCTGCTGGATCGCAAGCCCAAGGCGTTGTCGGGCGGCCAGCGTCAGCGCGTGGCCATTGGCCGCGCCATTACGCGTGAGCCCTCGGTATTTCTGTTTGATGAGCCGCTATCCAATCTGGACGCGGCCTTGCGGGTGAAGATGCGGCTGGAGTTTGCCAAGCTGCATTATGATCTCAAAACCACCATGATCTACGTGACCCACGATCAAGTCGAAGCCATGACACTAGCCGACAAAATTGTGGTGCTGTCTGCGGGGCATATCGAGCAAGTTGGTTCGCCGCACACGCTGTATCACCATCCCGCAAACAAGTTTGTCGCTGGGTTCATTGGCTCGCCCAAGATGAATTTCCTGGAAGGCGAGGTGGCCGCGGTGGAGCACGATCTGGTTACGGTGAAGCTCAACGCCGGTGGCAGCCAGGTAACGGCCATTGATGGCGGCACGCTCAAAGTGGGCGACAAAGTCACGCTGGGTGTCCGTCCGGAACATCTGCAGGTTGATCCATCCGGCCAGATTCTGGCCGCTGTGACCGCGCAGGAATTCCTTGGCGATCACGCTTTTGTGTACGCCACCAACCCTTCCGCGCCCGAAGGGCTGGTGCTGCGGGTTCCTGATGAAGACCGGTTTGACACCGGCAGCAGCATCAAGCTGAGTGCCGACCCGCAGCGCTGCCACCTGTTTAACGCCGAAGGTGCTGCCTTGCCCCGCGTACGCCTGCTGGCCGCCGCATGACCGAATAATCGACTAACGCGTTAGCGCCTTCCCGGTTTTTATCTATCCAGCCAGCGTATTGCAGCGCCCGGCAAGGACCGGCTCGGCCGCAAGAATCATACAAAGGAGTTTCATCATGAAGGCAAATACCAATCAGGCCGGGCGTTCCACCTGGCTACATATCGGTGCCGGATCGTTTCACCGTGCGCATCAGGCGTGGTATCTGCATCGCTTGCTGGAAAGTGGCGACCATAGCTGGACGCTGGCGCTTTCCAATATCCGGGAAGACATGTCGCCATTACTCCAGGCATTGGAGCGGCAAAAGGGCGAGTACGTGCTGGAAACCGTCGACCCGGCAGGCAAGCGAGAATACGAAACCGTGCGCTCCATCGGCCAGATTGTGCCGTGGGATGCGCAACTGGCCGCGCTAGTGGCAGTGGGCGCCGCAGCTGATACGCGGGTGATCTCGTTTACGGTGACTGAGGCCGGGTATTACCTGGATCATCATTTCAAACTGGACGTGGCCAATACGGATCTGGCGGCCGATCTGGCAGGTGAGAAGCGCACCATTTATGGTGCCATCCACGCCATTCTCAGCGCCCGGCGCAAGGCTAATCACGGCCCGGTCACGCTGCTCAACTGCGATAACCTGCGCCACAACGGCGAGCGCTTTCGTGATGGCTTGTTGCAGTTTCTGGCGCTGCGCGAAGAGGCTGATCTGGCCGCTTGGGTCACCATCAATACTGTGAGCCCGAATTGCATGGTGGATCGCATTACCCCGCGCCCGGTGCCCGCTGTGCGTGAGCGCGTGCTGGCCGCAACCGGCATCAATGACGAAGTGCCGGTGATGGGCGAGAGCTTTATCCAGTGGGTGGTGGAAGACCACTTTATTGCCGGACGGCCTGCACTGGAAAACGTCGGCGTGGAGATGGTTGAATCTGTCTTGCCGTATGAAGAAGCCAAAATCCGTATTCTGAACGCCACGCATAGTTGCATTGCGTGGGCCGGAACACTGATCGGACTGAAGTACATTCATGAAGGCACGACGGTGCCGTCGATCCGCCAGATGGCATATGCCTACGTGACTGAGGACGTGATTCCGTGCCTCTCGCCCAGCCCGCTTGATCTGGGCAAATACCGCGATGTGGTGCTGGACCGCTTTAGCAATCCGCATATTCAGGACAGCAACCAGCGCGTGGCAGCGGATGGTTTCTCCAAGATTCCTGGTTTCATCGCACCCACGCTCACCGAATGCTTCAAACGTGGCGTGACACCGCAAGCTACCGCGATGCTGCCCGCCTTGTTCTTTGTGTTTCTGCAGCGTTGGGGCCAAGGGCAATTGCCATATGAATACCAGGACGGCATTCTGGATGAAGCCGCCACCCGGGCCATGCTTGCGGCGGCTGATCCGCTGGCCACTTTTTGCGCCGACCCGATGCTGTGGGGCGCCATTGCGGGCAAGCCGGAATTTGTGGCGCTGATGCGCGAATCGGTGCAACGGGTACAAGCCTGGCAAGTCAGCGCGCTGGCTTGAGGCGGTTGTCGAAGCGCAGTTCACCGACTTGAAAACACAAGGAAGAACCATGTATCTGGGCATCGATCTGGGCACGTCGGAAGTCAAAGTGGTGTTGCTGGATAACCGCAACAACATGATTGCGACGTCTGGCGCGGCGTTGACGGTGAGCCGTCCGCATCCACGCTGGTCTGAACAAGACCCGGCCGCCTGGTGGACTGCCACGGTCGATGCCATCGATAACTTGCGTGCGGCCCATCCCAACCGGTTTGCCGAGATTCGCGCCATTGGCTTGTCGGGCCAGATGCACGGTGCCGTAGTGCTGGATGCGCAAGACAAAGTCATGCGCCCGGCCATTTTGTGGAATGACATGCGCAGCGCCGATGAATGCCGCGAACTGACCGAGCGCGCGCCCAATCTGCACGCGATTGCCGGGAATCTGGCCATGCCAGGTTTCACCGCTCCAAAACTATTATGGCTACGCAAGCACGAGCCCGACATCTACGCGCGCATCCGCACCGTGCTGTTACCCAAAGACTGGCTGCGCCTGCAACTGACCGGCGAAAAAGCCAGTGACCCGTCTGACGCCGCCGGTACGCTGTGGCTGGACGTCGCCAAACGGGATTGGTCCGACGAACTGCTCGCTGCCACCGGATTAAGCCGCGAACACATGCCCAAGCTGGTGGAAGGTGATGCCGTTTCCGGCCATCTGCGCCCGGAACTGGCGCAGCGTTGGGGCTTGCCCGCAGGCGTGATGGTGGCGGGTGGCGGTGGTGACAACGCCGCCAGCGCCGTGGGCATTGGTGCGACTGTACCGGGCGATGGCTTTATCTCACTGGGCACCTCAGGCGTAATGTTTGTAGTGAACGACCGCTTTCGGCCCAATCCGGCGTCGGCAGTCCATGCGTTTTGCCACGCGCTACCCAATCGCTGGCATCAGATGAGTGTGGTGCTGTCTGCCGCCAGTTGTTTGCGCTGGTTGTGCAAGCTGACCGGCACCGATGAGGCCACGCTGCTGCCCGAGGTGGCCGCGCTGTCTGCCAGCATGCTCGACCAATCCCCCGTGTTCTTGCCATACCTGTCTGGGGAGCGCACACCGCACAACGATCCGTTCGCCCAAGGTGTATTTCACGGCATGACCCACGCCACAGATCGCGCGATGCTGGGATATTCGGTGCTGGAAGGCGTGACGTTTGCGCTCAAGGACGGGCTGGACGCGCTCAGTTCGGCAGGCACCAGCGTTGATACGCTGTCGCTCATGGGCGGCGGTGCGCGTAGCCCGTATTGGGCGCAATTGATTGCCGATGTGCTGGACATCCGCATCATTACTCACCACGGCGGCGAGGCGGGCGGGGCACTGGGTGCTGCGCGGCTGGGCTGGCTGTGCGCAGGTGGCAACGAGGCAGATATTTGCCAGAAACCACCAGTACGGGCGGAGTATTTGCCGCAGTTGCAGCGGGCCGATGCGCTTGCCCATCGGCTGGAGTTTTTCCGTGCGGTTTACCGGCAGCGACCGCTGCAGCAGTTAGTGCAGGGTTGATCTGCATCGGGTTGAAGAATTGTGGAATCGTTTGGTGTAGCGCAGTGTCGGGCGGGCGTCGCCCTTTTGTTGCATGAATCCCTCTCATATAAGCGCAGAAACGGGTTGAGTGCTGCCATTGCGGTCTGGTCTAATTGCTAGTTGATGCTACTTGACGTCAATCACGGCACCGCTGGCCACAAGCCCGCTCGACCACTTGAGAATGGATATCCCGCCCATGCAACGTACTGAATTCGCCAGCGACAATACCTCAGGCATTTGCCCCGAAGCGCTTGCTTCATTTATTGAAGCCAATCGCGACAATATGGCTTCTTATGGCAACGACGAATGGACTCGCCGCGCCTGTGATGCCATTCGTGATGTCTTTGAAACCGACTGTGATGTGTTCTTTGTATTTAATGGCACCGCGGCCAATTCGCTAGCGCTGGCCTCGCTGTGCCAGAGTTATCACAGCATTGTTTGCCACAAGCTCTCGCATGTAGAAACCGACGAATGCGGCGGCCCGGAGTTCTTCTCCAACGGCACCAAGCTGCTGCTGGCAGATGGCGAGCACGGCAAGCTGGATGTTGAAGGCATCGCCCGCTTGATCGCCGCCCGTACGGATATCCATTACCCCAAGCCCCGCGCTGTCACCATCACCCAATCTACTGAGGTCGGCACCGTTTATTCGCTGGAAGAAGTACAAGCCATCGGCCACGCCTGCCGCGAGATGGGCTTGTCGTTCCATATGGACGGCGCACGCTTTGCTAATGCAGTGGCGCATTTGGGTGTCAGTCCCGCCGATATCACTTGGCGTGCAGGCGTAGACGTACTCAGCTTCGGCGGCACCAAGATGGGCATGCCAGTGGGCGAGGCCGTGGTGTTCTTTAACCATCAACTGGCGCAAGACTTTGCTTATCGCTGCAAACAAGCCGGCCAACTGGCATCCAAAATGCGTTTCATGACCGCCCCATGGGTCGGCATGCTGGCCGAAAACGCCTGGCTAACCCGCGCCACTCACGCCAACGCCATGGCCACCCGTCTGGGCGATGCACTATCTCGCCTGCCTGGCGTGGACCTGATGTTTCCCGTGCAAGCCAATGCCGTATTCGTGAGCCTGCCGCAAGTGGCAGTGAATGGCTTGAAAGACAAAGGCTGGGCGTTTTACAGCTTTATCGGTGCCGGTGGCGCACGGTTTGTTTGTTCGTGGGCGACGACGGTGGAGCAGGTGGATGAGTTGGTGGGGGATGTGGAAGGCAGCCTTGCATCCTGAAAAGAGCGACGACAAATTGAGGACGCGCTGAGGCTAAAGAAATGGTGTCCTTAGCCTCAGCGGAGAAATACAGCTGGCACTTGCCAGCTTTTTTCATTTTGAGCTGTAGGTCGTTCAGCTAGTCCGTCTCACTCACGCTAAAATAGCGCCCAAGCCGCAGCGCCCCCGCTGCTTACAGAATATGCAATATGGCGGCATCAGGCCGCTTGAAGAGGAATAAATGGCTGTAGATCCAACCAAACCGAAGACCAAAAGTACCAAGGTGGATTCGTCCACTCATCACACACCGATGATGGCGCAATACCTGGCGCTCAAGGCAGATCATCCGGACAAGTTTGTTTTTTATCGCATGGGCGATTTTTACGAGCTGTTTTACGATGATGCGGTGAAGGCTTCGAAGTTGCTGGATATCACGCTAACCACTCGCGGGCAGTCGGCGGGGGAGCCGATCCGGATGGCGGGGGTACCGTACCACGCAGTGGAGCAATATCTGGCCAAGCTGGTCAAGTTTGGTGAGTCGGTGGCGATCTGCGAGCAGTTTGGTGATCCCGCTACGACTAAAGGTCCGGTGGAGCGTCGGGTGGTGCGTCTGGTAACGCCGGGCACCTTGTCTGATGCTGCCTTGCTGGATGACAAACAAGAGAACCGTATTCTGGCGCTGACGCTGGAGAAAGGCGCACTGGGCATGGCTTGGTTGTCGCTGGCTTCAGGTGATTTCGCCTTGATGGATACCACCGTCGAGAAGCTGATCTCCGAACTGGAGCGATTGCGTCCGGCTGAAATCTTGATTCCGGACGGCGCTGCGCTGGCTCTGTTTGATCAGATCAGTGCGCCGGTCCGGCGTTTATCGCCTTGGCAGTTTGATCGGGAAAGCGCCAGTCGTAATCTGGCGCGGCATTTCAATGTGCACGATCTGGCGGGGTTTGGCGTTACCGACACCACGTTGGCGCTGGGTCCGGCGGGGGCGCTGCTGGAATATGTACGCACCACGCAAGGTGGTACGGTGCCGCAGCTGGCGGGTCTGCGCGTGGAAAGCCATACCCAGTTTATCGAGCTGGATGCCGCCACCCGACGCAATCTGGAACTCACCGAGACGATCCGCGGCGAGGCCTCGCCCACGCTGTTCTCGTTGCTGGATTGTTGCGCTACCGGCATGGGGTCGCGGCTGCTGCGACACTGGCTGCATCACCCACTGCGTGGGCATGGGCAGATACTGGAGCGCCAAAGCGCGATTGGCTCATTGGTGGAAAGTGGCGCTTATATTGATATCCACCGTGCGCTCAACGAAGTCGCCGACATTGAACGTATCGCCAGCCGTATTGCGTTGCGCAGCGCTCGCCCGCGCGATCTTGCCAGTTTGCGCGATAGTCTGGGCGCCTTGACGGCTCTGCCTGACAGCTTGCCGCAAACCCCGTTTTTCAGCAGCCTGGCTTTGGCGTTGCAACCCGATCCGGCGCTACATGCTTTGCTCACAGCGGCCATCAAGCCTGAGCCAGCGGTCGTGTTGCGTGAGGGTGGGGTAGTGGCAGATGGCTATTCGGCCGATCTGGACGAACTGCGTACCATCCAGGTTGGTGGTGGCGAGTTTCTGGCGCAAATGGAAGCGCAAGAGCGCGAGCGTACCGGCATTGCCAATCTGCGCGTGGAGTACAACCGTGTGGCAGGCTTCTTTATTGAAGTCACCAATTCGTATCTGGACCAGGTGCCGCCCGAATATCGCCGCCGCCAGACGATGAAAAATTGCGAGCGCTTTATTACGCCAGAGCTTAAGCAATTTGAAGATAAAGCGCTGTCCGCTCAAGACCGGGCGCTGGCGTTGGAAAAACAGCTGTACGAAGACCTGCTTGAACAGTTGCAGCCACATCTGCCTGCACTGCGCTTGGCCGCTCATGCCGTTGCAACTGCCGATACGCTGGCGTGCCTGGCATCGCGCGCGGTTGAGTGTAATTATGTGGCACCGGAATTTATCGATGACCCAATCCTGAATATCGAAGCTGGTCGGCATCCGGTGGTTGAAGCGCAGATCGACGATTTCATCCCCAATGGCGTGCAGTTTGATAACACACGCAAATTGCTGCTGATTACCGGGCCAAATATGGGTGGTAAGTCAACCTATATGCGCCAAGTCGCGTTAATCGTGCTTTTGGCGCACGTCGGCTCATGGGTCCCCGCAGACAAAGCGGTGATCGGCAAGGTGGATCGCATCTTCACCCGCATTGGTGCGTCAGATGATCTGGCGGGCGGGCGCTCAACCTTTATGGTGGAAATGACCGAAACAGCCAATATTCTGAACAATGCTTCCGAGCATTCGCTGGTGTTGATGGATGAAGTTGGTCGTGGCACCTCGACTTTTGATGGTCTGGCGCTGGCGTGGGCGATCGCCCGGGCGTTGATCGAAAAGAATCGTGCTTATACTTTGTTTGCCACACACTATTTTGAGCTGACCCGCTTGGCGCAAGATTATTTGCAGGTGGCCAACGTGCATCTGGATGCCGTTGAGCACAAAGACAAGATTGTGTTTTTGCATGCCGTACAAGAAGGCCCGGCGTCGCAAAGCTATGGCGTAGCGGTGGCCAGTCTGGCTGGGGTGCCGCGTGATGTGGTGCGCCAGGCGAGACGTAAACTGCTAGAGCTGGAGCAAAGTAGCATCTCTAATGGCCTCCAGGGCGACCTGTTTGCTGCGCCAACTGTAGAAGAGCCTGCGCCTGAGGCAGCGCCTTACGAGTTGGTTGAGGCTTTGACAAAAATCAACCCAGACGATCTTACCCCTCGAGAAGCGCTGCAAGCTTTGTATGCTTTAAAAGCGTTGCAAACCTCCCAGTAAGCGCATTTATTACATTCGTAAGCGCACCGATATAGGGCGTTTTGTGCATTGGACCGTCCGTCTATTTCCCCTATCGTTTATAGGGTCGTTTGCTACGATTCGATTCGTGCTACAGATAGCTGTTCCAGCAAAGACCAATAAAAACAGACTTTGAGGAGTAGATTGTGAACATTGCAAGTGAGCCGGTGAACCAATCGGCGGGTGGCGACGATGCACTGGATGTAGGAATTGCGCGGTTTCTTGGACTGACGGATACAGAAGAGGGCATCAAGCTCAACGATATTCGGTCCAAAGCAGCCTCTGAACTCAAGCGTTTTGGTGATGACGTGGGTGACCACTTGGCCCGGATAGGCCTGACGGTTCCACCGGCCATTCAGCTACGCAGTGATGAAGGCGGCAAGATTGTGGTGTTAGGTGACCATTTCGGTAAGGAAAAGATCGAATCGTTCATCAACGCCGATACACGTCTGCTGAAGTGGTTTAAAGAAGTAGAAGTGCTGCATGAAATCTTGCGCCGGGCTGAATTGCGCGGCACTGGCCAGACGACTGAGGGTCAGCATTTCAATCTGGGACTGACTAGTTTGGGCAGCATTGGCTTTTTTTCCGGCGAGTGATTCGGCCAGATTGGACCAGGTTTGGATAAAACAAAGACCGCCAGTTGGCGGTTTTTGTTTTTGCTGGCTCGCTAGTCCTGCCTGCATTAAGAGTGCAAAAGCCCGGAGAAGGGCCGCGGCAGGATATAATCACTGATTGTCTTCAGGAAGCATCGCATGAAAACCACTCGCGCCCGCCGGCCGCAACCCGCTATTCGCGAACAAAAATCAGAGGAGAATCTGCAGGCCGCCACGCGCGCCAAGCGGGTTCGTAGCAAAGACGCCTCTGATAACTGGCACAGCGGGCCGCGCGACGAGACGGCAGGCAGCGGCCGCACCACGGCCAAGACCGGTGCCAAGCCAGCGGGAGTGGGGCGTGCGCCCAAGTCGGGTGGTAGCCGTATTCACGCTGGCATGCCAGCGACCGATAAGCCGGCGGCCAAGGCCGCAGGTGCCCGTATCCGCAATGCCACCACAGCGCGACCAGCGAACACCCGTCCGCCGACCGCCGCCGCAGCGGCCGGAACGACACCAGAGCAAGAAGGCATCAGCAAGCCACGCAAGCCACGGGGTACTGTGGCCAAGGCCAAGAAGCTGGCGGTACGCCACGGCTCGGCCAAGCAGGTTGAACAACAAAAGCAATTGCGCGCCAAACGCCTGACGCCGGATCAAGTGGGCGAAGAACGCCTGCAAAAAGCGCTGGCATTCAGCGGTTGGGGTTCACGTCGCGAAGCGGAAACCTGGGTTTCAGAAGGGCGCGTTTCGGTGAATGGCAAAATTGCTGAGCTGGGTACCAAGGTCAAGCAAGGCGACGATGTTCGCGTGGACGGCAAACGCGTCAGTCTGCGCTGGCCGGATCGCCTGCCGCGCATTGTGATGTACCACAAACAAGAAGGCGAACTGGTAACGCGTGATGACCCACAAGGTCGGGTCACCGTGTTCGAGCGCCTGCCCAAGCTGGCATCCAGCAAGTGGGTGGCCATTGGCCGTCTGGACTTCAACACCAGCGGTTTGCTGCTGTTTACAACTTCCGGTGATCTGGCCAACCGCATGACTCACCCCAGTTTTGAGGTGGAGCGTGAATATGCCGCGCGGGTGATGGGTGAACTGACCGGCGAGCAAATGAAAACCATGACCGCCGGGATCGAGCTCGATGACGGTCCGGCTCACTTTGACCATATCTCCGATTCTGGTGGTGAAGGTAAAAACCGCTGGTATCGTGTGGTGCTCAAAGAAGGGCGTAACCGCGAAGTCCGCCGCATGTTCGAGCACTTCGAGATCCCAGTCAGCCGTTTGATGCGTGTGCGCTTTGGCATGTTCGTGTTGCCAGCGCGTCTCAAACGCGGCCAGTTCTATGAACTGAACGAAACCGAAGTGTTGACGGCGCTCAAATGGGCCGACTTGCGTCTGAATGGTGTTGCCAAGGAATTCTAAGCCAGACGGTATGCCCGCCTGGCCTGGTTTGAAGGTTGCAATATGAACAAGGCATTTACCAAAGAATCCGATGACGATGATGATCTGCCGCCAGAGCTACAGGTTCCGGCGGGCAGCAAGAACTACATCACGCCCGGTGGCTGGAAAAACCTGCGCGAAGAGCTGCATCAGCTGGTGAACAAAGAGCGCCCGGAACTCACGCAAGTGGTGAACTGGGCGGCCAGTAACGGTGATCGCTCGGAAAACGGTGACTACTTGTATGGCAAACGGCGCTTGCGCGAGATTGATCGGCGCATCCGCTTTTTGACCAAGCGGCTGGAAAACGCCGAAGTGGTTGATCCGGAAACCCGCGAAGCCACCGATCAGGTGTTCTTTGGGGCGACGGTGAGTTACGCGCGGGAAGATGGTCGAGAAGAAACCGTCAGCATTGTTGGCGTAGACGAAACCGATCTCAAACGGAACCACATTAGTTGGACTTCCCCGGTCGCCCGGGCCTTGCTCAAGGCGCGCGAAGGCGACGCCGTTTTGTTGCGTACGCCAGCCGGCGTGGAAGAACTGGAAATCCTGTCGGTGATGTATGTCGCGGTGGATACAGTTTTTCCTGACCGACAGCCGTAAGCTTTGCCCGGGTTGGGCTGGCTCTGTATGCTCTTGGCATGACAGGATCAGACCAACTTACATCTTCCTCCGCCAGCCTGTTTCGCCGCGCATTACGCAATATGGCTTGCCGTATCGCGCTGGCATCGCTGATTCTTTCCGCCCTCGGTTATTACTACAGCTACACCCGTTATCAGGCCGAAGCGCTGGCCAATCTGGGCAAGTACATCGAGGCGCGCAGCCAGCTTGAGAGCAATTTGTTCTTGCAAGCGGAAACCAATACCAAACTGCTGCGTAACGAATTTGTGCGGCGTTACGCGTTGATGCAGAGCTACGATCCATCCCCCGAGTTCCACCGTCTAATCAAGCAAGATCGGGATGGCATGTGGCGAGTGCGCCCCGAGCTGGATGATTTCGAATATAAAGCCACCGTGGCGATTCTGCCGCGAGTTCAGCTCACTGACGATTTCATGCGCCAGACCTTGCTGGCGTACGAACTGGCTGGCCAGTTTGGTCAGGCCAATCGCAACCGTTATTACGACACCTACGTTGATTTGAATGTGTCAGACGGCAATATCATGTTCTTGCCCGATCTGAACTACGGCCGCAATGGCTCAGTGGCAGATTTTGCGGTGGATCTGGATGTTGAACTGGACGAAACCCCCGCGCGTAATCCGGACCGCAAAACATTCTGGAGCGGCATTTACTTCGACAAACAGGCAATGGAATGGATGGTGTCGGTGGTGACACCCATCGACTACATGGGCCGCTACATTGGCGGTTCGGGTCAGGACGTGTTGCTGGATCAACTAATCCAGCGCACCAATAGCGTCAGCATTGCGGGCACTTACAATTTTATCGTCACCCGTGCGGGCTCGTTGATTGCCCATGCCGACCGCATGACGCAGATTCATCAGGCGCGGGGTGAATATGATCTGCGTACCGCTAATGATCCATCGCTACGCGATTTGTACTACGCTGCGCTCAAGGCGACCACCACGCAGCCGTTTGTCGAATCCGCTGATGGGCGCTCCTGGCTGGGCGTGTCGAATATCTCCGGTGCCAACTGGATGTTTGTGGTGGTTTATCCCAAACGGTTGTTGCAGGAAAAAGCGGCTATTGCCGCCAGTATGGTGTTGCTGCTGGGGCTAGTGGCCTTGCTGGTGGAGCTGGGCTTGCTGGCGTGGGTGCTCAAAGTCGACGTAGCGCGGCCGCTGGCCCGGTTGAAAACGGCTATTCAGTCGCTGGCGCACGGGAATACAACTGATCAGCTGGATGTGCATCGGGATGATGAACTGGGTGAGCTGGCGCGCAGTTTTGATGCCATGGCACACAAAGTGGCCAATCACCGCCAACAGCTGGAAGACCAGGTAACCGAGCGCACGGCCGAACTGGCGCAGAGCAATCAGGAATTGCAAGGCGCTAACCGCCAATTGACCCATTTGAATGATGAAAAGAACGAATTGCTGGCCATTGCCGCGCATGACCTCAAAAACCCCGTCGCCAGTATTGGCGGCATGGCTGGGCTGGTTGCAGGCAAGCTGGGCGAGTGGCCAGCCGAGCGCGTAAAAGGGCGCTTGCTGGGCATTCAGAAGCTGGCCGAACGCTTGCAGCAGATTGTCGGCAATTTGCTGGATATCCATGCGCTGGAATCCGGGCAGTTTCGCATCGAGGTTGACCCGGTCGAGATTGACCCGCTGATGGCCGAGTTGCTGCAAAGCTGGGATGCGCGGCTGCAGGATAAATCGCAAACTGTGGCCTGGTTGCCTTGTGGCATGTCGGTGCTGGCAGATCGCCAGGCGCTGTGGCAGATCCTTGATAACTTGCTGTCGAATGCCTCCAAGTATTCACCCGCGCAGTCGTCCATTACCGTTACTGCTGTGCCGCGTGGCGACTGCGTGGAAATCCGTGTGTCGGATCAAGGTCCGGGGATCGCGCTGCATGAAATGGACAAACTGTTCCTTAAATTCAGCCGTCTTTCTGCCGTGCCGACAGGCGGGGAGCATGCCACTGGCTTGGGTTTATCCATCGTCAAACGCTTGGCCGAAGGTATGCAGGGCACCGTGCATTGCCAGAGCCAGTTAGGGCACGGCGCGACGTTCTCGGTTGCATTGCCGCTATCCAGTCAGGGGTGATTTAAGGGTAAAATGCCCGTCTTTGTGAATACCGTTTTCTCGTGGAGCTTTTGATTCATGCGCCAGTATCTCGACTTGCTGCAACACGTTCTTGACCATGGCGTAAAGAAAGAAGACCGCACCGGCACCGGCACCCTGAGCGTGTTTGGGCATCAGATGCGCTTTAATCTGGCGGAAGGTTTTCCGCTGGTCACCACCAAGAAAACCCATCTCAAATCGATTGCCTACGAACTGCTGTGGTTCTTGCGTGGCGACACCAATGTGCGCTGGCTGCAAGAGCATGGCGTGACCATCTGGAACGAGTGGGCGCGTGAAGATGGTGAGCTGGGCCCGGTATATGGCTCGCAATGGCGTAGTTGGCCAACCGCAGATGGTCGCCATATCGACCAGATCAGTCAGGTCGTCAAGCAACTGAAGACCAACCCGGATTCGCGGCGCATCATCGTGTCCGCCTGGAACGTGGGTGAGATCGAAAACATGGCCTTGCCGCCATGCCACGCGTTCTTCCAGTTTTATGTGGCTGACGGCAAATTGTCTTGCCAGTTGTATCAGCGCTCGGCAGATCTGTTCCTGGGCGTACCGTTCAATATTGCCTCGTACGCTTTGTTGGTGCTGATGATGGCTCAGGCCTGCGATCTGCAGCCGGGCGACTTTGTCTGGACTGGCGGGGATTGCCATATTTATTTGAACCACCTCGAACAAGTCAAAACCCAGTTGAGTCGCGATCCGCGCAACTTGCCGACCATAAAGCTCAATCCAGCCAAGCGCGATATTTTCGATTTTGAATACGAAGACTTCACGCTGGAAGGTTACGACCCGCATCCGGCGCTCAAAGGCGCTGTAGCCGTGTAATCGCTGACTTTCTCTGGCACAGGCCCGCCGTATGGCGGGCTTTTCATTTGGCACCCATAGCGCATTGTGTGACAGCCACGCTTTACAACTATCTTGATGGAAGTGCCGCCGGTTACATTGCTGATCGTTCCCCCAAATCCCGCCAGGTATCTGCGGCGAAAAATGGGAAATCAGCTTAGCCCTACGGTTGGCGTATCATTTTTTCTTTGTTGATTTGATCGTGTCGGTCCCGACTGACGACACAGGAGTTCTGGATGTCCAATATTGCCGCGCTAGCCTGCGCCTTGCCCAAAGCCGAGCTACATCTACACATCGAAGGCACGCTCGAACCCGAACTGGCTTTTCGTCTGGCCGAGCGTCATGGCGTGAAACTGGCCTGGCCCAATGTTGAGGCATTGCGCGCTGCCTATGATTTTTCGGATTTGCAGTCGTTTCTGGATCTGTATTACGCCGGTGCCAGCGTCTTGCTGACTGAAACCGATTTTTACGACCTGACCTGGGCTTATCTGGAACACGCGCACGCCGATAACTTGCGTCATGTTGAAATCTTTTTTGATCCGCAGACGCATACCGAACGCGGTGTGGCATTTGGTGACGTGATCGGTGGCATTCGCCGCGCCATGCTGCAGGCCGAGCGTGAGTGGGGCATCAGCTTTCGCATCATCATGTCGTTCTTGCGGCACTTGTCCGAGGCTGACGCAGTGGCCACATTAGAGGAAGCCAAGCCGTTTTTGCACCGCATTGACGGCATTGGGCTCGATTCCAGCGAAATGGGTCATCCACCTTCCAAGTTCACTCGCGTGTTTGCGCTATGCCGAGAGCTAGGTTTGCCGGTGGTAGCGCATGCGGGCGAAGAAGGCCCACCCGCATACATCGAAGAAGCGCTGGATATCCTGCAGGTAAAACGGATTGACCACGGCGTGCGGGCGATTGAAAGCGAAGCGTTGATGGCGCGGCTGGCGCAGGAACAAACGCCGCTGACGGTGTGCCCGCTGTCTAACGTCAAGCTCAAGGTCTACCAGGATATGCGCGAGCACAAGCTGCGCGAGATGCTGGCGCGCGGGCTGAAAGTCACCATCAATTCGGATGATCCGGCGTATTTTGGGGGCTACGTGAATGACAACTTCGTGGCGTGTGTCGATGCACTGGGTTTGACCGCGCAAGAAGTAGTCAAGCTGGCTAGAAACAGCATTGAAGCCAGCTGGCTGGAGTCGGCGCGTCGCGACGTATTGCTGGCAGAAATCGACGATGTATATCGGGATTGGCGCGGGGAGTAATCCAGCGCATTAGTGATTGCCTGAACCAACAAAAAACCGCCAACGAATAACTGGCGGTTTTTTGTTGGTTGCCCACAAGACGAGCAAGCTCAAACTACATTAAGCACTTCGTAGCACGCACCCATGGTGTGGTAGTCCGTCTTGCCGGCGGGCGATTTCTCGTCATCCACTTTGGCGTTTTCTGGCGTCAAGATGCGATACCAGGCACCGTATTGGTGATCAACAAAATGCTCCCAGCTGTAGGCCCAGATGCGGTCGTACCACTGCCAATATTTGGCGTCGCCGGTGCGCTGGGCCAGCAAGGCGGCGGCGGCGAATGATTCGGCCTGTACCCAGAAATACTTGTCGCCATCGTAGAGCTGGCCTTGCAGGTCGTAGCCATAGACCAGACCGCCGTTCTTTTCGTCCCAGCCATGTTCCATGGCGCGATCAAACAGTTCTTTGGCGCGGTCCAGGTGCCATTCTGCCGGAGCGTGGCGATCCAGAATCAATAGCAGCTTGGCCCATTCGGTCTGGTGCCCGGTCTGGAAACCCCACGGGCGGAAGATATTGGTGCGGTCGCCCTTGTTGTATTCCAGATCAGGGGTCCAGTCGGTCCGGAAATGCTCCCAGACCTGCCCGCCGGTGCGCCCGGCTTGCACGATGGTGAAGTTCTTGGCCAGGGTCTTGGCACGTTCCAGGTAGCGCGCCTCGCCGGTGGCTTCAAATGCCGCCAGCATGGCTTCGCAGGCGTGCATGTTGTCGTTCTGACCGCGGTAATCAGTCAGCACCCAGTCGGCGCTGGCTTCGCTGCCGTACATGCCATGTTCTGGCAGCCAGAAATGCTGTTCCATCAGATCAAACGTTTCGGCCAGCCAGGCTTTGGCTTCGCTAAACCCGGCGCGCACGCCGCAGGCATAGGCCAGAATCACAAACGCCAGGCCGTAACATTGGTTAGTAGCATCCACCACTTTGCCGTCGCTCAGCACCCAGGCATAACCACCGGTTTGCGGATTGCGGTGTACATTGCGGATGAAGTCCAGACCGTGTTTGACGCGTTCTTGATATTCCGGCTTTTGAAATTGCAGCCATGCCATGGCGTTGTTGAAAACAAACCGGGTGGACGAGACCAGATGACGCGTCGATTTGTCGTAAATCGTGCCGTCATCTTTGTAGTAATGATAGAAGCCGCCGTTGGCATCAACCGAACGCGGGTCGTAGAACGACATCGTGTGACGGATATGGTCCAGCAAAAAAGGGCGGCTGCGAAAATCGGTTTGATCAATGCTCATTGCGTCTCCAGCCAAAAAATGGGGAAGAGGGGATACGGACGGCGGCGGAAACTGGGCGTCCATCGCGGCACGAGCCCGATGCACACGGTTGCCACCTATACTTGCGTCCGAGTTGAAATCGGCAGCAATTTTACGGTGGATGGTACACCCAGTCTGTACAGTATCCCCCCACGCTTGCCGTTAATCTGTAAGCGAGTTAGATTTCAATATGAGAATTAAACCAATAACTGTTGGGAGCAGGACTATGCGATATCTGTTGGCATTGGCCGTGTTGTGCGGATGCGCTGCACTGGCGCAGGCCCAGATTTACAAGTGGAAAGATGCGAACGGCAACACCCAGTATTCGGATACGCCACCGACTGCAGCCCAGGGTAAAGCCCAGGTGGTCAATATCAAGACTGCTACCGTGAATACCATTCCGGCCCCAGCCAGCCGCCCTGCCGCTGTAGCAACCCCACCAGCTGCGGGCGCTTCGGCCCCGGCTGCGGAACAAGCGGCCTCGCAAAAAGATGAAAAAGCATGTAATACCGCAAAAACGCGACTCGGCTTTTTGCAGTCCGCGACCAAGTTGCAGTCAATCAACGAGAAAGGCGAAGTAGAAATGCTTGATGCAAACAAGAAGAAGGCTGAAATCGACAAAGCCGCAGCGAGCATCCAGAAATACTGCGAATAACTGGTTGCCGGTTTAAGGCAGCAAATAGTTTCCAACAGAAAAGCCCCCAAATTCGGGGGCTTTTCTGTTGCGTGCGCCTGGCTGTATTAGCTGGCTGTCACCGCGTTAATCACTAACACAACGCGTCGATTCATCGCCCGACCAGCTTCGGTGGCATTGGTGGCGCGAGGTTCCGCGACGCCGCGACCTTCCGACGTCAAACGAACCGGATTGACCTGGCGACCAACCAGATAATCGTTCACGGCTTGCGCGCGGCGTTGCGACAGCGCCAGGTTGTAATCGGCCTTGCCGACGTTGTCGGTGTAGCCAATGACCGCAATGGTGGTCTTGCCGTATTGATTGACCACGCTGGAGATTTTATTCAGCGTTGGCGTGAAGCCCGATTTAACCGTGCTGGAATTGGTGTCAAAACCAGTGGCCGAAGTCATGGTTACAATCAACTGGCTATCACTTTGCTTTTGCAAAATGATATTGCCAGCTTGAATTTCCGGAGCCAGTTGTTTTTGCAAATCTTTGGCTTGTTTATCCATGTATGCGCCGACGGCGCCGCCAGCCAGACCACCGCCCACCGCACCAATCAGCGCACCTTTGCCGCGATGGTTCTTGTCGACCAGTGCGCCGATAGCGGCGCCACCCACGGCGCCAATCACGGCACCGCTTTCGGTATTGTTCATACTGCGTTTGTCGCCAAGGTCATTGGCGCAAGCAGACAGTAGCAAAGCGCTGATCAGCGCGGGAATAACAACTTTACGCATGCGGTTCTCCGTTTATAAGGGATGTTTTGAAGTGATGAATGAGCGGTGGTGCGGATTATCCCCCGTCGTTGCCAGATGCCCTATGTGGAGGATTTACCTGCCAGCAAGAGCGAAAAGTGGGGTGACTGACTTGACCTGTGCATATCTGCTTGAGTGACTTAAGCCCGGACGAATTTATGCGAGTCGTCATCTTGCTGGCAGATGCAGCGCTTGCTTAGCGGACGGACTCACCAATGCCGCGGAAGTCGCGGGCTGCGGGCCAGACAACGGCCTGCGCCACAATCACGCTGGTGCCATTGAAGGTGGCTGCGGGGGATCCATACAAGACATAGCCCAGCGCCAAGGCCTCACTTACTCGGCGGCAGAAGGCGGCGTCGTCCGGGCCGGTTAGCAAGCGATAAACCGGCAGATTGTCTGGCGGGAGCAGCGGACTCATTCTTCGCCGGTACCGCCGCCTTTTTTCATGACCTTGCCTTCCGCTGCGCGCTGCCGGCGCACTTCTTTAGGATCGGCAATTAGCGGGCGATAGATTTCAACCCGGTCTTTTTCGCGCAGCACGGTATCGGATTTCACCGCCTTGGCAAAAACCCCCAGCTTGTTCACGGCCAGATCAATTTCCGGAAACTCGGCCAGAATGCCGGAGCGACGTACGGCTTCTTCTGCGGTAGTGCCTTCAGGCACTTTGATACTGACCAGTTTTTGCTTGTCACGCGTGGCGTAGACCACTTCGACGCTAATGTCATGGCTCATGATGGCGCGTTCCTGAGTTACCTGATGGTATTAACCGTAGAGTCTGTCGGCGCGCTGGATAAACGCATCGACAAAAGTAGAAGTGATTTTGCTGAACACCGGGCCAATCACGGCTTCAATCACGCGATTGGAGAACTCGTAATCCAGCGCAAATTCGATTTTGCAGGCATCTTCGTCCAGCGGCGTAAATGTCCACAGTCCGTGCAGCGTTTTGAACGGGCCGTCTACAAAATGCATGTCGATGGTATTGGTGGTTTTGATGTCACGGGTGCGAAAGAAGGTTTTGACCTTCATGAACTCTATCCGTACCGTGACATCCAGCACGGTATCGGTATGCTCGTGCACCTCCACACCGCCGCACCAGGGCAGAAATTTGGGGTAGTCTTCAACCCGTTCGACCAGATTGAACATGCGCTCGGCGCTATGCGGTACCAGCAGGGATTTTCGTATGCACTGCATCTGTATTGCGGCGTAAACTAACGGGCTTTTTACGAGAAGCGATCAACGCTGAAACGTATCATCGCATCCGGCCAGCCAGTTTTGTTTTTGCCTGGTGTCTGTAGTTGGAATCGAATGAAAAACCGCAAATCAGAGGAACGGCGATTTACAAAATGACCGAGCATCCTACCGCCCCACAGAATGACACGCAACTTGATAGCCTGCGCCTGCCGCCGCATTCGGTAGAAGCTGAGCAATCCGTGCTGGGTGGCCTGTTACTGGACAACCCGTCGTTTGACCGGATTGCCGACATTATCAACGAGCAGGACTTCTATCGCGACGACCATCGCCGCATCTGGCAACACATCGTCAAGATGATCGAACACAACCGTCCCGCCGACGTGATTACCGTGTCCGAGTCGCTGGACAACAATAACGAGCTTTCTTATATCGGCGGCCTGGCTTATCTGGGCGCGCTGGTACAAAACACACCTTCTGCCGCCAACATTCGCCGTTATGGTGAAATCGTGCGCGAAAAATCGGTGATGCGGCAGCTCGCCAGCGTCGCCACCGAGATCGCCGATGCGGCCTACAATCCGGGTGGACGAGAAGCCTCAGCGTTGCTGGATGAAGCTGAATCACGCGTATTCCAGATCGCCGAGCAGTCGGCTAAAGGGCAGCAGGGCTTTATTGCCATGCCGCCGATCTTGAAAGAAATCGTCGAGAAGATCGATTACCTCTACAAACAAGACAACCTGTCTGAGGTCACCGGCGTGGCGACCGGTTTTTTTGATCTGGATAAAATGACTTCCGGTCTGCAACCGGGCGATCTGGTGATCGTGGCGGGTCGTCCATCCATGGGTAAAACCGCGTTCTCGGTCAACATAGCTGAACACGTAGGCACCGAATTGCGTTTGCCGGTGGCGATTTACTCCATGGAAATGGGCGCGGCGCAATTGGGCATGCGGATGGTGGGGTCGATCGGCAAGATCGACCTGCACAAGCTCAAGACCGGCAAGTTCGAGGATGAAGATTGGACCAAGCTGACCTACGCGATCAATCGCTTGTCCGAGGCGCCCATCTTCATTGAAGAAACCGGCGCTTTGACCGCGCTGGACATCCGCACCAAATCACGACGACTGGCGCGACAGCATGGTCAGTTGGGTTTGATCGTGATCGACTATTTGCAGTTGATGGCGGGCCGGGCAGGGGCCAAAGACCAGAACCGGGCAACCGAACTGGGCGAAATCTCACGCGGTTTGAAGTCACTGGCCAAAGAACTCAAATGTCCGATCATTGCGCTTTCGCAGTTGTCGCGCTCGGTGGAGCAACGTACCGACAAACGCCCCATGATGTCTGACTTGCGCGAATCCGGCGCAATTGAGCAGGATGCCGACATCATCATGTTTATGTATCGGGATGAGTACTACAACCCGGACTCGCAATTCAAAGGTCTGGCGGAATGTATCGTCGGCAAGCACCGGAATGGCCCGACCGGCAAGGTGCCGCTGGTATTTATCGGCAAGTATTCGCGCTTTGATAATGCGTTGGTGAAACCGGATGGCTGGTCGGGGGATCTGGAGTAAGTGGGTTTGACGCAGTAGTTGTTTGGGTCTGGCGGGTAGGGCGGGAGCAATCTGCGTTCCCTCAGTCGGCCGGAGCCTAAGGTCTCCGGCTCTCGGTCGGCGTGATTTGCGGTGTGGTATGCCAGAGTTAATTGCAACAGCAACAGCAGAGCCGCCATGCACACCAATTACATCGTCCTTCCCGCGAAGGCGGGAATCCAGCGGCGACGTTCACCGTGGGCCGCCGAGGCTGGGAATGCGAAAAGCACGTAGCCCGGATGAAGCGAAGCGAGAATCCGGGGTGGCAATGATGACCAAGCTAACCCCTATCTCCTCACTTCAGCCAGCAAGAGCGAGACAACCTCGCTCTCGCGCCATACTCTTCCACTCAATACGTATAAAACATCCGCTGAATCTCTTTGGTATCTTTGGTCTTGGTCAGCGCCAGCATCAGCAAGATGCGGGCTTTTTGCGGGCTGAGGGTGTCGGAGACGACGAAGTCAGTTTTGTCGTCATCGTTCTCGCCATTACGCAGGGTGGGGCCGTTGCCGACCCGGGATGAGCGCAGGATGTAGATGCCTTTCTGGCGCAATTCGGTCAGGCGGGCGCGTACGGGCGTGGACAGACTGCCGTCACCGGTACCGGCATAAACGATACCGACATCACCAGCGGCAACAAACGCATCAATTGCGATGGTATTGGCGTTGGCCGAACCATAGGCGATGTCGATGGCGGGCAGATGCTCCATCTTTGATACGTCAAACTCGGTTTCCCAAGTGTGCTTTTTGGTGGTGGCACGATAAAACTGCGGTTTGCCGGAAACGATATAGCCCAAGTCGCCCAGTTCCGGCGAGCGGAAGGTGTTGGCAAGCATGGTGTTGGTCTTGGTGACATCACGAGCGCCGAGGATTTCGTCGTTCATGGCCACCAGCACGCCACGATTGACCGAGTCCGGGCTGCCAGCAACGGCCACCGCGTTATACAGGTTGATCGGGCCGTCGGCGCTGATGGCAGTGGAAGGGCGCATGGAACCCACAATCACTACTGGCTTTTTGCTCTTCACGGTCAAATTGAGGAAATACGCCGTTTCTTCGATGGTGTCGGTGCCGTGAGTGATGACAATGCCATCCACGCTGCTTTGCTTGAGCAATTCGTTCACTCGCTTGGCCAGCACCAGCCAGTTCTCGTTGGTCATGTTCTCACTGGCAATCTGGAATACCTGCTCGCCAGAAACATTGGCCACTTGCTTTAATTCTGGCACCGCTTCGATCAGCTTTTCCACGCCGACCTTGGCTGCGGTATAACCCACCGTGGTCGTGCTGGTGGCGCCAGTCCCGGCGATGGTGCCACCCGTGGCAAGGATCACCACATTGGGCAGTTTGTCGGCGGCGTAAACCACAACAGAACTACACGTGATGGCGACAAATAGTGCGCGTTGCAGCATCTTGGTGAGCATGCGTATCTCCAGACATGGGTTTTCAGGTAGGGTGACGCTTTTGGTCAAACATCGATCAACTCAATAAACTGTCGGCGCTTGCGGCATGCTCAGCCAGGACTGCAGACCGTTGATAAAACATGGTGCAGCAAGGCACGTGGCAGTTTATATGGGTGATTAAAAGCATGATCCGTGCCCTTGGCTGACAACATTGTCGAAAGCACTGTCAGGGAAAACGTTAATACCAATTGCATATCCAGTGGTTGATTTCTGATCTAATTTTTTGATTAAAAAGGAATAATTGTGAAAGTCATCGCCTTCTCCCAGCAGTCGCCGCAAGCCATCGTTGATCATCCCCGGCCGGAGCGTCTGGTGTCTGGCAACCCACAGCGCACCACCTGGCTGCACTACGAAAATGCATCCAAAGAATTTTCGAGCGGAATCTGGGCGTCCGAGCCGGGTAGCTGGCGGATTGAGTTTGGCCCGAATGAAGAAGAGTTCTTCAGCATCATCGAAGGCTTGGCCCGCGTGCATGATGAAAACGGAGAGGTGGTGGAAGTGCGGGCGGGTGAGGCGCTGGTTATCCCGGCTGGCTTCAAAGGCCAGTTTGAAGTGGTCGAGCCGGTGAAAAAGTATTTTGTGGTGCTGGAACGTAACGCGGGCTAAACAGGCGGGGCGAAGGAGTAGCCAACAACAGAAAAGGCCCGGAAAACCGGGCCTTTTCGTTATCTGTACGCATGATGCGATGCATCAAACCGCTTAGTGGCGCTGCTCAACCACCAACGCGTTGTATGGCGCAAACAGATAGAACGGTGCGAACAGCAACTTCCAGCCATGCATATTGCTTTTGACAGTGAAATGCATTTCTTCGCCATCGGTATCAAATACCAGCGGCGGTGTTTTACCCCAATCCAGTTGCGCTTGCAGCGTATGGCGCCCGGGTGGCAGCGGGGCGCTCAGGCAATTGCCCGGCATGGTATGGCCGAGTGGATGTCCATCCAGCAACATGCGCGGCTGACGGCCCAGCGCGCCTTGACGATGAATCTTGATCGTTGGCATTGATCTCCCACCTTGTTGTTGTGCCAGTCGCGGAACCGGTTATTCATCTTTTCGATGAATACCCCCCTGGGTTCTGGATCGGTGCGACTGATCAGCGCAAAGCCTACACGCCGGTATGTTGCGGGGCTAGTCCCCGACTTGTTTGCCTTGGCAAGTAAATCGGCCAATTTGCTTGCTTTGCGAAAGTCGGGTTATCACCGTTCGTCAGCTGCGAAAGGCGATGGAGTGAAACTGTCATGTAACTGAAAAATTGCTGTGTTGCAGCATAAAGAAACAGCGCTGAAGGCTTTTCCTGGTGTAATCACAATGCTTGCAACAGGCTTGGCAGGCGCGCTTTTTTGCTGAAATAAAAGTATTTCTCAGAAAATCATAAGCTTGCAATGAAAAACGGGCCTCGCGGCCCGTTGTTGAGATGATAAGTAAATGACCAGGTTTACAGCGTTTCTGCCGCGTAATCCGCCAGGCGTGAACGCTCGCCGCGTTGCAAGGTGATATGCCCCGAGTGGGTCCAGATCTTGAAGCGATCCACCACGTAGGTCAGGCCCGATGAGCCCTCGGTGAGGTAGGGCGTATCAATCTGGCTGATATTGCCCAGACACACTACCTTGGTGCCGGGACCGGCGCGGGTGATGAGCGTCTTCATCTGCTTGGGTGTCAGGTTCTGCGCCTCATCAATAATCAAGAACTTGTTGAGGAAAGTACGCCCGCGCATGAAGTTGAGTGATTTGACCTTGATACGGCTGCGAATCAGATCACGCGTAGCAGCACGGCCCCAGTCGCCTGCTTCGGCATCGGTCTGGTTGAGCACATCCAGGTTGTCTTCCAGCGCGCCCATCCACGGCTGCATCTTTTCTTCTTCGGTCCCCGGCAGAAAGCCAATGTCCTCGCCCACCGGCACGGTTACGCGGGTCATGATGATTTCGGAGTAAATCTTGGATTCCAGCGTTTGTACCAGACCTGCCGCCAGCGTCAGCAGCGTTTTACCGGTACCGGCCTGACCGAGCAGCGAGACAAAATCCACGTCCGGATTCATCAGCATGTTGAGCGCAAAGTTTTGCTCCCGGTTGCGCGCTGTTACGCCCCAGATGGCGTTTTTCTGGTGTGAATAATCTTTGAGGCTTTCAATCTTGGCTGTTTTGCCTTCCAGCTCGACCACGCGAGCCGCGAGCGGGCGCTCGCCTTGCTGGAACAACAACTGGTTGGGGTAAAGGTCGATGACATCCGGGCCTTTCAGGCGCCAGTAGCTGCGGCCGCCTTCTTGCCAGCTCTCCAGATCCTTACCGTTTTTCTCCCAGAACGACTGGTCGATCTCGCGCATGCCGGTGTACAGCAGGTCGGTATCTTCCAGCACTTTGTCGTTGAAATAGTCTTCGGCGGCCAGGCCCAGCGCACGCGCCTTGATGCGCATGTTGATGTCTTTGGACACCAGAATGACCTGACGCTTGGGCTGCATTTGCTGCAGGTGATGCACGACGCCCAGAATCTGGTTGTCGGCTTTGCCCATGGGCAATTGGGAGGGCAGCACGCTGGTGATGGCTTCGGTCTGCAAGAACAAACGACCGCTGGCCTGGCCTTTACTGGCATCGGCCAGCGATACACCGGCATGCAAATCTTCTTCTCGGCCCGCAATCAACTCTTCGATAAAACGACTGGTCTGACGGGCGTTGCGGGCCACTTCCGTCATGCCTTTCTTGTTCCCGTCCAACTCTTCCAGCGTCATCATCGGCAGAAAGAGGTCATGCTCTTCAAAGCGAAAGATCGAGGTTGGATCGTGCATCATCACATTGGTGTCCAGCACGAACAACTTTGAATCCTCAGCTTTTTTCGACTTGCGAGCGGCCATAAGGCTCTCCTTGTAGACGGGCGAAATGAAAACCGGGTGATGCGGTACCAATAAAAAACGGCCCATGCAGGCCGTTTCCCCTTATTTCAGGCCCTGCACAACGCTGAGCACTGCTTCCACATGGCCGGGTACCTTTACCCCGCGCCACTCGTGGGCGATTTTCCCCTCCTTGTTGATCACAAAGGTGCTGCGCTCGATACCGCGCACTTGCTTGCCGTACATATTCTTCATTTTCATCACGCCAAAGGCCGCGCAGGCGACTTCGTCCGGGTCTGAGATCAACTCGAACGGGAACGCCATTTTGGCCTTGAAGTTTTCGTGGGATTTGATGCTGTCGCGGCTGATGCCGAAGACTTTGGCGCCCGCTGCGGCAAACGCAGCGTGATGATCGCGGAAGTCGCCACCTTCAACGGTGCAACCAGGAGTGCTGTCCTTCGGATAGAAGTAGAGCACAAAGGCTTCGCCGAGCAGCGAGGCCGGATTGAATGTCGTACCACCCGTCACGGGCAATTCAAAAGACGGGCAGGATTCATTGAGCATCGATAGTTCTCCGTTTTTTTTCAGGATGCTTGCCCCTCTGACTTCATTCTGGTCAATGCAGTCGTAAGCAGCAAGGAAGATAAATGAGTTTTGTAAAAATGCCGCATCGCCATCAAGCCATGCCATTGCCTGGGGGCAAACATTCGGGTGCCATCCGGACTTGATCTCACACGTCGGCCCCAAGCACAGTTACAATAACCACCATTTTGTGTAGATGGTGTGACAACGATGAGTATCAAGTCCGATAAGTGGATTCGCCGCATGGCCCAAGAGCACGGGATGATCGAGCCGTTCATTCCAGGTCAGGTCAAGGAAGTCAACGGCGAGCGCATCGTTTCGTATGGCACGTCCAGCTACGGCTACGACATTCGCTGTGCCGATGAATTCAAAGTGTTCACCAACCTGAACTCCACCATCGTTGATCCAAAAAACTTCGATGAAAACAGCTTTGTGGATGTCTCGGGCAAGGGTTACTGCATCATCCCGCCGAACTCGTTCGCGCTGGCCCGTACCGTCGAATACTTCCGTATTCCGCGTAATGCGCTGACGGTATGTCTGGGTAAATCGACCTACGCCCGTTGCGGCATTATCGTGAACGTGACGCCGTTTGAGCCGGAATGGGAAGGCTACGTAACGCTGGAATTCTCCAATACCACGCCGCTGCCCGCCAAGATTTACGCCAATGAAGGCGTGGCGCAGGTGCTGTTCTTTGAGGCCGATGAAGATGACGTTTGCGAAACCAGTTACCGTGATCGCGGCGGCAAATACCAAGGCCAGATTGGCGTGACTTTGCCAAAAACCTGATCGCCCGATGGGTGTGATTGCATGACAGAAAAGGCCGCTAAATGCGGCCTTTTCTTTATCCACCACCCGCCGCAAATTACCCGTGAGGCGCAGGGCACAAATCGCAATCCGGGCATAATTGGTGGCCAGATAGTTGCATTTGCAAGCGATCCACATGCCATCATGCAGACCAACAGGGGCTGACGGCACTGCGCTGGGCAACGCTGAACTCGCGTGCACATATTGCAACATTCTGCACCCGCGGCTGTCTGTGCAGGCATAGCTTCAATTACCGACTTTTTTCCGGTTTCGTCCTTCAACATCACTCTGCGGAGTTCCTTTTCATGGCCTACGTTGCTGCTCAATCCCGTTACGATCAAATGGTTTACCGCACTTGCGGTAAAAGCGGCCTCAAACTGCCCGCGTTGTCGCTGGGTTTGTGGCACAACTTCGGCGGCACTACCGCGATTGAACGCCAGCGAGAGATGCTGCATACCGCGTTTGATCTGGGCATTTCCCATTTCGATCTGGCCAACAACTATGGTCCACCGTACGGTAGTGCGGAGTCCAATTTCGGTCAGATATTCAAAGAGGATTTCCGGCCGTATCGCGATGAATTGATCATTTCCAGCAAAGCCGGTTGGGATATGTGGCCTGGGCCGTACGGGCAAGGTGGTGGTTCACGCAAATATGTGCTGGCCAGCCTGGATCAAAGCCTGCAGCGACTGGGCCTGGATTACGTGGATATCTTTTATTCGCACCGGTTTGATCCGGACACGCCACTGGAAGAAACCGCCGGTGCGCTCGCAACCGCCGTGCAGCAAGGCAAAGCCTTGTATGTGGGGATTTCCTCTTATTCGCCCAACAAAACCCAGGAAATGGCCGCTTTGCTGCGCGAATGGAAAATTCCGCTGCTGATTCACCAACCGTCCTACAACATGCTCAACCGCTGGGTAGAACATGGCTTGCTGAACGTATTGGCCGGCGAAGGTACCGGCTGTGTTGCGTTTACACCGCTGGCGCAAGGCTTGCTGACCGACAAGTATCTCAACGGCATCCCTGAACACGCCCGCGTAAATAACGAAGGTGGTGGCTCGCTGCAAAAGTCGCATCTGAACGAAGAAAACATCGCCCGGGTGAAATCGCTGAACGAGATTGCCAAACGTCGTGGGCAAAGTCTGGCGCAAATGGCGCTGGCCTGGATTCTGCGTGATGCGCGGGTGACGACCGCGCTGATTGGCGCGAGCAGCCCGGAGCAAATCAAAGAGAACGTGGCCGCGTTGCAAAAGCTGGAGTTCACCATTGATGAACTCAACGAAATCGACAAATACGCAGTAGAAAGCGGCGTCAATCTGTGGGAAAAACCCTCCACTGATCAGCGCCCCTGAGCGCCTTGGCGCGCGGCGCAACTCCGCCGTAGTCCGGTGCATGGCGTGCTAAAATCCGCGCCATGCACTATCACCTTGTCATTCCTCACGGCATCTGGCCGGATGTCGACCTGCAATCGCAAATCACTGCGAATTTACAACTGCCGGCGCTCGCGACGCTGATTGCGCGCGGACAACGTCTGCCGGGCAAAAAACAGCAATGGCACGCCTGGTTGAGTGAGCGTTTTGGCTTGCGCTCATTACCGGTGGCACCGCTCACCTTGGGCGTGGATCTTCCGGGTGCCGAGCCTGGTTACTGGTTGCGTGCTGACCCGGTGCATTTGCATGTCGGGCGCGATCAATTGTCTTTGCAGGATGGCCGCAGTTTTGACATTACCCAAGCCGATGCTGATGCGTTGATCAGCAGTCTCAACGGGCTTTTCAAAGACGATGGTTACGAGTTTTTTGCCCCCACGCCGCAGCGCTGGTACTTGCGTTTGCCGCTGGACCCGCAGTTGCGCTGCACGCCCATAGACGCGGTGATCGGGCGCAATATTGATCCGTTTTTGCCCAAAGGGCCGGATGCCTTGCAATGGCATCGCGCGCTCAATGAAATCCAGATGCTGTTTTATACCAATCCGGTCAATGACCAGCGCGAAGCGCGTGGCGAGCCGTCGATTAACAGCATCTGGCTGTGGGGCGGCGGCGACTGGCCTTTGCCACGCAAGCCAGTAGTGCCGGAACAATGGGTGCTGGGCGACGATCCGGTATTACAAGCTTTGGTCAAAGCCGGGCAGGGCAAAACTGCGGCGTTGCCTGCACACGCCAGCGAGCTGCCCAGACACGACGCCATGGTGGTGCTGGATGTCTTGGGCGATGAATTGATCGCCAACGACCCGCACGGCTGGCGCACTACCTGGCAAAAACTGGAAAGCGACTGGTTTGCACCGTTGCTGGAGCAATTGCGGGAAGGTCGGCTTGATTCGGTGGCATTGAGCTTTCCAGAAATCGGCCTCGCGGTTGAAGCCAATCGCAGCCTGCGTTGGCGCTTTTGGCGACGCCCACGATTGCCGTGGTAAATCAGCGCATAACGGCCCGTTCACGACCAACCCCAACTCAGAAAGCGATCAATCCAGCCATGCCCCGTATCCAGCCCCGTCCCATTCCGGCCGACCTTGAAACCACTTTGCGCGCCGACGGGTTTTCTACGCTGGAAGCGCGACTGTACGCGGCGCGCGGCATTCTGGGCAAAGCCGAACTGGAGCACGATCTTGCCCGCTTGCTGCCATTTACCTCACTCAAGGGGATAGTGGAAGCCGCCAAACGTCTGGCTGATGCCATTGCCAGAAGCGAGCGGATTCTGATCGTGGCCGACTACGATGCCGATGGCGCCACGGCTTGCGCCGTCGGCCTGAAAGGCTTGGGCATGCTCGGGGCGACCATCGATTTTGTGGTGCCCAATCGCTTTGAATATGGCTACGGATTGACGCCAGAAATTGTTGAGTTGGCAGCGCAAAAACTGCCCGATCTGATCCTGACTGTGGATAACGGCATCGCCAGCGTGGCTGGTGTGCTGGCCGCCAAGGCGCGCGGCATTGACGTGCTGATTACCGATCACCATTTGCCCGGCGATCATCTGCCCGATGCGCTGATTGTTAACCCCAATCAGCCGGGTTGCACATTCCCCTCCAAAAATCTGGCCGGTGTCGGCGTGATGTTCTACGTACTGATGGCGGTGCGGGCCGAGATGCGCCAGCGCGGCGTGTTTGGCGATCAACCGGAACCCAATCTGGGCCAATTGCTGGACCTGGTGGCACTGGGAACAGTGGCTGACGTGGTCAAACTGGATACCAACAACCGCATTCTGGTCGAACAAGGTTTGAAGCGCATGCGGGCCGGGCGGGCCTGCGCCGGTGTATTGGCGCTATTTACTGCCGCTGGGCGTGATCCGCGCCGAGCCACCTGTTTTGATCTGGGCTTTACGCTGGGGCCACGCTTGAATGCCGCCGGACGGCTGGACGACATGAGTCTGGGTATCGCTTGTTTGCTGGCTGGCAGCGAGAGCGGTGCGCTGCCGCTGGCACAAGAACTGGACCAGATGAACCGCGCCCGTCGCGATATCGAAGCCGGCATGCGTGACGAGGCCGAGGCGATCCTCACCACGGTCAACGTTGACGATGCCTGGAGCATTTCGCTGTATCAAGCCGATTGGCATCAAGGCGTGGTCGGCATTGTGGCTTCACGCGTGAAAGACCGGTTTCACCGGCCCACGCTGGTGTTCGCAGATGGCGGCGAAGGCGAGATCAAGGGCTCGGGGCGTTCCATTCCGGGCTTGCATTTGCGCGATGCGCTGGACCTGGTTTCCAAGCGTCACGAAGGATTGATTCTGAAATTTGGCGGCCACGCCATGGCCGCCGGTTTGAGCTTGCGCACCGAGGATTTTGGCCGCTTCCAGCAGGAGTTTGAGGCCGTGTGTCGTGAACTGATGCCATCTTCGGCGCTGGAACGCATTATCGAAACCGATGGCGCTTTGCCCGAAGAAAGCTACAACATGGATATCGTGACCAAACTCGATAGCCAGGTGTGGGGGCAAGGTTTTCCGGCGCCACGTTTTCATGACGAGTTTCGTGTGCTGGAACAGCGCGTGGTGGGCGAACGACATCTCAAGGTCAAGCTGGCTACGCGGTTCGGTCTGGTGCTGGACGGCATCCGTTTTCAACATGCGGACCCGCTGCCTGCCACGGTCACCGCCGTGTTTTCGATCTCGATCAATGAGTTTCGTGGCGAACGGACTTTGCAACTACAACTGGATCACTGCGAATAAACCCGGTCAGCGCTGACGCTGACGCAAAGGAGATTGTGGATTTGCCCAAGCTTTCGCCGCTGCTTTCCGTTGTCCCTTTGGTCCTGGTGGCGCTGAGTGCCGCTCCAGCGCGGGCCGTGATCATGACGCCACAAGAGGCCGCCGCTGCGGGTGAGCGCGCCTGCAAGCCGGCCACTGGCGGCATGCTCGATTGCATTGACATAGACACCACGCCGGCAGCGCCCGCCAACGATCCATCCATTCAGCCATTGCCGACTATGCAGTATTCGGGCGACCAATACCCGGCAGCGTCGGTAGAGCCGCCAATCCGCCCGGCGCTGGATGAAGTCCCAGCGAGTTTGCCAGGTAATCGCGTCACGCTAGGCTGGGATATCAACTTCGGGACCACTGCCCAGTATTGGGAAGTCTGGGACAACGGCGAACTGCGCATGCGCAGCCAGACGTTTACCCAGCGCACGCTGCTCACCAGCAAGGACAGCGCGGCCAAAGCAATCTCGGTACAAAGCGGTGTCTATACCCTTACCGATATGGCTACCGGGCGGCACGATCTGCTGGTGCGCTTATGCAATACCGGCCCTGACGGCGAGTCCGCTTGCACGCCACTTCATGCCAGCACCTGGGTTGGCGCCGAGAAAAAAGACGAAAAACCTTCGGCGCCCGCCATCGACTGGTTACCCGCTGTGACTACCGGTGAGCCCGTGAAAATTGACTGGCATCTGTGGTGGGGCACGCCTGGCCATTACTGGCAGGTGCTGGATCAGCGCAAAGTGCTGTATGAATCCGCATCGTTTACCGAAGATACCCCCAACAGTCAGTCCGCAGGCACCACAATCAGTGGCCTGGCACCGGGCAAGCATGTGTTGAGCGTGCGCTTATGCAGCAAGTTGGCCTGCGCTTCGAGCGACCCGTACCCGCTGGAAGTGGTCAGCACTTCGCCGTCGCCCACCATGCCGCAACTGGCTATTAACAGCGGCACGGCCGACTCCTACATCCTGGCTTGGTCGCTACCGCTCGCTGCCGCGACCAATGCACCGGTGAGCTGGCAATTGCTGGATGCCGATGCCAACGCGCCATTGGGCGGGGTGCAAAAGCAGGCGGCGATTTGCAATCAAGGCGTAGTGGAATCGCGGCAGAGCGTAGTCAGTACGCGCAGTTATTGCGGGCAGATTCGTATCTTGCGCGACCAGACTCCAGCTCGCGTGGCGGTTGAAGTGTGTTTTGCCGATGACGATTGCCGCGCCAGCTCGCCGCTGGTTATGGCAACGGCGGATGTGCCGCCGGTGAGTCAAGTGCCGGTAACCGCGGATGACACTGCAGCTTCGCCGAAGGGTGCAGCTACGAGCACCTCGGCCACTTCTGCAGACACTGGCATGTCGTCGCAACCCGCCGTCAACGCTGACAAGACCACTGGCGCCTCGTCCACAAACAGCGACGATATGGACAACAAGCCGTTCGATCTACCCAGCAACCTCCCCGCCAAAAACCATGACAGATACTGAAGCAACATCCACCATCGCGGAAGCGGGTTATGTATTTGTCTATGGCACGCTCAAACAAGGCTGTCGCAATCATCACTGGATGCGCGGCACACCTTGCCTGGGGCAGGCGCAGACGGTGGCAAGTTATGCCCTTTATCTGGATCAGCGCATTCCGTTTCTGTACAAGAGCGAGCCGCGTTATCCGGTGCAAGGCGAGCTGTACCATGTCGATGCAGCCCAATTAGCGCATCTGGACGTACTGGAGCGCCATCCAGAGTGGTATATGCGCCAGCAGATTGCGGTGCAGAGAGGCGATGGCTCCGTGGTTCAGGCATGGGCCTATTTCTGCCCGGTACCGATTGGTACCTTGCTGGCGCAAGGGCTATATCAGGAAGTATTTGCCGATTAATTGTATTGGCAGCAACGGCAAGCGGATTTATTGGTCAGGCGGCATTATTCATTTGAGCCGGGATATTTAACGCTGGTTTTTATCATGTCCTGCAATACCACCATAATCATTGAGGCAGTCATGGCAAACATTAAAATGCCATTGCCGGCTTCAAGCGGGCCGAGCAATTTCCACTGTTTGCTCATGACATGATCGCCATATCCCAGCGAAGTGAAATTGACGCCCGAATGGAAAACGGCATCATACAGATCGGTGAATTCGCCCAACTGCACAAATAGTAATCCCCAGACAAATATCTGGAAAAAATTGCCAATCATCAGCAATATCATCAATACAAACAATGCCTTTAACCCGCCGCTCATTAATTGGGCCCTGCCTAGTCTGGCTACGTGTTGAAAGTAATAGCGCACGCAGAAACCCATTACGGCAACCTGCAATATCAGGCACAGCAACACCATTGGCAAACCGACCAGCAAATTCAGCAACATATCAAACTCCAGTGCGTTTTAATGTTGGACGAAGCCTCATTCGGCCTTGCTCCAGGACATAAATCGCGCCCCAGGCATACAGTGCAATTCCGGCAAATAGGGCCAGGCGTATCAATGCCGCAGTGAGCACATCCTTGCCATTAGCGCTGTCTTGCACGGCCGGACCCAAAAAAATGACCAGCGTAATCATCGTGTTCATCCAGAACGAGGGCGGATAACTGCTCGGATGGATGCGATATAGCCGCAAGCCCAACCAGCAAAAAGCCAGTGTCATCCACAGCGTATACATCCATAACGATGGCCACAGGCTCAAGCCGCACCAGACCAGCAAGGCCAGCAGCGCGCCAAGAAAAGTTGACCCAAGCAATTCTCGTCCGGCTTCTTTTGCGTGCAGCGATTCTGCCTGTTGCCCCAAGGTCGCCGTTTTCATAATCGCGGCCATATAAAGCGAAGGGTTTTGTAAAGCCAATATCAGCACCGGCAAAATGATGATTACGCCGCGCAACGCAAGCCATACCGCAGCCTCGACGTCGGGCTTCACCGGCTTGGGTGGCGCCAAAACGCGAAGGTTGGGAAGAACCACGTGCATGAGCGTGCCAATGGCCGCGCCCAGAATTACGCCACCGGCCAATGCGTGAACCACCGCCAGGGCAAGCGCCTGTTCCTGTATTCCAGCAACCGGGATCAGCGTGAAAGTAACAATCAGCAAGCTCAATAAAGGATGCGACTTCCTGGTACCCACATAGAAAATGGCAAACAGCCCCAGCGCAATCAACAACACTGCAGCAACGGCGTAGTGTTGCAGCAAGGGGACCAGCAAGACCCCCGAACCCATAAGCAGAATCAGCACACCGGCAAGGACGATACTCTTTACCGGCGAGAGAGCCGGGCCAGGTTTGCTGAGCAAGAGCATGGCGATCAGCAGCGATACGTGCGGCACCGCCAAGGCCATCCCGTACGCCGCTGCCAGGGCAAGCCCGCCGCCCAGGCCGAAGCGCAAGACGAAGCGACTGGGTTGATCAATGGCGAACCGCCGCATGGTCGAATCAATAAACATACGACAGCTTGCTCATCAGGCTAAGGTAGATTGAACCAAGGCCGCTCAATAGACCGCGCTCGCCGGTAAAGATCATTACGTCGGCCTGGCCGCCAACACGCATGCCATGAATCCGTTTTAATTCCTCAGGTAAGAACTCAATCGCGACGGGAAAGCGCTGCGCTTGTCGCAGCCAGTCGCGGTTGTTTTCTATGGTCGGCAAGCTTCCGGCTGGCGTCGATTTACCCGAACTGACACCGTTACCAATGCTGCGCACGCGGCCTTTCAAAACCTCTCCTGGCATTACATCAAGAACGATCCCAACCGCATCACCCACCTTGACATTCCCCAGGTTGTTTTCGGTCATTTCCGCGCTGATCCATAAATCATGAATGGCGATCAGCGTCATGGTTGCCGCGCCCGCCTGGGCGAACTGGCCCACGTCGGCACGCAAGTCCGTGACCAAACCGCGCGATGGGGCAAAGACCGTGGTTTGCTTCATGTCTAGTTCGGCTTTGGCGACGGCTGAACGCGCGCTGGCGATCTTGGCATTGACGCTTTCTTCACCACCCATGCTTTCCTGTGCCCGCACCACTTCGGCGGCTGCGGCAACGGTTTTGGCTCTGGCCTGTTCGCGTGCCGCCTGGGCTGTTTCCAGCCGACGGACCGAAATGGCGCCCGGATCTTCGGCGTATAAGGTTTCCTGGCGATGTGCGTCTTGCTCGGCCTGGAGCTGGTTGGCCTGTGCGGCCCGCAGTGAGGCTTTGGCTGAGTCAACGCCCGCAGCGGCGGCGGAAACGCCTTTGCGCGCCGACTCGTAATCAGACTTGGCGCGATCCAGCGCGATTTGATATTCGACCGGGTCAATTTCAAATAAGGGCTGATTTTTTTGTACGTCGTCGTTGTCTTTCACCAGCACTTTTTTGACGATTCCGGCCACTTCAGGCGCCACCGGGATGACGAATGCCTGGACTCGCGCCTGCGATGAATAAGGCGTAATGCGGTCGGCCGCAAAATACCAAAGCAGACTCAAGATGATGAGCAGCAACAGTAATAGCGGAGCAAGACGTGCGGCGCGCCCGGGTTTTGCCACTTCAATTACCGGTGGCGCTGGGGCTGCAGGCGCGGTGTCTTGTGAAGGACTTGAGTCACTCATCATTTTCTCGTCATGGGATCTGCGTCAGTGGCAGGCAAGGGCACATCCAGCAAGTCGCCCCAGTTAGTCCGCTCTTTCATGGTCTTTTTCGTCGCATCGTCCAGGAACGGCTCTGGTCTGGCGACTTGCCACGCACCGCCCATTGCCTTGTAAACCGCAATCAGATTACCGACGACATCGCCCCGGTTGGTCACGACGCGTTCTTGCTGACTAAACAAGGCGCGCTGGGCATCCAGCACGCGTTCAAAATCCGCCATGCCTTCGCGATACTGAATATTGGCGATAGCCAGCGCGCGCTTGGCCGCCACTTCGCCTTGGTCCAGCAGGCTGACTTGCTCCAGGCTTTTGGCATAAGAAACGGCGGCGTTATCCACTTCGCCTGCGGCTTGTAACACGCTGTCCTGGTACAGTTCGGCCAGTTCCTGGAAACGCGCGTCCTGCACCCGGACGTTATTCCGGATACGACCGTAGTCAAAAATATTCCAAGTAAAGCTTGGGCCTACACTCAAAGCTGCAGTGGTGGGTGATCCTGAAATCGAAGCGGCAGAAACACCCAATGACCCCAGCAGAGTGAGTGACGGATACAAATCGGCTTGTGCCACGCCAATCAATGCAGATTGCGCCATCAATTGCATTTCAGCCGTCCGTACATCCGGGCGGCGGCGCAGCAAATCGGCGGGCAGGTCAGCCACCATCAAAAGGTTTGCTTGCGGAATGACGCCCACACCGCTCGCCATTTCAGGTAACGGGCCCGGCGGCCTGGCCAAAATGACGGCCAAGGCATTTTGCGTGGTGCGCAAAGACGCTTCGAGCGCCGGAATACTGGCAACCGTGCTCAGGTATTGGGTTTTGGCTTGTTGCAGATCGAGTTCGGATTCATTGCCGCTTTTAAAAAGATGCTCGGTAATCTCCAGACTGCGTCTTTGAATATCGGCATTGCCATGCACGATGTTCAAACGTGATTCCAGGGTGCGAATCGCCGCATAGATCGTTGCGGTTTGCGTTACCAGCAAAATCTGCGCATCGTCGTAGCTATCCAGCGAAGCCAGATAATTGGCATCTGCCGCTTCAATACCGCGTTGAAAGCGCCCCCAGAAATCCAGCTCCCAGCCAATATTCACGCCAGCGCTGTAATTCCATTGGCTTGAGGTCACGCCACCAGACGGGCGCCGCGCCGCATAGAGCGCACTGCCGGTAGCTTGCTGTAGTTGCGGGTAAAGGTTGCTCCCGGCGATTTCCAATTGGGCGCGTGCTTCCATGACTCGTAAAGCCGCAATTTTGGCGGAATGGTTTTTGCGTAATGCTTCGTCGATCAAGCCATTGAGGACCGGGTCGTTGAAGTGCTTCCACCAGAGCGCCATGTCGCCCGTTTGCTTTGGCACGGGCACCATGCTGCTGCTCTGCCAGTCCGGGGCAATATCGCTAGCGGGGCGTACGTAGTTCGGCCCCACCACTGTACAGGCCGAGACGCTGAACGCGACCAGCAGGCTGGCGCAGCGCCGGGCAAGTGGCTTGGCCGTTGCGCTCACAATTTCAGCCACCTTATTCTTGTCCGGCCGCTTTTACCTCAACGACCACCGGCACCACCAGTTCAGCCGGGGTATCTGGCTGCATGGCCACCCAGTCCATAAATATCTGATAACCCAGCGCCAGCAGCACCGCGCCAACGAACATCCCCAGAATCCCCGCAGCGACCATGCCACCCAAAGCCCCCATCAACACCACCGGCATGGGCGCATCGACCCCTCGCCCGAGCATCAAGGGTTTGAGCACGTTATCTACAGCGCCCGCCACAATCAGCAAAATGGAATAGATAATGGCGGGCACCGTTGAATAAGTTCCACTCATCCAGATATAGGCAATTGCCGGAATGCTGATCAGCAAAGCCGGTAATTGAGCGATACCCAGTACCAAAGCAATAATGGCCAGCACGCCAGCAAAAGGGACGTGCGCAATCATCAAAATCACGCCGAGCAATGTCGCCTGGATGAACGCGATACCGATTACGCCTTGTGCCACCGCACGTATCGTTGCTGTTGATAAAATTGCAAATGATTCGCCTTTTTCAGGCCCAACAAAACGGCGGCTAATGGCTCGCGCGGTTTTGTGGCCTTCACGTCCAAACGCCATGATCACGCCGGCGATAATGAATGAAGCAAGGAATTTCAGCAGGCCGCCACCTATGCCCGCGACAAAACCCAACCCAGCTTTGGCCAGATCGCCAATTTTGGGCTGAAATGACTGGATCAAGCCTGGAAGATCGGTTGCTGCGGCGTTCCATAGCCCGTATACCTTTTTACCAATGATTGGCCATCCCGCAACTGAATCCGGCGGCACCGGAATAGTTACCGTGTTTTCTTTGAGTGTTTGAATGGAATTGGTAATTGCATCGGCCAGAGAATTGGCAAGCAGGACCATGGGCACAAAAATCAGCAAAATGCCCAAAATCACGATAATCGTGGCAGCTCGACCTTGGTTGCCTCCCAGTTTATTGGCCAGTTTCTGGTGCAACGGAAATAGCGTTACTGCCAGAATGACCGCCCACAACATCAAGGTCATGAAAGGGCCAAAAATTTGATAGCAGACTGCAACCAGGGCAGCGATCAAGCCCGCTTGAATGAATACATCGAGCAAGCGCCGCGATAATACTTTTTGCAAATTGATATTATTTAGCATGCTGGATACTCCAAAAGATCATTGCAATGCAGGCTACGATGCAGCTGATATGGAATCATCGTGGCCAACCTGGTCGACCGGTGTTTGCGACGCGCTTGCCGTCTGGCTACAAGAAATCACAGCCTTTAGACTAGAAGGGGATTGCCAGGTAATCCAGTCTATAACCAGATTTTTCGAAGCTTGCTGTCAGTTTTTCTGGATGATTTTGTCAATAAATGATGGTTTCTTCCTGAGGTGATCCTTTCTGCTTCAGCCTTTACGTGTTTTTGTCGGGATGGGTTGCCCCGCAAAATGGAGTTGGTCGCTGATTCAGTTTCAGACAAATGGAAAACCTGACAGGGCTTGAGTGGTGGAATTTCTGCCCATCTGAGTCTGCCGGATTAGCTCGATAGCATTCGGCCCAAGCCCGAGACCTGCAGATTTTTCCGACCATGCTGGAGGCGTCCATGCCCAGCTAACCGCTGCGCTGGGCGGCGCTGCAAGACACTGGCGTTTACAAACTCCTGCAGGAAGTCTAAGTTGCCACGATTAAATTAGTGCCCGCCCAAGGCGGCAACATCACCTCAGCAATCTTCTGTGGAATCTCAGTAATGCCAACATCGCAAAACCCGCATGATTTCATTCTGTTTGATCTGGATGGCACCTTAAGTGACCCGCTGGAAGGCATCGGCAATTGCCTGAACTACGCGCTCGCGCATTTTGGTTATCCCACCAAACCGCTGGCCGAACTCGCTCGCTATATCGGGCCGCCGCTGGACCAAAGCTTTATTGCCGAAACGGGTTCGAGCGATAGCGCGCATATTCATGCGCTGGTGGCCAAGTACCGCGAGCGCTACGGCGATGTTGGCTATGCCGAGAACATGCTTTATCCAGAGATTCCCGCTGCGTTGGCGGCATTGCAAGCGGCCGGGATACCCATGGCGGTGTGCACCTCGAAACGCGGCGATTTTGCCGAGATGATCGTGCAGCGTTTTGGTTTGAGCGATTTCTTCCGCTTTGTGAACGGCGCAGAAATCGGCACGCATAAATGGCAGCAAATTGCCGCTTTGCGCGAGCAGGGCATCGTCACCGAGCGTTCGGCCATGGTGGGCGACCGCGGGGTCGATCTGATCGCGGCCAATCGCAACGGTCTAACAGGCGTTGGCGTGCTTTGGGGTTATGGTTCGCGCGCCGAACTGGCCGCTGAACAACCCCGACATATTTTTGAGACGCCCGCGCAGTTGCCACAGCTAGCGGACCGCGAGCACCTTCACGCTTAATGACAAGACGGGATATCCGCGCGCGCATGTTCCCGTCGCGGCTGCAGCAATAACGCCACCAAACCGCTCCAGCCGGTTTGGTGGGCCGCGCCCAGGCCGCTGCCGTTGTCGCCGTGGTAATACTCATGGAACAGTATTCGTCCGGATTGCGCCGGATCTGCATAGAGCGCCGGATACGCCGCCATCACCGGGCGGCGTCCACTCTGGTCGCGCAGCGTTAAGCCTGCCAACCGTTGCGAGAGCAAGTCGGCGATCTGGCGCAATGTCAGCATCTGGCCGGAGCGGGTGGGGCATTCCACTTTGAAGTCTTCACCGTAATAGCGGTGATATTCGTAGAGGGATTCCACCAGCAGATAATTGAGTGACATCCACACCGGCCCGCGCCAGTTGGAATTGCCGCCAAACAGCCGCGAATCGGATTCGGCGGGCAGATAGCGCAATTCCAGTTGCTTGCCGCCAAAGTTGAACTGGAACGGTTGTGTCAGATACTGGCGCGAAACCGAACGAATGCCGTGGTCCGACAAAAACTCGCTCTCATCGAGGATACGGCGCAGCAGACACTTGGTGCGGTGGCCGCGCAGCAATGACAACAGGCGGAATTCCTTGCCGTTGGGTTCCGTCCAGCGCGAAATCAGATTGGTCAGATCGGGGCGCTGCTTGAGGAACCAGTCCAGCCGCTCGGCAAATTCCGGCAGTTTTTGCAGTACGTCTGACTCCAGAATGTGCACCGCAAACAGCGGCACAATGCCGACGAACGATCGCACTTTCAATGGTTTGGCGCTGCCATCTGGCAAATGCAGCAGATCGTAAAAGAACCCGTCTTCTTCGTTCCACAAATCATGATCGTTATCGCCGCGGGCGGACATGGCGGCAGCGACATACAAGAAATGCTCGAAGAATTTCACTGCCATATCGATATACGCGCGGTTGCCGCAAGCCAGTTCCAGCGCAATGCGCATCATGGTCAGCGCGTAGGAGGCCATCCAGCCGGTGGCATCGGGTTGGTCCAGCGCCGCACCATCAGGCAGCGGTGCGGAACGGTCAAAAATCTCGATGTTATCCAGCCCCAAAAAGCCGCCCTGGAACACATTGCGACCTTGAGCATCTTTGCGGTTTACCCACCAGGTGAAGTTGAGCAGCAGCTTGTGAAACATGCGCTCCAGAAACAGATGGTCTGGCTGGCCGGTGAGCGCGGTGTCCATCTGAAACACCCGCCACGTCGCCCATGCCTGAACCGGCGGATTGACGTCACCGTAAGACCACTCATAGGCCGGAATCTGCCCATTGGGATGCATATAGCGTTCCTGCACCAGCGCCAGCAGTTGTGATTTGGCAAAAGCCGGATCAACCAGCGCAAAGGTCACTGCATGAAAAGCCAGGTCCCACGCAGCAAACCATGGGTATTCCCACGTATCAGGCATCGACAGAATGTCGGCACAGCTCAGGTGCTGCCAGTCTTTATTGCGTCCCTGCCAGCGGGCGGGCGGCGGCATGTCTTCGCTGTCGCCCTGCAACCAGCGGCGCACGTCAAACAGGTAAAACTGCTTGGACCAAAGCATCCCCGCCAACGCCTGGCGTTGCACCAGCCGCGCATCCTCGTCGGCGATACCACGCTGCAGAACCGCGTAGAATTCATCCGCTTCGTTTTGCCGGGAGGTGATGATCTGGCCGAAATCAGCAAAGGGCGGATTGGTGGCCTGGGCGGGGCGCCAGCGCAAGCGCAGTGTAACGTCGCCACCAGTTGGGATATCCAGGTGATATCGCGCCGCGCACTTGCTGCCTTGATCGGAGCGAATGGCATCGGCTGCACTATGGACCACAAAGTCGTTGATGCCATCTTTGTAGATGCCGGGGACTGGCTTGTTGAACAGTGCTGGATTGGTTTCGTTTTCGCAAAACAGCCATTGCGGCTGACCTTCGGCATTGAACTGCATGGCTGGCAATTCGGCGTGGGTAGCGACAACGCCGTTCTCGCCCAGCTGCAAACCAGGTTTGGCCCCGTTGGGCTCATCCCAGGACCAGGTGTTGCGCGCCCAAAGCTGCGGCAGCACATCCAGTGTCGCTGGCACATCCGCAGCGTTGTGGATGGTAATGTTCAGTAGCACATCGTCCGGGCCGGCTTTGGCGTATTCGATGGTGATATCAAAATAGCGGTTCTCGGCAAAGATGCCGGTATCCAGCAGGTCGAACTCGGGTTGACTGGCATCGCGCCGGGCGTTTTCTGCTATCAGTTGCTGATAAGGGAACGCGCGCTGCGGATAGCGGTAGAGCATGCGCATATAGGCATGCGATGGCGTGCCATCCTCATGAAAATAGAGTTCTTTGACGTCTTCGCCGTGGTTGCCTTGTGGATTGGATAATCCGAACAAGCGCTCTTTGATGATTTCGTCCTGACCGTTCCAGAACGCTACCGACAGGCACCAGCGCATTTGTTCATCGCAAAAACCGCCAATGCCGTCTTCGCCCCAGCGATAAGCGCGGCTGCGTGCTTGTTCGTGCGGGAAGTAACGCCAGGCATCGCCATCGGCACTGTAGTCCTCGCGCACCGTACCCCATTGCCGCTCGGCCAGATAGGGCCCCCAACGTCGCCATGCGGCTTCGTCACCGGCGAGTCGTTGCCCTTCGGCAGTGGTCAAAATATTGGGGTTTGCGTCGGTGGTCATAGTTCATGCCTGCACAATAAAAAGAGTCTGGCAGCCGCATGGCTGTGCTCATACCGTAGCAGACTCGCTGATGACTTGTGGCATGTATGCGCGGGGTAGAGCAGGCGAAGCCATTAAAAAAGGCCACCTTGCGGTGACCTTTTTAGTTGGACGATGAAGGTGCGCGGCCCTTGGCTGTAGCTCACGCGCTGAGCAAACTCTGCCCCAGAAAATCGCCTGATTTCTTTACCCCGGGCAATACAAAGAAATACCCGCCACCAATCGGTTTGATGTATTCCTCCAGCGGTTCGCCATTGAGACGATTTTGCACAGTGATAAACCCGGCCGCCAGATCGGCCTGGTAGGCCACAAACAGCAAACCCATATCGAACTGGCCCGATTTGGTAATCCCGCGCGAATAGTTATAACCGCGGCGCAAAATCAGGTTGCGCTGGGTGGCTTCAGTGCGTGGGTTGGCCAGGCGGATATGCGCGTCCATCGGCACCTGCGCACTGTGCGGGTTGGCAGCGAAATCCGGCACATCATGCTCTTTGTCCATGCCCAGTGGCGCGCCGGTGGCTTTGTCACGGCCGATGATCTGCTGCTGTTCTTTCAGCGGCGTGCGATCCCACTGTTCGACCAGATTGCGCACCACGCGCACTACCTGATAACTGCCACCCACAGCCCATGCCGGTTCTTTGCTATTACTACTCACCCACACCAGTTCATTCATCAATTGCTGGTTCTGCGCATCCACGTTGGCGGTGCCATCTTTAAAGCCCAGCAGATTGCGCACGGATTCTTTGCCGATCTTGCGCAGGGTATGCGGCGGCAAAAATCCGTCCATTTTCCAGCGCACGGCCAGCAGGTCTGGCGTGTGTTTCACAATGTCACGCAGCGCGTGGATGTTGGTCTCTGCGGTGTTGGAGCAAATCTGCAGCAGCAAATCGCCATGACACAGTTCGTTGTCGAGCTGGTCATTGGGAAATTGATCCATTTCGGCCAGATGCAGCGGCTTGTGTGTAGTCAGGCCAAAGCGCTGATCGAACACCGCTGCGCCCAGCGACACAGTCATGGTGAGGTTGTCGGGGAAAATATCCGGCCCCAATAAACCGCTATCGGGCGGCGGCAGGCGCGGGTCCAGTTCCGGGGCGGGGCCGCCGCGCGCGAGAAAATCCACCCGGTCAGTCAACAGGCGCAGCAATCGTTCCAGTTCAGCTTTATTGCGCGCCAGAATATCGAATGACACCACCAATGCTGCCGCCGGTTGCGGCGTGATGATCCCTGCCTGATGCTCGCCAAAGAACGGCTGGTGTTCGTTGGTTGTTTCCGGTTGTTTCCGGTTCAACGTTACCGCAGCCCCTGCAAGCACACCCAGCGCCGCTGCGCCGCCACCTGCGCCAAGACCAAACAGCAGTCGGCGACGGGAAGGTGACGCCGGTTTGGCGTCGGCAGCGGCAATGGCGTCTGGCGGGAGGGGTTTCTGGTCATTCATGATCGTGCATCTCGTGTTTCAGGTGATTCTAAAGCAGGCCGCTAGACAAGCCTGGAACGGCACAAACCCGGCGATATTTTGCCGTTTTTTCCGTGAGCGGAAAGCGAGGCAAAACGGGCCGGGCAGGGCGGGCCGCCGAAACGGCCCGGGTCATATCAATAACTGGCGATCAATCCAGACCGAGCGTGCCGCGCAGCTTGGAGAGGTCTTCAGCCAAAGCGGTAATCGGGCCTTTGAGTGCTGTGCGGTCGGCTTCGCTGACCTTTTCATAGCTCTCGAAACCGTCACCTTTACGGTACTTGGCCAGCAAATCGTCCACCTGCTTGAAGTTGTCGTCGATTTTAGGCGACAGTGACGGGTCTGCCTTGTCGACCAATGGGCGCAGCAGGTCATAAATCTTCTTCGCGCCGTCTACATTGGCCTGGAAGTCCCACAGATCAGTATGGCTGTAACGATCTTCTTCACCGCTGATCTTGGTCTTGGCGACTTCTTCGATCAGTTCTGCCGCGCCACCCACCAGCTTCTTGGGCGGGAAGGCCAGCGTTTCAACACGCTTTTGCAGTTCCTGGGTGTCGGCCAGCAGTTTGTCGGCAATCGGTTTCAGGTCTTTGGTCGATTTTTTCTCGAACAGTGTGTATTCAATACGGTGGAAACCCGTAAAGCCTGGATCAGCTTCTTTTTGCTTGTAATCGTCAGCACGCGAATCCATGGATTTATCCAGATCGCTGAACAGTTCGGCAATCGGTTCGATACGCTCGTAATGGGCCCGGGTCGGTGCATACAGCGCTTGGGCTTCTTTCAGCTTGCCAGCGTTAACTGCGGCCACGAACTTGGTCGTGGCTTCGGTCAGCGCCGTGACTTCGGCAGTTACATACGCTTTGTAGTCAGCAAGCGGACCAGCCAGCTGATCTACCGACGGGTGCGTGGTGGATGCGGCCTGGGTGCCGTTTGGTGTTACGGTCAGCTTGCCCTTGGGGTTAGTCAACAAGCCGCAAGTGATGTCGTAATCACCGGCTTCCAGATCGCCCGTCAAGCTTTGGGTAAAGCCTGGTGCAATGTTCTCGCGCTCTTCCACCACCATCACGCCCTTGAGGATTTCCCACTCAACGGCTTGCTTGCTGTTATTGATAATCTTGAACGTGCTTTTGCCAGCAGGCACAGTCAGGTTGGCGGGATCGCAGCCTGCATCGGTAATCGTTACCGTAATTTCAGCTGGTTTGGCAGGCGCTGCGGCCACTGCCGATGCTGGGGCAGACGCCTCGGCAGCAGGCGCAGGGGTTTCGGTTTTCTGGCAGGCAGTCAGAGCTGCGGCAACGAGCAACATGCACAGCGCAGACGGTTTAAGAGCGGAACGGGCATTCATGCTGATTTCCTTCGCGAGTTTATTTTGTTTTGATATTGATACTTAATGACTGCTAACGATTTATTGCCAAATTACAGCCGCTGGCACCGGGCTCAGGCCGGACGCGCTGCGGTTTTTGGCTGCCTGTTGCCAGCCAGGAAGAAATACAAAGCGGGAACCAGAAACAGCACCCAAGCCAGCAGTTCGCCCACCGCCGGTGCATCCTGATAACCAAAAACGCCACCCAGAATCACCCCTGGCGTGCTGCCCGAAGGCAGAATGGCAGTCAGGTTAAATGCCGTGTCTTGCAGGCCGTTCCACAAACCCGCTTCGTGAAAAGCCTTGACCGCGCCGGATAACAAACCCGCCGCTACAAAAATGATGAAGATGCCGGTCCAGCGGAAAAACTTGCGCAGATCCAGCCGGATGCCGCCCTGGTAAAGGGCTACTCCCAAGCCAATGGCGACAGCCAGCCCCAGCAAGGCGCCGATGGGTGCCGCGATGCCGACATCCTGCTGAAATGCCGCCAGCAAAAAGAAGACAGATTCGAGGCCTTCACGTGCGACGGCAAAGAACACCATGCCGATCAGCGCCCACGCCTGGCCGTTACCTTTGTTCAGCGCGGCATCAATGGAGTCATGCAAGTGCGCTTTGATGGAGCGCGCCGCTTGTTTCATCCAGAACACCATAGAGGTGAGGATGCCCACGGCAATCACGGCGACAATGGCTTCGAACAGCTCTTGCTGTTTTTGCGGAAATTCGCCTTCAGCGGCGTTGATGGCAAAGCCCACGCCCAGGCAAAGCACGGATGCCAGACCCACGCCGGCCCACACCATAGACATCCACCGGCCGCGCCCGGACTGCTTGAGATAACTGGCAATGATGCCGACGATCAGTGCGGCTTCCATGCCTTCGCGCAGCATGATGAGAAAAGGGACCAGCATCGAGCAATATTCCGCAAGGGAGTAATAATCGCGAAATATTATTCAGAATATTTTAAAAATGCAAATCATTCTCATTACATTTTCAGGTGTGTGGTGGCAGGCGTAAAAAAGGGCAACCAAAGCCAGTCTGGTTGCCCTTTTTTGTGTGCCATCAGTCAGATCGACATTTAAAACGCAGGCTGCGTAACTAGTGCTGGTGCGACATATCCGTTGCCGCTGCGCCCATCGCTTGAACGGCTACATCAACGCTGATCGCTCCTGCCTTGGCAAACTGCAAGGTCAGGGCAAAATGACCACCTTCTTTAAGCGGCGCTTTAAGTTCGTTGAGCATCACGTGATATCCCTGCGGGCTGAAACTGATGTTTCCCTGGGCTGGCAGGGGCAACTGCGGTACGGCCCGCATTTGCATCATGCCATTGGCCATTTTCATTTCATGCACACTGGCTGTGGCGGCCACCGGGCTACTGGCGCCGATGAGGGTGTCGGCGGTTTTGCTGTTATTGGTGATCTCGAAGTAGGCCGCTCCGATAGCGGCGCCAGGTGGTGTGGCGCGAGACCAGGCGTGCTCGACCTGGATTGCATTTGTAGCAGCGGGTTGTGCAGCGGTGGCCGCGAAAGACGCGCAAAGCACGGTACTGAGTAGCAGCGCGCGAAAAATTTGTCTGGTGAAGTTCAACATGGGTCGATTCCAGTTTGAGATGCCGGCGGGGATCAAGGTCACGGCCAGGCATCACGATATGTGTCAGGGCTCCGCATCTGCTGCGGTAGTCGGCAATCAGCAAAGCCAATCCATGAAAACGGGTGATGGCTGAGCGTGCCACTCTGGGCAATCAGTTCTGCGCTGGCGGCCCGCGCGCTGGTGGCAAGGCAATGATGGATACTTGCGGCGCATTGGATACGGTCGGCTGCGCCAGCACCAGCGCTTGCAAGCTCAAAACAGGCAACTGCCAGATCATGGGCAACAAACCTGGCCCCAATTGCAATGCGCATAGCGGGCAAGGCTTGCTCAACAGCTGTAGCAGATTCAGTGCCCGGCCACGCTGAGTGAGTTGAACCGCCCGGGTGCTATCGACACTGCAAATGGTCAGCGTCGCGGCCAGGTCTGGCTGGTGCGCTGCGTGTAGCTGGCTGAAGGTTGGGCCAACGGCATTGAGCAAAATCGCGAACAGCGCTAGCCGGATGGCGTAGAGCCACCGCGAAGGAGCGTGCCAGCGAGCGGAGTGCTGCATGAGATGAATTCTGCGAATGCCAACGGTGTTGCGGATTCTAGACGGACCTGCATTTGCGGGATAGTGGTGCAGACGGTGGCGGCGCATACTGGACGCCTTTTTTCCGGAATTTGCGGTATGTCTGTAAAAGACTGGCTATCGGCGCTGGTGGTGGTGTTTGTGTGGGGCATCAACTTTGTGATCATCAAAGTGGGCCTGCACGGCGTGCCGCCGATGCTGCTGGGCGGCTTGCGCTTTACGCTGGTGGCTTTCCCCGCCGTATTGTTTATTCCGCGCCCGCAGATTCCGTGGTCCCGCCTGGTGGCTTATGGCGCGACCATTAGCCTGGGACAGTTTGTATTTCTGTTTTCCGCATTGTATGTCGGCATGCCCGCTGGCCTGGCTTCGCTGGTTTTGCAAGCCCAAGCGTTTTTTACCGTGCTGCTGGCGGCAGTGATCTTCAGGGAACCCGTGCGCTGGCATAACCTGTTGGGCATGATCGTTGCGGCAGCGGGGCTGGCGTTGATCGGGCTGGGCGGTGTGACGGGAAGTGTATCCGTGGTTGGCTTTGTGCTGACGCTATTGGCAGCGTTGTCCTGGGCTGGCGGCAATCTGGTGATCAAGGGGATTGGGCAAGTTAATCCACTCAGCCTTGTGGTGTGGGGCGCGCTGGTGCCACCGATTCCGTTCTTTGTGTTGTCGCTGTGTCTGGAAGGCCCCGCACGCATCTCCGCCAGTCTGGCCAATCCTGGCTTGAGCAGTGTGCTGGCGATTTTTTATCTGGCCTATGTTGCCACCTGCATGGGTTACGGCTTGTGGGGCAAATTGCTGGCGCATCACCCGGTGCGGCAGATTGCACCATTAACGCTGCTGGTGCCGGTGATCGGCGTGATCTCGGCTGCCGTTGCGTTGGGAGAACATCTGGCGCCGATGCAATGGCTCGGCGGTGCGGTGGTCATGCTCGGTTTGCTGGTCAACGTCTTTGGCCCGCGCTTGCGGGGCATGGCCGTTTAACCGCCAGCGCGCTTGGCGGCCAAGCCCTGTTTCTTGAGCAGCGCCAACACCTGATCGCAATGATCGCCCTGAATTTCAATTACGCCGTCTTTAACGGTGCCACCTGAGCCGCAGACTGTTTTCAGTTGCTTGGCCAATTGGGTGAGTGCCGCTTCGTCCAGCACCGCGCCTTTGACCAGCGTCACGCCTTTGCCTTTACGGCCCTTGGTTTCCCGCGACACGCGTATCACGCCATCAGCAAAACCAGTGGGTGTGGCTTTGCCGCAGCTGCACTGCGCTAGGGGTTGGCGGCAGTCCGGACACATGCTGCCGTGTTCGGTCGAATAAACCAGGCCGCTGGATGAGGGTGTTTTCATCAAAAGCTCGTTTGTGCTGTGTTGTTCAGATGGCGCAATGCCAGCGTGCGCATGATACGTCGCCCTGCGGCTTGAGGCCATCTTGCGCCGCAATGGTACCTGTGAAGTTTGGCAGGTAAGCCCTCCAGCCATTCCGCAGTCATGCCGGGCAAGCGCAAAAGGTACCGACCTTTATCGAACCTCAAGGGTATTGGCACTGCTCCCGGAGGCTGCATTTTCCAGGCAGGGAGGCCCGCGGCTGGCTATGAATGTAAGGGGCGTGGGAAACCGGTATTTATCTGGTTTGCTGTGGACGCGTCCGTTTCGATGCGCAGGCACATTTTGAGAAACCCAGGTTCATGCTGAAATTGTCGACTCCGGGCGGATTACGCCACTCCTTTGTAGTTCTGGTGATATTGGGCGCGATTGCCGTGGCCATTGTGCCGGTAGCTATTGCGACACTGGTGGCGGAGCAGCGGGCCGAGCAAAAAGAATACGACGCGCTCAATCTTTATGCCCAGCGCGGCCTGGCGCGCGTGGAAGTGGTTTTCGACAACGCACGCAAGGCACTGGTGCAAATGGATGGACTCACCTCCGAGCCTTGCAGTGATGAATACCTCTTTGATATGCGGCGAATTGCCATTAACCATCGCTACGTTCGGGACATCATGGACCTGGACAAAAAGCGCGGAGTTGAATGCAGCGCCATGCTGGGGCACCTGCAACACGAGGTTATTCTTGGGCCGGAAACCTGGAAAGGCACCCGTTACCGGGTTTGGCTGCAAGCCAAAGATCTGGAGCGCACCGGCAACCCGATGATGGTCGTGGCGACCGAAAAAACCGCGATCCTGATCGACCCGGAATCTTTGGTAGACGTGATCAGCGACTATGCCGATTTATCGCTCGGCGTGGTCAATCGAGATGGCACAGAGGTGGTAGCGGCGTGGCGCAATGCCAATCACGTCTATCTGCTGCGGGCATTTAGCCATCCCTCTACGAATCTGGAGGACGGTAACTACTACGTCGTGGCGAAGTCCTCCGTGTTGCCGATTGCCGTCGTGGCTGGCGAACCCTCGGTTAACCTGCTGCGGCACTGGTATGGCACGTTGACAATCTGGTTGCCGGTTGGCGTGGCGTGCGGCCTGTTGGCGGCAGCCATTTTGCTGTGGATCGTGCGCAGGCGATTCTCGTTGCCTGGGCAGTTGCGCGATGCAATCCGGCGCAAGCAACTACAAGTGCATTATCAGCCCATCATTGAACTGGGCACTGGCCGTTGCATCGGCGCAGAGGCATTGGTGCGCTGGCGCCAGGCGGGCGGCAATCTGGTACGCCCGGACTTGTTTGTACCGGTCGCTGAGGAGTCTGGCCTGATCCAGCCGATGACCGATGAAATTCTGGAGATCATCTGCGCCGAGATGGCCACCTTGCTGCAGACCCGCACTGACTTGTATATCTCGATCAATCTGGCCGCCATTGATCTGGCATCCACCCGGTTTCTGGAGCTATTGACCCCAAAACTTGCTGCATTTGAAATCGACCCGGCGCAGATTTGCATCGAGGCCACCGAGCGCGGGTTTATGCATGCAGAAACGGCTCGTTCTGTTATTCAGGCCTTTCGGGATGCTGGCCACCAGGTATTCATTGATGACTTTGGCACCGGTTACTCCGGTTTGTCTTATCTGCAGAGTTTTCAGGTGGATGCCCTGAAGATTGATAAATCGTTCATCGATACGGTGGGGACTGAGGCGGTTTCCGCCAGCGTGGCCCCGCACATCGTCGAGATTGGCCGCAGTTTGAATTTGAAACTGGTGGCTGAAGGCATCGAAACCCAGGCGCAGGCGGACTGGCTGGCTCTGCGCGGTGTGCAATACGGGCAGGGCTGGTTATTTGCCAGAGCGCTGCCCGCAACCGAATTTTTGGCTTTTCTGGGTAGAGAAAAGACGATGGCCACACCCGGTGATGCGCGCGTCACACCTGAGACTTAGAACCCAAGCGGTGAGGTTAATGAGCTGCAATGAAAAAAGCACCGACAACGCGGTGCTTTTTTCGGACCATATCGACTGCAGGCGAGCCATCAAATGTCCGGCCATCACAAGAAATAATTAAGTACGCCGTCCAGCCCGACATGGTTAATGCAGTACGGCGCTTCGGCCTGGACTTTCGGCTTGGCATGGCATGCCACCCCAAAACCCGCTGCGTGCAGCATCGGCAAATCGTTGGCACCGTCGCCCATGGCCACAACCTGGTCGGCCCGCAAACCGAGTTCATCGCGCATGCGGATCAACTCGGTTTTTTTGCGCTCGGCGTCGACAATGTCACCGAGCACGCGGCCAGTGAGCTTGCCATCGACAATTTCCAGCTCGTTGGCAATGGTCTGGGTGAGCTTCAGCCGGGCTTGCAGTTTTTCGGTGAAAAACGTGAAGCCACCGGAGATCAACAAGGTCTTGGCGCCAGCGGCCTGAAAACCCTTAAGCATGGCCTCGGCTCCAGCCATGAGCTTGAGGCGCTCATCGTAAACGCGCTGCAAGGCGCTGGCGTCCAGCCCGGCCAGCAAAGCCACGCGGCGAGTGAGGCTTTCGCGGAAATCAATTTCGCCGCGCATGGCGGCGGCGGTGATCTCCGAAACCTGTGGCTTGATGCCGACCATATCGGCGATCTCATCAATACATTCGATGGTGATCAGCGTCGAATCCATATCCATCACCACCAGGCCAATATCGCGTACGCCATGGTCTTCCGGAATAAACGCCCAATCGTATTGAGCGGATTCGCAGAAATCGGCGACGGCTTCTTCGTTGGCGATATCGGCACCGATCAGCCGGAAAGCTTGCTGATGGATAGCCTGGATTTCACCTGCGCCAGAGAGGCGAGCGAGTTGCTTGAGATTGGGAGTGTCGACTTCTGGAGCCTGGATCACGAGACGGTACATGGGCAGCCGGTCTGAAAAAGAGGATGGAAAAGTTTGGATTACCGATAAAACAGATGCGGAATTTGCGTCATGCGCAGCCCCGACGAGGCATCGCCGGGGCGCAGGCCGACACCAATCAGGCGCCGTGACACTTTTTGAATTTCTTGCCGCTACCGCAAGGGCAAGGGTCGTTACGACCCACCTTGGCGTCATCACGTTTGACGGTTTCTACCTTGCCAAACTTCTTTTCCAGCCACAGGAACATTAGTTCTTCGACCAGCCAAGGCAGCTCATCCAGCCGCTCTTCGCGCTGTTTGATGGTGAATTTTTCGTCTTCGTTATCCGGGTCATGGCCCAGTTCGACCACCAGGATTTTGGCGATGAGATCATAGAAATCATCGCTTTCGTCCATCAGCGCTTGCCAAGGCTCTTCGCGCACGGCGATCCCGGCGTGAAAACCTGCAGCCCAATACTGGCCAACGGTGTCTTGCCACTTTTCGTCCATCCCTTCGTCGTTCAGGATCAACGGGTAGTACAGCGGCTCTTCGCCCATATTGCTGCGGCTTTTCACCGAGTACGCCTGACGAATTGTGGCAGCGTGGCGGCGGATCAGATCCAGAATGTCGTCGGCTTCAATCTGATCCGAAAACTCGGGTACATGGCCGTCAAATACCGCAGGCAGCCATTCATCCTCGGGGACTTCTTCCGGCCCGATGGTCAGCGCCACCAGGAAACCATCCAGCATTTCCAGATCCATGGTGGCTTCTGGCGTGCGCGGGCACATCAAAAAGGTATCGAGGCGGTCGAATTCGGTATCGTCAAGCGGTTGCAGCGTCATCACAAACATCCAGGAAGCTCATTCAATCCGCCATTGTACCAGCGCCAATGACAGTTTCCGCGTTGCGGGCACGTTTTCAGCCCAGCGCTACGGCTTCGGGCTCTGGTGTGACTGGCGACTGCGCTTGTTCGCGCGCATATCGCGCTGGCGACAGGCCGACGTGGCGGGTGAAAGCAACGCTGAATGTGCTGGCGGAGCTATAGCCCACGCAGTCGGCGATTTCGGCAATGGCGAGCTGTTGGCGCCAAAGCAGATTTTTGGCCATGGCCATGCGCCAGGAGAGCAGGTAATCCATCGGTGTGACCCCCACGGTGTGGCTGAAGCGCTCAAAAAAGGCAGAGCGCGAGAGCGCGGCCTCTTTGGCCAGTTGGGCCACGGTCCATGCCTGGGCAGGGCTTTCGTGCATATGCCGGATCGCAACTGCCAGGCGTTCGTCGGCCAACCCACGCAGCAGACCGGGCGATGCGGCCGTGCCCGCTGTGGAGCGCAGGGCTTCCATAAACAGTACCTCCAGCAGGCGGGACAGAATGACATCCCGTGCTGGTCTTTGCGCGCGGGATTCTTCGCCCACCAGTTGCACCAAGGTCGTTAGCCGACTCTCGCCCCGAACATGGACCAGTTGCGGAAGCAGCGATACCAGCAGGGCTGCATCTGGCGAACCAAAAATACAGTGACCCACCAGTAATTGCACATCTGGCCTGGCATCGGGCGGGCCAAGTCTGAACCTGCCGTCGGCCAAGGCAACGGGTGCAGCTTGCGCGTCTTCAGCGGTCACGGGCTCAAGGCTGGACATGGTGAAGTCGTACGCCGCAGGGATCAGCACAAAGTCGTTTGCCTGCAGGGCGAGAGGTTCGCGGCCATCAACCGCAAGGCGGCAAGACCCTTCAAGAATGACGAAGTAGAACGGTTGGCCGGATTCCGTGCGCCGGACCCGCCAGCGTCCGCTCCCGCTGACCATTTTTGCTGCGGTTGCGGCTGGTTGCAGTAGCGCAACGACTTGGGCGAGAGGATCGACCATGATTGGACTCTTGCAAATGAAATCTGGATTTATGAGTGTAGCAAGTCCGGTTGCTGCGATCTATCGTGTTGGTGCTGCCAACCACTCTCTGGAATCCCCCATGAAAACCATTCTGATCACCGGATGTTCATCCGGCTTTGGCCTTGAAACCGCGCGCTACTTTCTGGACCGCGACTGGACCGTTTTCGCCACCATGCGTACGCCACGCACAGACTTGTTGCCAGCCAGCCCGAACCTGCGGGTGCTCGCCCTTGATGTCAGCGACCCGCAAAGCATTCGCCATGCTGTAGAAGCAGCCGGACCAATTGATGTGCTGGTCAATAACGCCGGGATCGGGGTGTTGGGCGCGCTTGAGGGCATCGCCATGCAAACCGCTCGTGAGGTGTTCGAAACAAATACCCTGGGCACGATAGCAATGACGCAGGCCGTGCTGCCGCAGTTCAGGCAACGCAAGGCCGGTGTGATCGTCAATGTGACGTCGAGCGTGACATTGCTGCCACTGCCACTCCTCGCGGTCTACACCGCCAGCAAGGCGGCGGTAAATGCGTTTACTGAGTCACTGGCGCTGGAACTGCAGCCATTCAATATCCGGGTCGGCCTGGTGCTTCCTGGTCGGGCCCCGGAAACGCGATTTGGTGAAAACGCTCAATCACGGATGAAGGATGGCATCCCGCAGGCCTACACCGAGCTGGCACAGCAGGTGTTTGCCCAATGGGCGCAGTCATCGGCAGTGACGCGAGCACAGGATGTGGCGGAAGCGGTGGGGCGGGCAGCGACTGATCCAGCAAGCCCGATGCGGATTGCGGCGGGTGCGGATGCCCTGGCATTGGCCGGGTAAGCTCAAAACCGAAGTGCCCTTGGGCTGGGTGCTGTGGTTTAAAAAAAGGCGGAGCGTTGCCGTGAGCGGCGGCTTCCCCCAAAATGCCGCCTTGTCTGTGAGAACCGCATTGCCTGCCCGGAGCCGTATATGAGTCACAAGCCAGAAGTTGCATTGATCGCCGCGCTGGGCACCAATGGTGTCATCGGCATTGAAAACCGCCTGCCATGGCGCTTGCCGGATGATCTGAAACGGTTCAAGGCATTGACATTGGGTCGCCCGATTCTGATGGGCCGTAAAACCTGGGACTCACTGGGTCGCCCGCTGCCGGGGCGTCGTAATCTGGTGGTAACGCGCCAGACGGATTGGCAAGCTGCGGGCGCTGAAGCCTACCCCAGCATCGAAGCAGCGCTGGCAGCCTGCCCTGACGTTGAAAGCGTATTTGTGATTGGCGGTGGCGAAATCTACCGCCAAGCCTTGGCGATAGCGGACGTGCTGTATCTGACCGAGGTCGCACTGGCCCCGCAAGGCGATGCGTTTTTTCCGGAATTTGACCGCGCCGTGTGGCAGCCGGCGCAGCGTGAAGAGGGTGTGGATGAAACTAGCGGCGTGACCTACGCGTGGGTGGATTACCGGCGTAAAGGCTGACGCGGCGTCATTGGCAAGTCGATACGCTGGATATTAAAAAGCACCGTTAAATCGGTGCTTTTTGTTTTTGCAGATCGCGCCGGTGGCTTAATCCACAAATTCCAGCAGATCGGCAAAATGATGGATCACCCGATCCGCGCCCAGATCGTCCAGATTGCTGCCGTAGCCATAGCTCACGGCAACTACGGGGCAACCAGCGGCGTGTGCGGCCAGGACGTCGTTTTTGGAATCCCCGACCATCAACATCTCTTCCGGGCTGATATTGAGCGCCTGCGCCACATGCAGCAGCGGCATGGCCGAAGGTTTTTTTTCGGTCAGCGTGTCGCCCGCAACCACCACCTCAAACCGTTCGCTCACGCCCAGCTCACGTAGCAGCGGTAGCGTATAGCGCTCGGGTTTGTTGGTAACAATGGCCAGCGGGAAACCCAGCTCGTGCAGCCGCGACAACGTCATCTGCACTTGCGGGTAGAACGTGGTGTCGATCGACAAGCCTTGTTTGTAGTGGCGATCAAACAGCGCCATGGCTTCTTTTTGCAGCGCGGTGCCGGTGTACTCGGCGGCATGGCTGTCGGCCAGCGTGCGGGCAACCAGAGAACTGGCACCATCGCCGACATAACTGGCTACCGTGGATTGCGCCAGCGGTGCCAACGCCATATCGGCGCGGGCAGCGTTGGCAGCGCGCGCGAGGTCGGCAATCGAATCGACCAGCGTGCCGTCCAGATCAAATGCAAAGGCTTTGATGTCCATACCAGAACCTTTACTGCTTACTTGCCGACGTGGCGGTTAATCTCGCCATGCATGGCGGCGATGATGGCTTTGTAATCCGGGTGGCCAAAAATGGCCGAGCCCGCTACAAAGGTATCGACGCCCGCAGCAGCAATCTCGCCAATATTGTCGACCTTCACGCCACCGTCGATTTCCAGATGGATGTGGCGACCGGTTTTATCTTTGTAGCGATCCAGCTTGGCGCGCGCCTGGCGGGCTTTTTCCAGCATTTCCGGAATAAACGCCTGACCGCCAAAGCCCGGGTTTACCGACATCAGCAATACCATATCGACCTTGTCCAGCACGTAATCCAGATGATCAAGCGAGGTGGCCGGATTAAACACCAGACCGGACTGGCAACCGTGCTCGCGAATCAGTCCGAGCGAGCGGTCAACATGATCGGAGGCTTCCGGGTGGAAAGTGATGATATTGGCACCGGCTTTCGCAAAATCAGGAATGATGCGGTCAACCGGACGCACCATCAGATGCACATCAATGGGCAGGTTGGTGTGCGGGCGAATGGCTTCACACACCATCGGGCCAATGGTGAGGTTGGGGACGTAATGGTTGTCCATGACATCGAAGTGGATCAGGCTGGCGCCAGCTTCCGACACGTTACGCACCTCTTCACCCAGTCGGGCAAAGTCGGCGGATAGAATGCTGGGGGCAATGCGGTATTCGGCCATGAAGAACTCCGTGAGATTTATGAGACTATGGCCCGGATTGTATCTCATTCGGCATGCCGTCCGTTGGGCCAGGCTGCTAAGATGTGCCTGAATAAGAACTCAACTGCAGGCTGGACCCATGAGCGAAAAGCCAGAATTTGTCATTGAAATAGTCCCCAACGCGTCTTACGTGGCCGAGCAATCGGACGAAGCGGAGGACCACTACGTGTTTGCCTACCGCATTGCCATCACTAATCGCAGCGCAGCCACTGTCCAGTTGATTTCACGTCACTGGATCATCCGCGATATGGAAGGGCGCGAGCAGGAAGTGAGCGGCTTGGGCGTTATCGGTGAACAGCCGGTGCTGGAACCGGGGCAATCCTTTGAATATATGAGCGGTACCACGCTGGAGTCGCCGGTGGGCACCATGCGCGGCACTTATCAGATGCGCACCGCCGACGGCACCTTGTTTGATGCGCAGATCCCCGAGTTTTTGCTGTCGGTGCCACGCACGCTGCATTAATCAACTATCACCCCACAATCAGCCAGCCCGCAGCGCAGGTAAACCACGTGCTACGCGGGCCAGTCACTGCAGATTATCTGCTGCACATTTGTGCAATATCTATCCGTTTTGGCCTGTAATGCATGCTGGCGATTTCCGGTAAAGCCGGAATACGCAACGCTCATGCCTGCGCTGCTTCGCCGTAACGTCCCATGCAGCTAGAATACGGCGCAGTGGAGGCCGCATGCGCATATTAGTGTCCAACGACGATGGTTATTTCGCCACCGGTATCGCAGCTCTGGCTGCGGCGCTGGCGGACGAGCACGAGGTAATGGTTTGCGCACCCGAGCGTGACCGCAGTGGTTCGAGTAATTCGCTCACGCTGGATAGGCCGCTGAATGTTCGGCGGGCGCCTAACGGGTTCTTTTACGTGAATGGCACCCCGACCGATTGCGTGCATTTGGCGGCAACCGGCCTGATGGATCAACTGCCCGATCTGGTGGTGTCCGGTATTAACCACGGCGCCAATATGGGCGACGACACTGTTTATTCCGGCACGGTCGCCGCGGCCACTGAAGGTTATCTGCTGGGGGTGCCGGCCATTGCGTTTTCGCTGGCGTCACGCAATCCACAACATTTCGAGATCGCCGCACAAGTGGCTAGCGAACTGATCGCCCATACTCTGGCGCACCCGTTTGAGACACCGGCGTTATTGAACGTCAATATCCCCGATTTGCCGTACGACCGCATTGTGGGCCGCAAAGTGACCCGACTGGGGCGTCGCCATCGCGCGGCTTCTGTGATCAAGGACCAGAACCCGCGCGGCGACCCGATCTGGTGGGTCGGGCCGGTGGGCAGTGCGGCGGTGGCGGGGGAAGGCACCGATTTTCACGCTGTGGCCAATGGTTATGTCTCGATTACGCCGCTTTCTGTTGATCTCACTGCATATTCGGAACTGGATACGGTATCGAAATGGCTATGCGCATGAATTTCAGTAATGTCCCTGGCATGGGCATGACCTCTGCCCGCACGCGCACCCGCATGATCGAGCGGCTGAAAAGCCAGGGGATTGTCAGTAGCGAAGTGCTGGGCATCATGGGCGAGGTGCCGCGGCATGCCTTTGTGGATGAAGCGATTTCACACAAAGCGTATGACGACATGTCGCTTCCTATCGGTCATGGCCAGACCATCTCCCAGCCATATATTGTGGCGCGCATGACCGAATTGGCGATTGGCGTGGCACAGCGCGAACGTGTGCTCGAAATTGGTACGGGTTGCGGTTATCAGACCACGGTGCTGGCGCAGTTCTTTAAAACAGTCTATTCGATTGAACGTATTGGCGGCCTGGCCAAACAGGCTCGGGAACGTTTATCCACTTTGGGTGTTCTCAATACACGTCTAAGGCATGGCGATGGCAGCCGGGGCCTGCCGGATGGCGCTCCCTACGACGTCATCATGCTCACGGCCGCCGCGCCGGTCGTCCCTGAAGCGTTGATCGCGCAATTGAAACCCGGCGGGCGCATGATTTTCCCGGTTGGGGGCGAAATTCAGGAATTGCGTATGATCGAACTCACGACCGACGGTCCGGTGGAGCAACGGCTGGAGAAAGTCCGCTTTGTGCCGCTCTTGCCTGGTATGGCGTGAATTAGCACGCCTGCGCCACATTGCCGGGAGCCGTCCCGGATGTTACATAACTACACAAAATCAGAAAGTCCAAGGAGAAATTAGTGAACTGGCAGCGCCTCATCGTCCCCGCCGCATTGCTGTTGCTGACTGCATGTGCCAATCAGCCGAACCAACCGGCGCCGATTGTTGATCGCTATCAACAGGGCAGCACCGCACCAACCCCGGCCCCGACTGCGCCTGCTGGTAACCACGGCCCGATCGTGGCCTCGGGTGCGACAGGTGATACCTATGTTGTCCAGAAAGGGGATGGCTTGTACCGGATCGCCATGGATCATGGCGTGGCATATCGTGATCTGGCAGCCTGGAATAATCTGGATGACGTGAATTCGATCAAGGTCGGCCAGGTATTGCGGCTGACCGCACCGGGTTCTACACCCGCCGCCGCAGCGGATGCAGGTGGCGTAGAAGTGCGACCCTTGAAAGATGCCGCACCTGCAGCCACCGCGGCAACGCCTGCCACCGCACCGGTGGTGGCAGCGAACAAAAGCTATCCCAAAGCCATGAAGTTGCCATATAGCGCGCAAAACGCCAGCGGGATCGCGGCACTGGCAGAAGGCCCGGCAGTTGTATCAAAACCACAGCAGGACATTGCGAGACCGGCCAAGGCTGCGACAGCTTCGGAAATGGCCGCAACTGCCGATGCCGTTACAAAAAGTAACGATAAATCAGCCTCGCAACCGGTATCTGAGGCCGCTTCTGCTGCGGCAAGTGAGGTGGACTGGATGTGGCCAACCACGGGCCAACCGACAAAACCTTTCACTGATGAAAGTAGAGGTATTGATATTGTCGGAAAAATGGGGCAGTCTGTTATTGCGTCAGCGTCTGGTAAGGTCGTTTACGCGGGCAGTGGCTTACGTGGCTACGGCAAAATGATCATCATCAAGCACAGTAACGAATTCCTGAGCGCATACGCGCATAACAGCAAATTGCTGGTCAAGGAGGGCGACATCGTCAAGAAGGGTGAAAAGATCGCGGAGATGGGCAACACCGATGCCGACCAGGTCAAACTGCACTTTGAAATTCGCAGATTTGGTAAACCAGTCGATCCAGCCAAATACATCCACTCAGATAAATCATGAACGATCAAATCGATATCCTGGAAGACGAAGCGTTACTCGAGGAAGAAGAACTCGAGTCAATTGATAACGAAGCAGAAGGGGAAACCGAGACAGAAGCTGCGGCTGCAGAAGAGGCCGACGCGCCTGTCTATGAGAGCACTGGCGACGTTACCCAGATTTATCTAAATGAAATCGGTCACAGCCCGCTACTTACTCCGGATGAAGAACGGGCACTGGCACGGCGAGTGGTTCAAGGCGATTTTCCTGCCCGCCAGAAAATGATCGAGCACAACCTGCGTTTGGTGGTGAACATCGCCAAGCACTACATCAACCGCGGTATGACCTTGCTTGATCTGATCGAGGAAGGAAATATCGGCCTGATGCATGCACTGGAAAAGTTTGATCCAGAGCGTGGATTCCGTTTTTCGACTTATGCCACGTGGTGGATTCGCCAAAGCATCGAGCGCGCCATCATGAATCAGTCGCGCACCATTCGACTGCCTGTGCACATCATCAAAGAACTCAATGTGTATCTGCGTGCGCAACGCCATCTGGAAGCGCGCATGGGGCATGAGCCAACGGTGGAAGAAATTGCCGCGCTGGTGGGCAAACCAGTGGAAGATGTACGCCGGATCATGGGTCTGAACGAGCGAGTTGCTTCGCTGGACGCGCCGCTGGATATCGATCCAATGTTGACCATCGGTGAGTCCATCCCCGATGACCAGCATGATGGTCCGGAAACGCTGTTGCAGAACATGGAAATCGAACGCTATGTGCGCGACTGGCTCAAGCAACTGAACGACAAGCAACGCATGGTAATCGAGCGCCGTTATGGCTTGAATGGTTATGAAATCTGCACGCTGGAAGACCTGGCGGCGAGCCTGAATCTGACCCGCGAAAGAGTACGGCAGATCCAGATTGAAGCACTGGAACAACTGCGCCGCATCTTGCGTCGCTACGGGGTAACCCGCGATGTGGTGCTTTAACGAGTCTGGGTTAAATTTCGTCGGCCATTACCGACAATAAAAAACGGCTAAATGATCAATCTCATTTAGCCGTTTTTTATTGGCACTACGCATGACTACTTGCCTGGGGGTGCCACGCTGCGATGAATTCACCGCCGCGTGGCACCACCATTGACGCTACGCCATGACTATTTGCTGCTGATCTTGTGATCGGGCACCACGATAAAGCTGTAGGTCTTGTTGGCGACCAGATAATGGCGCGCCAGTGAGTCCAGGTCGGCCTTGCTGATGCTCTGATAGTCGCTGGCCCGCGAACGCGCCCAATCTAGCCGGGCTGGTACTTCTTGCGAACCATTCATCACTGTGCCCAGCCAGTAGCCATTGGTGCGTTCGGAGTCGCGAATCCCGGTGAGGATAGGTGCTTTGGCGCGTTCCAGTTCATCGTCGGTAATGCCTTTGCTTTGCAGGTCTGCAGCAATTTTGCGTACTGCGTTGGCCACCTTGTCTGCTTGCTCTGGCTCCACCGTAATCAATACGCCAATCGAGCCGTAATTGGTGAACACCTCGCTCAGCTGCGAGAACGCCTGTGGACTGTACGAACTGCCCATCTGCATGCGGATGGTGTCCCACAAGCGGTTCTTCAGGACTTCGGCCAGCAGATTGAAACGGCGAGTCAGATGAATGTCTTTGCCATCGGTGGCTGGCCACACAATAAACACCAACCCGCGATTGATCTCGGTGGCCACCGTGTACCGCTGGTTCACCGCTTGAGCCGGGAAGTTGACGACGCGTTGCGCGGTGTAATCCGGCTTGGCATCGCGTTGTGGCAGGGCACCCAGCGTTTGCGATACCGCAGCTATGGTTTGCGGGATGTCGATATCACCGACAATCGATACTTCCAGCGGTCCGCTGCTCAGTTGCGGTTGCAGCCACGTTTTCAGTTCGTCCAGATTGCGCGACAAAGCCACTTTCTGATCGGGAATGCCAAAGCGCGGATCGTGGTCGGCCAGCTCGCTGGCAATGCGCGTCTGCAACAAGCCTTCCGGCGTATGCGCCAGCTCCGTCTGGTTCTCTACGATGGCTTTGCGGGCCATAGACAGCGCTTCTGGCCGGTAGCCAGGATGTGCTAGATAAGCGGCCAGCAATTGCAATTGCAGCTGCAGATTGTCCTGGTTGGTATTGGCCGAGAAGGTCAGGGCATCGCTGCCGACACCAAAGTTGAGCCCGACTTGCTTGCCAGCCAATGCGGTTTGCAGGTCATCAATGCCCAGCTTGTCCAACCCGCCGGTTTTGAATCCAAGATTGGCCAGGTAGGCCAAACCAGGTTGAGTGGCTGCAGGTTCGGTCAGCAAGCCGCTGCCCACGCGCAAAATCACGCTCACGGTGTTGGCCTGAAACGGGGTTTTCTTCAGATTCAGGCGGACGCCATTGGCAAACTGCACTTGGGTGATCCCCAAATCATCAATCTGCTTCTGTTTGGCTACCGCGCCAGCAGGGCCAAAATCCTTGTATGGAAACTCGGTCGTTTTATCAGCATCCGGGGCTTTTACGGCCTGAGTCTGGCCTTGCTGATAAGCCGCTAGGATTTGTGTTTGCGGCTGATCCAGTTTGACGTTACCGGCAACAAACACTTTTCGGCCACCCGACCAGGCTTTGCGCAGTGCGTCCAGGCAATCTTGTGGCGTGACTTTATCCAGCAACGGGCCGAGCAGGGCGAGATCTTGCTGCGGCGACGTAAATACATTGTCGTCATTGAGCGAGTCGGCTATCGAACCCGCCAAGCGATCAGAACGGCGCGTTGCGGCGCTGGATACTGATTGCTGCAAATCCGTGCGCATATTGGCGGTGGCGACCTTGAGTTCGGCAGCAGTAAAACCGTGTTCCAGTGCGCCGCGCAATTGTTGCTCGACCAAGCCCAAGGCCGTTTGCCATTGTTCCGGCTTGGCCGAAGCGCCGATGGTGCTGATACGCACTTGCTTGAACATGTCGTAGACACCGGTATACGCGCCATTGAGTGGCGAATTTTCCTGGTGCGCCAGCATGTCCAGCCGCCGCGACAACATATCCAGCGCCAGTTGCAACGTTTGGTCGCTCAGGCGGATTTGCGCTTTGTCTTCTCCAGGGAAAGGCTGCAGCGTTTGAATGCTGATATTGGTATTCGGGGCGTCGGCCTCGTAGTGATATCCCACCTGCACGTCTTTTACTGTCGACTGAATCCGCAGATCGGGCGCAGCGCGTTCTGGCGCGCGAGCGGTTAATCCGCCGAATTCCTTGTTAATCAGCGCGACGGTTTTGACAACATTCAAGTCACCCACCGCAATGATGGTCAGGCGGTCCGGCCGATACCAGGTGTTGTAAAGGTCAGCAAAGCGATCACGATTGGCCGCATTGATGACACTTTCCTGGCCAATGGGCATGCGCTGAGCAGGCAATGAGCCGGGCAGCAGGAAGTTGATTTCCGCTACGTAGTTGCGGAACGCCACCGAATCACGCGCGCGTTTTTCACTGAGAATAACGCCGCGTTCACTGTTGATCTGATCTTGTTGCAGCAGCAATCCGCCCGAGAAATCAGCGAACACCTGCAGGCCTTCAGTCAACGTATGTTCTTTGGTGTCAGGCAACTCCAGCTGGTACACCGTGCGATCCTGACCGGTATTGGCGTTGGCGTCGCTGCCCATGCCCATACCCAGGCGCTGGAAGTAGTTCACCAGCGTATCCGGCTTGTAATGCGTACTGCCCTTGAACGCCATGTGCTCCAGAAAGTGGGCCAGGCCTTGTTGGTCATCGGTTTCGTTCAACGAACCGGCTTTAACCAGCAAGCGCAGGCTGGCGCGACCTTTAGGCTCGCTATTGGGCAGAACGACATAGCGCACGCCGTTATCGAGCACACCCCATGTGGCGGCGGGATCGGGCTTGATGTCACTTTGGTCTTGCGGGAAACCGGGTTTGGCCTGAGCAGCTGTGGCGAGCAAGCCCACAGACAACAGTGAGGCAACAAGAAGCTTGCGGATAAGGGGCATGAATTGACACCGAGTCTTTAGAGGGACGATGACAACGGTGCTCTGGCGACCTATCCGCGACACGGCACGCCATTTATTGGCATGCCAGTCCAGGGTGCACCAGAACGCAATTGCCAGCCACTCTTGTTATTGGGGTATTCAAATAACGAGCGGGGACCGGTTTTGTGCACCGCGCGCCAGGAAAGGCGCACAAAGCGGGCCATGACGCCGGCCGGGGCGTGAATATCCCGGCCGGCTCAGGCAGATTTGAATCAGATGCCGCGCAGAAGTTCGTTAATGCCGACCTTGCCGCGAGTCTTGGCATCGACCTTCTTCACGATTACAGCGCAGTACAGGCTGTAGGAGCCATCTTTGGAAGGCAGATTGCCCGATACCACCACCGAACCGGCCGGGATGCGGCCATAAGTCACTTCGCCGGTTTCGCGGTCATAGATCTTGGTGGATTGGCCGATGTAAACGCCCATCGAAATCACCGAGCCTTCTTCCACGATCACGCCTTCAACCACTTCCGAGCGCGCACCGATAAAGCAGTTGTCTTCAATGATGGTCGGGCCGGCTTGCAGCGGCTCCAATACACCACCAATACCCACGCCGCCGGACAAGTGAACGTTCTTGCCAATCTGCGCGCAAGAACCGACGGTGGCCCAAGTGTCGACCATAGTGCCTTCATCAACATAAGCACCGATGTTGACGTACGAAGGCATCAGCACCACGTTCTTGCCAATAAACGAGCCGCGACGCGCCACGGCGTTGGGCACAACACGGAAACCGCCAGCGCGGAAGTCAGCCTCGCTGTAGTCAGCAAACTTGCTAGGGACTTTGTCGAAGTACTGAGTGCAACCGCCATCCAGCAAGACGTTGTCGTTAATGCGGAACGACAGCAGAACGGCTTTCTTGAGCCACTGATTGGTTTGCCATTGGCCGTCCACTTTTTCAGCGACGCGCCACAGACCTTTATCCAGACCGTTGATGGTTTCGTTGATGGCATCACGCAGTTCGGCGGTTACGTTGCCTGGGTTGATCTCGGCGCGATTTTCAAATGCGGTTTCGATAACGGCTTGCAGGTTGCTCATGGCGGTTCCTGTTCAGGTTGATATGGCTTGCTGATTAATCGGATAAATTCAAATGTAGACGCTTGGGCTTAAAACCCGATTAAAGCGTCTGGCAGAAATGAACGATGCGTTTGGCGGCGGCAATGCAATCTTCCAGCGGTGCCACCAGCGCAATCCGCACGCGATTCGCTCCCGGATTCACGCCGTGCGCATCGCGCGCCAGATAGGAGCCTGGCAAAACGGTAACGTGCTGTTCGGCATACAGGCGGCGGGCAAATTCGGTGTCGGCAATGGGCGTGCTGGCCCACAGATAGAACGAGGCATCGGGCATGGCCACGTCCAGCACTGTCGCCAGTTCTGGTGTCACAGCGGCAAATTTGGCGCCATAAAGACTGCGGTTCTCGACAACATGAGCCTCATCGTTCCAGCCGGCAATACTGGCCGCCTGAATGGAAGGGCTCATGGCGCAGCCGTGATAAGTACGGTACAGCAAAAATTTGGCCAGAATCGCCGCGTCGCCAGCCACAAAGCCCGAACGCAGTCCGGGCACGTTAGAGCGCTTGGACAGCGACGAAAACACCACCAGCCCGCGATAATCGCGCCCCAGCTTGTGGGCTGCTTCGAGCCCACCCAGCGGCTTGGCATCGTCAAAGTAAATCTCGGAATAACATTCATCGCTGGCAATAACGAAGCCGTAGCGATCTGCCAGCGCAAACAGTTTTTTCCAGTCATCCAGCGAGGCTACCGCGCCGGTCGGATTGCCGGGCGAGCATACAAACACCAGTTGGGTGCGTTGCCAGACATCTTCCGGCACGCTATCCCAATCGGGTTGAAAGCGGTTCTGCGCCAGGCAGTTCACATAAAACGGTTCAGCCCCGGCCAGCAGCGCGGCGCCTTCATAAATCTGATAAAACGGATTAGGGGAGATCACCACCGGCTTGTTGCCGGTTTCGGTGTTGATCACGGCTTGGGCGAACGAAAACAACGCCTCGCGGCTGCCGTTGACCGGGATGATTTCGGTGGCCGGATTGGGCGCAGGTAGATCGTAACGACGAGCAAGCCAATGACTGATCGACTCACGCAGTGCTTCCGAGCCCAGCGTGGCCGGATATGCAGCCAGACCGTCCAGATTGTTGACGAGCGCGGCTTTGATCAGCTCCGGCGTGGCGTGCTTGGGCTCCCCGATCGACAAGTTGATGTGTTTGAACACCGGGTTGGGCGTAACACCGGCAAACAGCGATTTCAACTTCTGGAACGGGTAGGGATGCAGGTCGTCGAGCCGGGGTGACATGTCGCAGCTGGGCCTTAGGGAAAACGGCGATTATACCGGCGTTGGCATCATGCTAACACCCGCTGATTAACGCGAATGTCAGGCCAAATGAAAAACGCGATGCCGCCCGATAAAGGCAGGCATCGCGTTAACGGTCACAAATAACGGGTTTTACAGGCTTTCTTTGGCTTGCTGCGGAAAGTATTTCAGCAGTTTGTGTACTTTGGAGGCCACTACCAACGAGCAATACGGCTGTTCGCCATGCTGATTGAAGTAGTTGTTGTGGTAGTCCTCAGCTGGCCAGAACTCCTGCGCAGGCGTCAGTTTGGTAACGATTGGGTCCGGATAGGTTCCCGCTGCGCTCAACTCCGCAATTTTGGTGCGGGCAACAGACTCTTGTTCGCCATTCAGATAAAAGATTTCCGAGCGATATTGGGTGCCAATGTCATCGCCTTGGCGATTCAGCGTGGTTGGGTCGTGAATCGTGAAATACACGTCCAGCACATCTTCGTAGCTGATTTCATCCGTATTGAAGGAAATCTTCAGAATTTCGGCATGACCGGTTTCGCCGGTGCACACGGCCTTGTAGGTCGGGTGCTGCACATGGCCGCCCATATAGCCCGATTGCACAGCGGTAATACCGCGCAGGCGTTGAAAAACCGCTTCCATGCACCAGAAACATCCACCAGCCAGGATCGCAACTTCAGTGGTCATTGATTTCTCCTTGTGGGATTTGTGATTTGGCGCGTTCACGCCTTGTGGTGGGCCAGCAGATCAGGCCTACTGTCGCGCCGTCCGGATATTGGTCGGCTGCGGGCCGCTGAAATTACAACGGTAAGGATTGATGTCCAGACCACCACGACGCGTATAGCGCGCGTAGACGGCCAGTTTCATGGGTTTGCAGTCACGCATGATGTCGACAAAAATGCGCTCGACGCACTGCTCGTGAAACTCGTTGTGGTTACGGAACGAGATCAGATAACGCAGCAGGCTTTCGCGATTGATCGGCGCGCCGACATAACGAATCTGTACGCTGGCCCAGTCTGGCTGGCCGGTAACGAGGCAGTTGGACTTCAACAGATTGGAAGTCAGCACTTCATCGACCGGGCTATCCAGTTGGTCACAACGCAACAGACCCGGTGTGGGTTCGTAGTTGTCGACTTCGATATCCAGATTGTCGATGCAATAGCCGGCCAGATCGGCCATTTTCTGCGCTGCAAAAACTTCAGGCTCAAGCAACTGCACGATTACTGGCGCGCCAGCAGCGGCGGAAATATCGGCTTGCAATAACGATTGCAATGCTTCGATGTCAGCCAGACGGGTTTGGTTGAAACTGTTCAGGTAGAGCTTGAATGATTTGGACTCAACAATATTCGGGCTTTCAGTCGGAATATGAAACGTTGCCATCGCCACTTGCGGCTTGCCGCGGGCATTGAGCCAGCTCAGTTCAAAGGCGTTCCAGATATCAACACCCATAAACGGCAGCGCGCCGGTTACACCGATTTCATCACGCTTGCCCTGGCGGGGAATCGGAAACAGCAACGATGGATCGTATTCAGTCTTGTAGCTCACCGCTTTGCCAAGGGGTGAGAATTCAGCTTCGCTCATGCGTGTTCCAGGGGGCGTGGACTAGATGGTCGGGAAGGTTGAATAGATGCGCCCAATCCGCGCACCTTCAAGCCCTTGCCGGGTATATGGGACGATATTCTGCGGCAAAGCGTCCACTGGATACCAGCCCAACGCGTCTTGTTTGTCTGGCCAGAGGGGCACGCGGCCAACGGTGCCAGCCCGAAACCAACCGTTAGCGGTACTTGCGCACCAGCCCCACCATCACGCCGTAAATCTCCAATCCTTCTTGCGGGCGGATTGGCGAGAACTCCGGGTTACGCGGCAACAACATGAAACCTTGCTTGTCGCGCCCAAGTTCTTTGAGCGTGTATTCGTTATCTATGATGGCCACGACAATATCGCCAACGCTGGCGGCAGGGCGTTTTTCGACGATGGCGATATCACCATCATGAATGCCAGCTTCAATCATCGACTCGCCGCGAACGCGCACCATGATGGTGGCAGAAGGGCGATTGACCAGATAGTCGTCAATAGAAAGCGCTTCGCTCATGGCGTCGTTCGCGGCGGCGGGCAAACCCGCTGGCACCGGAAAGTCCGCCAACTCACGTTCAAAGAAGCGTTTGGTGGGCGCCAGGCGTTTATCGGGCGTCATTTCGATATAACCGGCCAGCATCAGGCGCTTGACCAGCGCTGAAACGGCAGACTTGGATGCCATACCCAGCATTTCGCCGATGACGGCATAGGACGGCAAACTGCGGTAGTTAGAATAATAATCCTGAAGTTTGCCCAGGTACTCGGTATCGCGATTGGGGTTGCCCATGATGCGCTCACAGAACATTCGTTCAACATAGGGTATGTGAACGAACGTTCTGTTGTCAAATGCATAGGACCTCGACTGTTGCCAGCCGCTGGCCTGGGTTGGCCAGCCTGGCGGCCTTAAGCAAACAAGCCGGGCCAGGGTACAATGGCGGCTGTTATTTTGACTGGCTACCGGCTTTGCGTATTTATCTGGCCCCGATGGAAGGGCTGCTTGATCACGTTTTGCGCGATGTTTTGACTCGTGCAGGCGGTGTTGATCTTTGTGTCAGCGAATTCATTCGGGTTTCTGGCTCGTTGCTGCCCAAACGCATCTTCTATCGTTTCGTCCCTGAGCTGCTGAATGGCGGGAAAACGCCAGCGGGTGTGCCAGTGCGCGTTCAGTTGCTGGGGTCAGACCCCGCCTGCATGGCCGAAAACGCGGAACGTCTGGCATCGCTCAATCCCCCTGGTATCGATCTGAACTTTGGTTGTCCGGCTAAAACCGTCAACCGACATGGCGGCGGGGCGTTATTGCTCAAGACGCCAGAAGTGATCCATGAGGTTGTTAGCGCGGTGCGGCGAGCAGTGCCGGCACATATTCCTGTAACCACCAAGATGCGCTTGGGCTACGAAGACCAAAGTCTGACGCTGGAATGCGCGCACGCCATGCAAGACGGGGGCTCGGCCGAACTGGTGGTACATGCGCGAACCAAAACAGACGGTTATCGCCCGCCAGCCTATTGGGAAAAACTCCCGGCCATTCGTGAGGCACTTTCGATTCCGGTTATTGCCAATGGCGAAATCTGGACCGCTGCGGACTTTCATCGTTGTCGCGAAGTATCCGGCTGCGAAGATGTGATGATCGGGCGCGGCATGGTGGCCAACCCCGGTCTTGCATTGCAGGCGCTCAGCCAGGCTGGTTTGGCCTGGTCCGATCTGGCTCCGTTGGTGCAGCTGTTTTGGCATAACGTGGAATCGCGCATTCTCCCCAAATACCAGGCCGGCCGCGCCAAGCAGTGGCTGGGTTATTTGCGCCGTACTTATCCGCAAGCTGATGCTGTTTTTATCGAGGGCAGGGCATTGCAAGAAGGCAAAGATCTCGTGGCGTTAATGCTTGACTCCATGCGGGCTGAAGCCGCTGTTTTAGTCTGAGATTGGCCTGCCCGCGACGAGTTGTCATGATTTGCGGTTATCAACAAATATAATTTGACGTTCAAGGAGACGCCTTTATGGCGCTGCAGCTGGAAAGTATTCTTTTTGCCGTAATGCAAGGTGTGAGCGAGTTGTTTCCAGTGAGTAGTCTGGGGCACGGCGTCATTGTCCCCGATTTGCTGCATTGGCAACTGGACCCGCGTTCCCCGCAATTTCTGCCGTTCATGGTGGTTTTGCATTTAGGCACTGCACTGGCTTTGCTGCTGTATTTCCGTAAAGACTGGATCTCGTTGATTGCCGACTTCTTTCGCGGCGGCTGTATGCCGGGTAATTCCGCAGCGCGACCACTGTGGCTGGTCGTCGCGGGTACCATTCCCGCCGGCTTGCTGGGTTTGTTGCTGGAAAAGAAAATCCGCATGCTGTTTGCCAGCAGCACCATCGTATTGGCGTTTCTGATCGTGAATGGCGTCATGCTGATCGCCGGAGACCGCTTTGCCCGTCGCCGCTCCAGTGGCCGCAAACTGGAAAGCCTGACCTTTTTTGAGGCAATCAAAATTGGCTTTGCGCAAAGCCTGGCGTTGATTCCCGGCATTTCCCGCTCGGGCAGCACCTTGTTGGGCGGCTTGTCGCAGGGGCTGGATTACGAAGCATCCGCGCGTTTTTCGTTTCTGCTGGCAACGCCGATCATCTTGGCGGCGGGCATTCTGGAATTGCCTAAAGCCATACACGAAGCCGGTCCACTGCCATTGTCACTCATGCTTATTTGCGGCGTGATCGCCGGTGTCTGCGCTTATCTGAGCACATGGCTGCTGATGCGATACTTCAAAACGCATGAAATCAAAGCCTTGCGACCCTTTGGCTGGTACTGCATTGCCGTGGGCATCCTGGGTCTGGCAGTGAAATTGGCATAAGGAACAAACATGGTATCCACGACTGAAAACAACCACAGCCGCAAACCCTGGTACAAAGAGCCCGGGCCGTGGTTGGTGATGGCGGGTCCGGCGGTGGTGGTAGTAGGCAGCTTGTTCTGCGTCTACCTGGCATTCTCGCGTGAAGACGATCTGGTTACGCAGAATTATTATCAGGCTGGCCAGGCCATAAACCAGCGCATGCACGAGGACGAACAAGCCAAGTTGCTCGGGCTGGATGGCAAGTTGACGCTGGACGTGGTGCGCGGTCACGTTGAGTTGTTGTTGGACAATCCCAAAAATCAGCAATTACCGCCAGTATTACAGATGGATCTGGCACACCCGACACAAGAAAAGCTGGATCAGCATGTGTTGCTAAGCAAGGTGGATGGCGGTCATTACCTGGCCAATATCGAGCCGACCAAAGCTACACGTTGGCATATCTCGATTCAGAATCAGGAATTGTGGCGCATGGAAGGCGAATGGGATGCGGGGAAAACCGGTGATACCGTGAGTGTTAAACCCACCGTGCAAACCGTCGCGCCAGCGGAAAACTGATCTGGTTTGATTTGATTCTGGCTTGTGCAGCGGCATCTGAATAAATCCGAGAGCCGCGGCACCAGTAAAAAAAACATAAAGCCCTGCGATAGCAGGGCTTTATGTTTTTGGTGCCAAGAACGGATATTTTGGCGCTATTGGCCCGCCGGTTGTAGTGGCGCAGACAGCGATTGCTCTGGCTTGAAGCTACCCTGCAAACGCCACTGGTTGGCATTGTCAGCTAGATCCAGCCCCCATCGTGCATTGCCAAGAGGGCCAGGCAATTTGCCGATGAAGTCAGTAGCGGACTGCGCTTTTAGTTGAACTTTCTGGTCCAGTTCAGAACGGGTGGGGTGGACGAACTGCAGGCGCAGTACATCGCCGACCGGCTTGTTCAGAACCAGATGAATGGTCTGCCGATCAGCATCCATCGCGAAATGGGCATTCAAGCCCAAGCGAGCCGCTGCCTGGTCACGGGCCACGACTTTGGTGACCTCTTCGCCTTGCTTGGCATAATCGTCAACCACCGTGCCATCGTTGGATTTGGCGGCGATCCAGATCATGTTGATGCAACCCAGAATGGCGGCAATCGGAAACATCAGGATGAACCATGCCCACGGCGATTTGTACCAAGGCTTCTTTTGTTGCTGCATACGTGCGGTCTTTACTTTGCTCGATAAATAAATAGATAGATAAAGCAGATCAAAAGCATTGGGCCAGCAGACGAAATACCCGAATCCGCTGGCCCAGCTTGTGTCGTCGTGGATTACTGGTTTTGCCCGATAAAGCTCGACTTCTCGCGCACTTGAATCTTCGGGCTATCCACTGCCTGAATGATAAAGACAATGGGGTGACTGCCTGCTTTCGCATTCGCGGCATCAACATGCACACGCACGCCGACGTCTTCCTGGTCAGTTGATTTCACCAGAACCTTATTCCCACCGTCGACCAGAATCTTCATGCCCGGCAAACCTTCGACCCCGATCGAGTAGCTATGGTTCTGTTCGTCAGCGTTTTCGATTTGCAGGCGATAACTGTTTTCCAGCATGCCGTCTTCTGCTTCACGTACCAGCGCAACTCGATCCCGGGCTATGTTCACCTTGACCGGTTGATGCTGAACCAGCGAAACAATGGTTACGGCAGCCACAATGAACAGGACGACACCGTACATCAAGACGCGGGGACGCTTCAGTCGGGACCAGAATTGCGACTCTGGATAAACGTGATTGAGTGCGTTTTCCGTGGTGTAGCGAATCAGGCCACGCGGATAGCTCATTTTATCCATGACCTCATCGCAGGCGTCGATACATGCCGCGCAACCGATACATTCGTATTGCAACCCGTCCCGGATATCAATGCCGACGGGGCATACCTGCACGCACATCTTGCAGTCAATGCAGTCACCCAGACCATCTGCCTTGTAATCACTGCCTTTTTTGCGGCTACCGCGTTGCTCGCCACGCTCCGGGTCGTACGAAACAATGAGCGTATCGGCATCAAACATGGCGCTCTGAAAGCGTGCATACGGGCACATATACTTGCAGACCTGCTCGCGTAGCCAACCAGCGTTGCCATAAGTTGCAAAACCGTAGAACAGCACCCAGAACAGCTCAAGAGTACCCAATGTCAGCGTGGTCAATTCCATCCACAGTTCGCGAATGGGCATGAAATAGCCAACAAAAGTAAAACCGGTCCACAACGCAAACAGGATCCAGATCGCATGCTTGGTTAGCTTCAGGCGTAATTTGCGCACATTCAGCGGGCCGTTATCCAGCTTCAGGCGCGCCATGCGATCACCTTCCACCCATTTTTCTATCCACAAGAAAATTTCGGTGTAGACCGTTTGCGGACAGGAGTAGCCGCACCAGATGCGCCCGGCAATGGTGGTCCAGGCAAACAGGCCGAAGGCGCAAAGCAGCAGCAGGGCGGTCAGGTAGATAAAGTCTTGCGGCAGGAAAACAATGTTAAAAATAAAGAATTTGCGATTAGCCAGATCAAACAGAAGCGCTTGCCGATCATTGATGTTGATCCACGGCATACCGTAGAAAAACAACTGCGTGGCCACCACAAAGAAAATTCGCCATTTATTGAAGACGCCATTGATCCAGCGCGGATAGATCTTTTTGTGCTTGGCATAGAGCCTGACTTCTTCATACTCACCTTGATCGTTAACCTCGACGACGGTGACGGGAATATCTTGCAGTTTCTTGCTCATGATCGGGAATCCTGTTGCTGCCACGCTTGCACGCAAATGCGGGTGGTAGATTTCGCTCATTCAAGGGCGAAATGAAAAACGGGCGGAATAAGCCGCCCGTTTTTTTTTTCGCTTTTAACAGCTTTCAAGCATGACGCACCGGGTTACTGGGCGTTCTGCGAGTTGTGCGACAAACCGTATACATAACCTGCCAGCACATGCACCTTGGCATCGCCCAGGAAGTCTTTCCATGCCGGCATCTGGTTGTTACGGCCGTTAGTAACGGTTTCGATGATGGTGGATTCAGACTTGCCATACAGCCAAACGCCGCTTGGATGGGTCAGATTCGGGGCACCAACATCAATATTACCGTGACCATCCGGGCCATGACAGGCTGCGCAAACTTGCTTGAAGGTGGCTTCGCCTCGACCGGCGCGTTCATCATCAAACTTGTTGCCGGAAATCTTCAGCACATAGTTGGCAACGTCACGCACTTTTTCTTCACCAAATGCAGCACCGAACGCCGGCATCTGGCCGTGACGACCAAAGCTGATGGTTTGCACGATACGATCCGGTGTACCGCCGTACATCCAGTCATGATGAACCAGATTCGGGAAGCCCTTCGCGCCGCGAGCATCCGCACCGTGACACTGCAGACAGTAGGTCAGGAACAGACGCTTGCCCATTTCTTGCGCTTGTGGATTCTGCGCAACTTGCTCAACTGGCATCTTCAGGAACTGATCATACAGCGGACCGTACTTGGCATCAGCTTTGGCGGTTTCTTCTTTGTACTGGCCAGTTGCGCTCCAGTGCTTGAGGTTACCAATGGCCACACCGGGGTAAAGCGCCAGATAGCCAACAGCAAAGCAAAGGGTCAGCACAAACAGACCGACCCACCAACCCGGCAGCGGATTGTTATATTCCTGCAAGTCGCCGTCCCAGACGTGATCCAGGGTCTGGACTTTTTCGCCCTTCTTGACCTTGATCACGCTTTGGCTCTTGAGCAGATAGCCCAAGCCGATCAGCGAAACGATGACGATTACGGTGATGTAAACGCCCCAAAAACTACTATAAAAATCAGTCATTTATGACTCCGCGCGGTGAACTGCTTTTATTTTTGCCCAGACGAAGACGCAGGCAGGTCATCGTCGAGAAGGGGCGCGCGGCCCGCTTCCTCCATTTCATCCTTTGTGCCCTTGCTGAATGCCCAGATAATCAGGGCAACAAAGCACAGGAAACCCAGAACGGTGACGCTGATGCGCAACAAATCCTGCCAAGCCATGTCTGTTACCTCTTGTTTTTCAGCGCCAGACCCAAGCCTTGCAGATAGGCAATGACAGCTTCCATTTCGGATTTGCCTTCAGCATCTTTGGTCGCGTTAGCGATGTCTTGATCGGTATATGGCACACCAACACGACGCAGGGCGCGCATTTTGGCAGGCAGGCTTTCTGCATCCACCTTGTTTGCGGCCAGCCACGGGAACGCTGGCATGATCGACTCAGGCACCACATCACGCGGATTGGTCAAGTGGGCGCGATGCCACTCATCCGAGTAACGACCGCCAACACGAGCCAGGTCCGGACCAGTACGCTTGGAGCCCCACAGGAACGGGTGATCGTAAACCGACTCGCCGCCCACCGAATAATGACCGTAGCGTTCGGTTTCTGCGCGGAACGGGCGAATCATTTGCGAGTGGCAGTTGTAACAGCCTTCGCGCAGATAAATATCACGACCAGCCAGTTGCAGCGCGGTGTAGGGTTTGACGCCTTCAATTGGCTGCGTGGTGGACTTGGAGAACGCCAGTGGCAGGATTTCCACCATCATCGCGACGCTAATGGTCAGGATGGTCAGCAGAATCAGCCAGAAGACGTTCTGTTCGATCAGTTTTTGAATTCTTTCCATTTAATCTCTTCTCCGTCTTCGGCAATCAGGCGTGTGCGTGCACTGCTGGGATTTGCGCATTGACCGGAGTGCCGGAGAAAGCGGTACGCAGCGTGTTGTAAAGCATCAGCACCATGCCGGAGAGGAACAATACGCCACCCAGGAAACGGATGATGTAGTACGGGTGGGTTGCTTTTACCGCATCAATAAATGCGTAGGTCAGCGTGCCATCCGGATTCACCGCACGCCACATCAGGCCTTCGGTTACGCCAGCAATCCACATGGAAGCGATATACAGCACAGTACCCAGTGTCGCGACCCAGAAATGGACCTCAATCAGCTTCACCGACCACATTTCTTCTTTATTGAACAGGCGCGGGATCAGGTAGTAGATCGAGCCGATCGTGATCATCGCCACCCAGCCCAGAGCACCGGAGTGCACGTGACCAATGGTCCAGTCGGTGTAGTGCGAAAGCGCATTTACCGTCTTGATGGCCATCATCGGGCCTTCGAAGGTGGACATACCGTAGAACGACAGGGCTGTGATCAGGAACTTCAGGATAGGGTCAGTACGCAGTTTGTGCCACGCACCGGACAGCGTCATGATGCCGTTGATCATGCCACCCCAGCTTGGCGCCAGCAGAATCAACGAGAACACCATACCCAGCGACTGGGTCCAGTCTGGCAGAGCGGTGTAATGCAGATGGTGAGGGCCAGCCCACATATAGGTGAAGATCAGCGCCCAGAAGTGAACCACTGACAGGCGATACGAGTAGATCGGGCGACCGGCTTGTTTAGGCACAAAGTAATACATCATGCCCAGGAAGCCTGCGGTCAGGAAAAAGCCCACGGCGTTGTGGCCGTACCACCATTGCACCATGGCATCCACAGCACCGGCGTACACCGAGTAGGACTTCCACATGCTGACCGGTACAAACGCGCTATTCACAATGTGCAGCAGCGCTACGGCCAGAATGAAGCCACCGTAGAACCAGTTTGCCACGTAAATATGCTTGACCTTGCGCTTGGCCAGTGTGCCGAAGAACACCACGGCATAGGTAACCCAGACCACGGCGATCAACAGCTTGATAGGCCATTCCATCTCGGCATATTCCTTGTTGAAAGTAATGCCGAGCGGGTAGGTGATGGCACAAGCCACGATGACGACTTGCCAGCCCCAGAAAGTAAAAGCGGCCAGCTTGTCGCTGAACAGCCGCACGTTACAGGTGCGCTGAACCACGTAATACGAAGTAGCAAAAAGGCCACTGCCGCCAAACGCGAAAATCACCGCGCTGGTGTGGAGCGCCCGCAAGCGTCCGAAGTGGAAGTAAGGACCGAAATTCAACTCCGGCCATGCAAGCTGAGATGCAATGACGACACCTACCAACATACCGACGATACCCCACACGACGGTCATGATGGCAAATTGCCGCACCACTTTGTAATTGTATGTGGCTTGGTTTTCCATAAAGCGCTCCGAGAAAGCTCCAAAACAGCAAAGGTAAATCTTTGAATGCGTGCCCATGAAAGCAGGGCGAACAGGTTAAAACCTGTTTTATGCATTATGCGTATTAGTAGTGATTCTGAAATGTAGCTGGCGGGATGTATACGCAGCATTGACGCGTATCAAACCCAGCCTTGGTCGGGCGGTATTTTAGCGCGCCGCCAGTCAATCAGTCAGTTGTTTTTTTGGTTTTCAACCTTATTTTGCGGCGATGCGGCATCCGGGCTGTCGTCATCTTGCAAAATACGGTGTGCTGGACCTTCCAGATCATCAAACTGGCCATTGCGCATGCACCACCAAAACAGAATGCCGATCAAGAACACCAGTACAACGGAAAGCGGGATTAACAGATACAGGCTTTCCATTAGTTAATTCCCTGGTTTGAAACCCGTTTCTTGTTGCGCTGCAAAGAGAAAGGTGCGGCCAGTCGAATCGCGTTGGCCACCACCAGCAATGAACTGAGCGCCATTCCCAAGCTGGCCAACCAAGGCGTTACCAGGCCGCAAATCGCCAGCGGTAAAGCCACAACGTTATAAACCAGTGCCCAAGTCAGATTCTGCCGGATGATGCTGCGCGTTTTCAGCGCCAGCGACAAGGCGAATGGCAGGTGATCAAGTCGGCAATCATAAAGAACGGCATCGCCGGTAGCTTGGGCCACATCAACGCCGGACCCCATTGCGACTGAAACATTGGCTAGCGCTAGAACCGGCGCATCGTTTACGCCATCGCCCACCATCAAAACCTTGCGACCTTGTTGTTGCAGATCACGGATATAAGTCAATTTGTCTTCGGGTGAGGCATTTGCTCGCCATTGCATAATAGACAATTCGCCGGCCAAGCGGCCCGCAGCGACTTCGTTGTCGCCACTCAATAGATGTAGCTGATAGCCGCGGGCGAGCAAAGACTTGATGGTGTCGGCGGCCTCAGCGCGTGCACTATCGGCCAACTCAAAACGCGCCAACCAGGCTTGTTCGCTGACTAGCCAGATTTCAGTTCCGCGCCCTGGATTGCCGGCAGGCGAGGGAGGCACTGCGTTGCATTGGGTTGCAGCAAATTCCCGATTGCCGATCGCATACCGGATACCCTCGATATTGCCGGTCAAACCGCCGCCGGGATGATTGGCGACATTGGTGGCGTGAAGGGGGGTAGCAGCGATAAGGGCGCGGGCCAGCGGGTGTTCGGATTGGGCTTCCAGCGCTGCTGCAATGTGTTGAGCCGAAACTGCGTCGCCGGAGTAAGCCTCCATTGCGACCACCTTGGGTTGGCCGAGCGTCAGCGTGCCGGTTTTATCAAACACGATATCGGTTATGCCCACCATCGCCTCCAGCGTGTGACCACGGGTGATCAGCAGGCCGCGCCGCGCTAGATGGCCGGTCGTTGCCGTCAAGGCCGCTGGCGTTGCCAGGGATAGTGCACAGGGGCAAGAGATAACCAGTACGGCAATGGCGATGGGCAGGGCATGTACCGGATCATGTACGTGCCAATACCACCAGGCACCCATCGCAGCCAGCAGCAGCAGCGTCACAAAAATACCTGCAACGCGGTCGGCTATGCGGGCAACTCGGGGTTTTTCGGCTAGCGCGCGATCAAGCAGGCGGACGATTCCCGCTAGCCTGGTACCTTCCCCGACGCGGGTTGCTTCGATGAGCAGAGGGGAAGTCAGGTTAACGGTACCGGCAGTGGCCATTTGCGCCGGTGCTTTGCCAATGGGCGCGCTTTCGCCAGTCAGTAGCGACTCGTTTACATCGCTGCGCCCATCCAGTACCACCCCGTCAGCCGGAATGGTTTCACCCGGCTTAACCAGAATACGGTCACCCGCACGCACGTGAACTACGGCGACCTCTTCGAGCTGCGTATAACCCGGTGCGACCTGGCGATGAGCAAAGGCCGGCAACATGCCCGCAAGCTCATCCAGCGCGGCGCTGGCGCGACTGCGCGCACGGCTTTCCAGGTAACGCCCAGTCAGCAGCAAGAACACAAACATCGACACTGAATCAAAATAGACATCGCCGCGCCTGGTCAACAGCGCGAGCGTACTTGCGGCAAAGGCGGCCAGCACGCCGATGGTAATGGGTAAATCCATACCCGCGCGACCACGGCGCAGATCGCGCCAACTTGATACGTAAAACGGCCAGCTGGAATACAGCACAACCGGCAATGTCATCAGGAACTCGGCCCAATACAGCAGCGACAGCCATTGCGGCGCGATATCGGCAGTGCCGTTGATGTACACCGGCACGGTAAACATCATGACCTGCATCATAGAGAGGCCCGCCACCCAGAGCCGGAACAGGGCCGATTTGCGCGCCTTGTCGGCAGCGGCTTCCTGGCGGGAGCGATCATATGGCTGGGCGCGATAGCCTATCCCGGCAATAGCTTGCAGAATCTGCGAGAGCTTGACCTTGCTGTTATCCCAGGTTACTCGGGCACGGTGGGTGGTGTAGTTGATGGCAACATCTTGCACACCGGGCAGCTTGCCGATCTGCCGTTCGTTGAGCCAGACGCAGGCGGCACAGGTGATGCCGTCGATCAGCAGCGACGCCTCACGGATTTCGCCCGGCTGGTTGATGACAAAGCCATGCTGCAGATCCGGATCGTCATATAACCGCAGGCGTTCCTGCATTTCGGTCGGCAGAGGCTGGGCGCGATCAGCGGCTTTTTCACGTTGTTCGTAATAGTCACCCAAGCCGGCGTCGATAATGCTTTGCGCGACAGCCTGGCAGCCAGCGCAACAGGCAGGGCGCGGGATTTCCCGATAGAGAATGGGTAGATCCAGATTACGGGGAACGGGCTCGCCGCAATGAAAGCAGGGCGCGCTGGCAATATCATTCATGGTGGCGGCAATTGTACCGATTCGGGCTCGAAAACGCCCGGTTTCTTACAAATGAAAATAGGCCCGCCTGGCTAGCCAACAAAAAAACGCCGGGTGAGCGGCGTTTTTCTGGATTATGGTGAGCGCCAGCCTGTGTCAGGCCAAACCTTTGGGTAGCGAGAAGACGATGTTTTCTTCCAGTCCGTCCATGGGTACGACCGACTCAGCGCCAAATGCCTGGATGCGACTGACCACTTGCTGCACCAACACCTCCGGTGCCGATGCCCCAGCGGTCAAACCCACGCGAGTCTTGTTGTCGAACCATTCTTGTTTGAGTTCGCTTTCGTTGTCGACCATGTAGGCATCAATGCCCAATGTGGTGCCAACTTCGCGCAAGCGGTTGGAGTTCGAACTATTGGGTGAGCCAACCACGATCAGCACATCCACATCCCGCGCCAGTTGCTTGACTGCATCCTGGCGGTTTTGCGTGGCGTAACAGATGTCGTCTTTCTTCGGGCCGACGATCTGCGGGAAGCGTGTGCGCAGGGCGTTGATGACCACTTGCGCGTCATCCACCGACAGCGTGGTCTGGGTGACGTAGGCCAGTTTTTCCGGAGCAGCCACCTGCAACTCGGCCACATCTTGCGGATCTTCCACCAGATACATGCCGCCGCCGGATTGGCCCATGGTGCCTTCCACTTCCGGGTGACCTTTGTGGCCGATCATGACGATTTCATAGTCCTGCTCGCGCAGGCGTTTGACCTCCAGATGGACCTTGGTCACCAGCGGGCAGGTGGCGTCGTACACGTTCAAGCCGCGGCTTTCCGCCTCGCGGCGCACGGCCTGCGAAACGCCGTGAGCCGAGAAGATCACCGTGTTGCCCGAAGGTACTTCGGCCAGTTCTTCAACAAAAATCGCGCCTTTCTTTTTCAGGTCTTCAATGACGTATTTGTTGTGAACCACTTCGTGCCGCACGTAAATCGGCGCGCCGTATTTCTCCAGCGCTCGTTCGACAATGGCAATGGCCCGGTCCACACCCGCACAAAACCCGCGCGGATTGGCAAGAATGATTTGCATGGTCATAGCGGCTTTTCCCTGGAGGTTTGCGGGCGCGCAATCGAATCGAGCACCAGCAATACTGCGCCAATGCAAATCGCAGAATCGGCGATATTGAAAGCTGGGTAATACCAGTTCTTCCAGTAAACCAGAATAAAATCAATTACATGGCCATAAGACACGCGATCAATCACGTTGCCCAGTGCGCCACCCAGAATCAGCGCCAGTGCCATTGAAAAACGCGTTTGCTGATGATGCTTTTTCAGTGTGACGATAATGAATACCGACACAGCCAGCGCCAGCACGGTAAAGAAATGCCGTTGCCAGCCGCCAGCATTAGCCAGAAACGAAAACGCCGCGCCCATGTTATAGGTCAGTGTAAAGCTGAAACAGCCAGGAATAAGCGAGACCATCTCGCCAAATTGCAGATGCGACTGAATGAGCAATTTGGTGATCTGGTCCAGCACGATGACCGCTAGCGCGATCAGAAGCCACTTACGCATGTGCGCGAACCTCGCCATTGCCAAACAGATTATCTACGCAACGTGCGCACAGGCCTGGATGCTCAGCATGGCTGCCGGTGGTTGGGGTGTAATGCCAGCAGCGCTCGCATTTCTGTTCGTTTGAGCTGCCGACCACGATGCCGGCTTCCGCACCGCGAACCAGCGTGGCTTTTGACACGATCAGCACAAACTTCAGATCATCACCCAAGTCATTCAAGGCACTGAACGTATCGCCATCAACGGTGACTGTGACCTCAGCCTGCAATGAGGAGCCCAGTTTGCCTTCAGCACGCTGCACTTCGATTTCTTTTTGCACTTGGGTACGCATCTCGCGGATCAGGGCAAAGCGAGTTTCCAGTGCGTCAGCGTCGGCAGCTTGTGGCGCCTGATAAAGCGTGGCGAAGAATACGTTTTCTTCGTTACCCAGCACTTCCCAGACTTCATGCGAAGTGAACGACAGAATTGGCGCCAGTAAACGCACCAGACCTTGCGTGATGTGCCACAGCGCCGTTTGGGCGGAGCGACGACCGGCGCTGTCGGCCTTCATGGTGTACAGCCGGTCTTTCAGGATATCCAGATAGAACGAGCCGAGTTCTTCCGAGCAATAACCGTGGATTTCCTGCACGGCAGAGTGGAACTCGTAACGGTCGTACAAGCCAGTGACCTTGCTCTGGAACGCGTTGTAACGTCCCAGGGCGTAACGGTCCAGCTCGATCAAATCGCCCACCGGCAATACGTCAGCGGCGGTGAAGTCCGAGATATTGGCCAGCAAGAACCGCAAGGTGTTACGGATGCGGCGATAGGCATCTGACGTGCGCTTGAGAATTTCTTGCGACAGCGACATTTCGCCAGAGTAATCGGCGCTGGCAATCCACAGGCGCAGCATATCCGCGCCCAGCGTGTTGAAGATTTCTTGCGGCTCGATGCCGTTGCCCATGGACTTGGACATCTTGCGGCCATGCTCGTCCACTGTGAAACCGTGGGTGAGCAATTGCTTGTACGGGGCTTGACCTTCAGTCGCGCAGCCGGTCAGCAGGGACGACTGGAACCAGCCACGGTGTTGGTCCGAGCCTTCCAGATACAGGTCGGCTGGCCACGCCAGTTCTTCACGCTGACGCAGCACGGCGTAGTGGGTAGAACCGGAGTCAAACCATACGTCCAGCGTATCGCGCAGCTTGTTGTAGTGCGCGGCATCGGCGCCTAATAGCTCAGCCGGGTCCAGCTTGAACCAGGCTTCAATGCCTTCTTGTTCGATACGCTTGGCCGCTTCTTCCAGCAATTCCAGAGAATTCGGGTGCAGTTCGCCGGTTTCTTTGTGCACAAAGAACGTCATCGGCACGCCCCAGTTGCGCTGACGCGAAATACACCAGTCCGGGCGATTGCCAATCATGGATTCCAGCCGTGCGCGACCCCAGGCCGGGAAGAACTCGGTGGCTTCGACTGCTGCGTTGGCTTTGGCGCGCAAAGTAGTGCCGTCCACGCCCGCTTTTTCCATGGCGATAAACCATTGGGCAGTGGCGCGGAAAATGATTGGGGTTTTGTGACGCCAGCAATGCGGGTAGCTGTGCAGCAGCTTTTCGCTGGCTAGCAACGCGCCTTTTTCGCCCAGCAGTTCAACGATCAGCGGATTGGCTTCCCACACCGTTTTGCCGGCAAACAGCGCCACGGTGGATTTGTAACGACCATCGTCGCCGACCGGGTTTTCTTTGGACAAGTCGTACTTCAGGCCGACTTGCCAGTCTTCAAGGCCGTGCGCCGGTGCGGTGTGTACCAGGCCAGTACCCGCGTCGGTGGTGACGTGATCGCCGAGAATGATCTGGCCCTGACGCTCAGCGTAGAAAGGGTGCTGGAGCTGCAATCCTTCCAGTGCCGCGCCCTTGGCGTGACCAATCGACTTGCTGCCTTCTGCGCCATAACGCTTGAGCGCGCTTTCAGCCAGTTCGCGCACCAGAATCAGCAAACCCTTGGGCGTGTCGAACAAGTCGTAATTCAGTTCTGGGTGCACTGCCACCGCCTGGTTGGCAGGCAGCGTCCACGGTGTAGTAGTCCAGATGACGGCGTAGGCGTCTTTGCCATTCAACGATGGCAGATCGAATGCTTTGGCCACGGCGGCGCCATCGAGCACCTTGAAGGCGACGTCGATGGCTGGCGAGGTTTTGTCTTCGTATTCAACTTCAGCTTCAGCCAGCGCGGAGCCACAGTCGACACACCAATGCACCGGCTTCTGGCCTTTGACCATATAACCGTTGGCGTGAATCTTGCCCAGCGTGCGCACGATATCGGCTTCGGTTTTGAAGTCCATGGTGCGATATGGGTGATCCCAGTCGCCCATCACGCCCAAGCGGATAAAGTCGGCCTTCTGGATTTCGATCTGCGCGGCAGCATAAGCGCGGCACAACTCGCGGATAAACGCCGGTGGCAAGTCATAAGACTTTGGGTCCAGCCCGTTGTCTTTGCGGAACTGCACAATGCGCGCGTGGATGTCCGGATTGGCCTGAATGGCTTTTTTGTCGCCCTTGGCCAGTTTTTCGATCTGATGCTCAATCGGCAAGCCGTGACAATCCCAGCCCGGCACGTAGGGCGCGTCAAAGCCCGCCAGTGACTTGGACTTGACGATGATGTCTTTCAGAATTTTGTTGACCGCATGACCCAGGTGAATCTTGGCGTTCGCGTAGGGCGGGCCATCATGCAGGATGAATTTAGGCCGACCTTGCGCTTTGGATTTCTCACGCAGCTTTTTATAGAGCTGTTGATCCTGCCAGGCTTTCAGAAAGCCAGGTTCGCGCTTGGCCAGATCGCCACGCATCGGGAACGGTGTGTCGAGCAGGTTGACGGGGTACTTGTTCGACGGCTTGTCACTCATGGTTGCAATCTCTTGGGTCGTGATTCTGTAATGGGGCGATCAACGTGATCAATCTATATGGGGGCGAAGGCCGCCGCGCTCAACGATGAATGGCAAACCATTCGCGCGCGTTGTCACAATCTTTCTGAATCTGGGCAATCAATGCATCCAGCCCGGTAAATTTGGCTTCATCGCGTAGTTTGGCGAGAAAGTTGATACGTAAATGCTCGCCGTAAATCTCGCGCTTGAAGTCAAAAATGAACACCTCAAGCACCGGCGCCGCGCCCGCGCCTTTGACCGTAGGGCGCACGCCCAGACTGGCCACGCCCTGGTAGACCCGATCCAGCCCCGCGATCTCGACCACGAAAATCCCCATGGTCGGCGGACGATTGTGGCGGATGCGGATATTGGCGGTGGGAAATCCCAGTTCACGACCAAGTTTGTCGCCACCCACAACGCGCCCAGAAATCGAATACGGCCTGCCAAGCAAGCGCTCGGCCAATTGCATATCGCCTGCGGCCAAAGCGTTGCGCACGGAAGTGGACGAAATACGCTGCTCATCCAGCATCACCGCGGGCATGGAACGCACTGTGAGTTGCGGATTTTGCTGCAACAACTCGAAATCACCTGCGCGCTGTTTGCCAAAGCGAAAATCATGGCCAATCAACATGAACCGCGCATTCAGCTTGCCGGCAATGATGTCATCCCGAAACGCCGTGGCGTCAATACCGGAAAAACGGCGGTTGAAACGCTGCAGGATCACGTAATCCAGCCCCTCGGCCGCCAGAAATTCCAGCTTCTCGCGCAGGCTGGTTAAACGGGTCGGCGCGGTCTCGGGTGTAAACAGTTCGCGCGGATGCGGCTCAAACGTGAGCAGGGCACTGGCCAGCCCGCGCTGCGCGGCTTCCTGACGTAGCTCCGCCAGCATGGCGCGATGGCCCAGATGCAGGCCGTCGAAGTTGCCAATTGTAAGGGCCGTCGGTGGAAGGGCGGCAGCGTGTACGCCGCGAATTATGCGCATTGGTCGCAGTATGGCATTCAAAAACCAATAATTTTACCGGCTGGGCGCCAGTTTGTCAGGACATCTGGATAGTGAAAGATCGCGCTGCAGCATTACACCAACTGCAGGCACCGTAAATATGGGCTGCCGCGACTGGCTTAGTCAGTCACTTCGACTACGCCGCCACTGCGGGCAATGCCTTGCACAATCGTGTTGTTACCCACGCGTACTCGCACGTTCTGGCCTTCGGCGGCGTTGTTCAGCGCAAAGCCGTCATTACTGACTTCGACCCCTCCGGCGCGCATGACCACCCGGACCTTCTGCCCTTGCTGCACCACCATGGGTGCCCGCAGCATTTCCGCGCGGACTGCACCGCCCGCCGCTACTGCACTGCTCAGCGTGCGACCCAAGGCGTCGTTCGGATCAAGAATCACGCTACCTTGCAGTTGCCCCAGATCGCCTTGCTGCGGAATCAGGTCGCCATCCGCCAGTACATGGCCCGATGGGAGTGGTCTTGCGGCAACGTAATAGGTGGCCTGCACACTGATTTTAACGGGCAGGTTGACGGCCCAGGTCGCGCCATCGGCACAACGCACCCGCAGCATGCTGTTGCCAGCCAGCCGATATCCCGGTGCAGCCTGCACATCCATGGCGTTGCAGGGCTCCAGGCGCAAGCGATTATCCAGCTTGCCGAAGGTATAACTGCTGCCGCCTTGATATTGGGCCAGTTGCTGATCCAGCCACGAGGCTGCGGCGCGTTGAATGGTAGCGAGATCGGTTTGCCCGGCCGCAGCGGCGGGCAGACAGACCAATAAAATGAGAGAAGCCAGAAAGGTGCGCATCGCAAGATTATAACGTGCGATGTACGGCGCGTGTCCGCTGTCGCTGGTGATGCCGTTGTGACACGCCTACAATCCGTTCACTTGATGTTCTGTTTATGGGTAAGTCCGGTAATGATCGATCTTCTGTTTGGCGTAACAACTTTGGTGGCCTTGCTGGCCGGTGTACTGGTCGTGATCAAGTTGCAGCAACTGGCGCGAACGCAAGAGCAAATGATGGAGGCGCTGGCGTCTGAACTGCATGCCAGCCAGAAGGAAGTAGTCCACCAGGTCCAGAGCGGCTTCGCCCGTCAGAACGAAGCGTCACACAATGCCTTTGCCCAGCACGGCGCCTTGTTGAACGATGCCATCGGCCGCTCCAGCGAGCAATTAAGGGGCAGCATGAGTGAGGCGTTTGACCGGCTGCGTGCAGGTGTTTCTACCGAACTGAACCAGACCCGTGCGGTACTGGAAAAACTGCAAATTTCCCAGTCCGAATCTTTATCCGCATTGCGCCTGTCTTTGACCGAATCACTGAGTGAAAGCCGCCAGCAGATGATGACCCAACTGGGCGAGATTTCTGCCGCACTGCAAACCAAACAAGACACCTTGCGTGAAGAAGTGCTGGTCAAGCTCTCGCAAATGCTGGCCGAGCAATCCAGGCGCGAGATGGAACAACTGCGCGACGCGCTGGCCACTACCAGCATGCAACTGACGCAATCGGTCGCGCAATTGACGCAGACTGCCGACAACAAATTATCCGAAATCTCCGGCAAGGTCAGCGAGCGGCTGGATGAAGGTTTCAAGAAAACGAACGAGACCTTCGCCAATGTCATGGCGCGACTGGCAACCATTGACGAAGCGCAGAAGAAGATTGACGGCCTGACCACCAATGTAGTCAGCCTGCAAGAACTGCTGGGCGATAAACGCTCCCGCGGCGCCTTCGGCGAAGTACAACTGGAAAGTCTGGTGCGCAACGTATTACCCGCACAGGTTTATGAAATGCAGGCCACGCTCTCCAACGGTACACGAGCTGATTGCTTGCTGAAATTGCCAGAGCCCACGGGCATGGTGGCGGTCGATGCCAAGTTCCCGCTGGAAAACTATCACCGTATGTTTGAAGCGGGTGAAGACCGCACCGTCGCCCAACGCGCCTTCCGCGCCGATATCAAAAAGCATATCGACGATATTTCCAGCAAATACATCATCCCCAACGAAACCGCCGATGGCGCTGTGATGTTCATCCCGGCTGAAGCCGTGTTTGCCGAAATCCACGCATACCATGGCGAGTTGGTGAACTACGCCATGAAACAACGGGTGTGGATTGTTTCGCCGACCACCTTGATGGCCGTACTCAACACCGCCCGCGCCGTGATTAAGGATGTAGAAACGCGCAAGCAGGTACACATCATCAAAGAAGCACTGGGCCGCCTCGGCTCCGAGTTCGCCCGCTTTGACGACCGCATGAAGAAACTGGCTACGCATATACGCCAGGCGCATGAAGACGCACAGAATGTTGCGATCACCAGCGAAAAAATTTCCCGCCGCTTTGAAGAGATTGAACAGGTGCGGCTGGAAGAGCCATCATCAGAACAGCCTGTGCCGCTGGCGGTGGCTGGCACGCTACTGCCAGAGGAAGAGATGTGAGCCCTTCCATCACACGGAGGGAATGCCGCTGGCTCGGGCCATTTCCTACTTTAATGCAAGGGTTGACCAAATTCGCCAAATGACCGAATTCTGGCCCGAACCGTACGCTGGCACCTGCCAACCGGGCTTTGCGGCGGAAAAGCTGGGGTAGCCCATGTTAGCGATAACGACTCAATCGAACCTGACCTTCTGGCGAGAACCAGGTACCAAAGCGCACTAGCCCGGCCCGTCGCAGATGGCACACCAGCGTATAACTCAGGATTGCTTCTTCATCCATCGGCTGCAATTCAATTTCTATACTGCGCAAACGCGGTTCGTACTTGATCAAAGTTGCTTCGATGGTTCGCTTCAACTTGTGCGCGCTGGCGGGAAGCTCCCGGTAAATGGTGGTCAAGTCAGGCAGCCCGTAGTCGGGCAAATGGGACAGACTGCCCGCGCGGCTATTCAAAATGCGCTGCATGCTGTCCATGACACTGATGATGGTTTGGGTTTTTTCGTCAAAAGCGTCAATTGCAGTGCCGTCTGCAAAATGTCCGGTAAGCAATTCGTAGAGTGCGGGACCAGTCATCGGGCTAGCCTTTGGCCGGAACAGCAAGTTTGAGTTCGGAACCGATGACTTCGATCTTTAGCGCATGATCATCCGAAAGAGCGTCGCGTGGCACCACGATTTGCCAGCGTCTTTCCCTGCTTTCAGTGCGGAAAAATGCGGCAACCCCGACCGCTTTGGCATTTTTCTCTAATGGCTCGTCAAGGCTGATGCTGGCGCCCGGGCGTAAAACCAGGTCTTTGCGCTGTAGCAAATCGTCTTTGATGATGCTGGTATCGTTATCCAGCATGCTGGTGTAAGCACCCGCAGCGAAGGTTTTGGCATCTTTGAGTTGATAAATACGGATTACCACCGGCGTTGCCTGATCTTTATCGTCGGCGTTCATGCCTTCACGCGCCAATAAATCGATTTTGAGCGTCAGTGTGTCTGCGATAAAGATCGCCTTGGTGGTATTGATGGTGGCCTCTTTGACGGTTTGCATTGCACCGCATCCGGCCAAGTGAACCATCAAAAATGTGAGCAAACCCAAGCCGGCCAGTCGGGTGCTGTTTTGTTTCAAGAATAAGAAAGACATGATCATGGCTTTATGAAAAATGGATGAAATCTGACCGGATCAGTGAATTGCTGATGCGCGGGCAGGGCTGTCATGCGCCTGTTCCAGTTCCAGACCGCAATAACGACCAAGGCGGATATCAACCGGCGTATTCTGGTTTTCGCCACCCAGCAGGCTGGTCAACCCCAGGAACGCGGGGCTGCTACCAAGCTGCAACGGGGGCAGTTGTTCACGCGAGATACGCAGGGTCAATTCGGCGTCCAGCTTGTAACCCAGGTAGATCTTGAGCATCTGTAGTAAATCGTGATGATCCCGACCACCGGGCAAGAGCGCCCGCAATCGCTCGCTGGCCGGGAGGGAGATGATCACTCGCACCGTGCTGTTCCGATCCATCACCGTTTGCCCCAACACCAGCGAACCGGCTCTCAATGCCACGGGCTGTTGCCCAAGTGCCGCCGGATTTTCCAGGTGTCGCAATACCGGGAAAAACTCCTCAACCTTAATACTTGCCTGCGGCAGAAGCAGCTTGATGACCGCCACCAGACCTTCGGCCGGGCGGGTGCGCTGACCGCCCAACCCCAGCAACGCCATGAAACGGGCAGTGGGCAACTGCGTGCGCTGCGCGACATTGCCAATACCCAACCCGGCGAGACATAACAAGGATTGGGACACCCGGTCTGTCGCACCCGCCCGGAAAGTGACCGGATAGCGATATTTCTGCCAGATGCGGTAATACAGCGTGACGATGCGATGATTGAAAATATCCAGAAACGCTGCAAGCGGCTCATGGCCATCCCGGCGCGTGGCAATGTCATCGAGCACATGCCACGGCATGCGCGCATCAACGCCGTACAGCCCCAGAAACGTGGTACGGATGGTAGGGGGAAGGTTTTCGTCTTCTGTGTCTAGTTCCACTCGCGCCAGTTCGCCACCAGGAAAACCCAGCGACGCAATGGGCCGAAAGCGAACGGGCTCTTGTGCTGGCGAATTTTGCGTAGCTAAACCCGGGACGTCAGGCCTGGTGGCATCGAGTAACGCGCAGAACTGATAGAAATTGAACTGAGGGGCTCGCCGGAAAATATCCCGCATCAAGCCTTTGCCGGCGTTGATCTGCTCCCGATTGAAGGCGGGTCCAGCAAGTGGTGCTTCTGAGGGGGGCGCTGCGGGCTGGCTCATAGTGTCGCCTGAGTGGATTTGCTGGCCTGCCAATTCAGCTTGCGCCCGATTGGCTGCACAATCACAACCAATTGGGTAAACAGATTCATGTCGGCATAGGCGGTGAAGAAGCGATGCAGCAACTCGCCAAACAGAAAAATATCGCCATCGCCTGCAAAGCGCTGGCTATCGAGCGTGACGGAAATCTCCACCCCGCGCATCACGCAGCCTTGTTCCATTCGCGACAGCGGACGATGGGAAACCTGCTGAATGCCCTGCAAGCGCCGCTGATTCAGCTCATCTTCGGTCCAGTCGTACAACGCCAGGGTGCCGCGCAACACCTCGGCATCCATCAGTGACAGATAGTTGGGTGACAGGTGCGATAACACGCGCCAATGAAAGCGATCTTCCATTGGCGGATAGACCGGTAGCGTCGGCGCAGTCACATTTTTGACGTTGGCCACACACGGATACCCGGCAATCATCTCCAGAATCTGCGCCTCGCGCAGACCTTTGCGCGGCAACAAACCGTTTGTGCCAGTCACCCGTAACGAAAGGGTTTCCAGCGGTAAATCATCGCGGTCTGCCCATGCATGGCCACCGAGTACCAGCCACGTCTCAAACAGCCCTGAAGCACCGCGCCGCATGCGGGTATGGAAGTAACGTTCTGGCGCGTCGTGACGCAGCATGCCGCCGCGATGCCGGAAGGTAGAGAAGGGTAAATATTGGTGGCGACTGCTATTGCCGTGCTCAAACGCCACGACTTCATCCACCGAATAAGCCTCCACCTGCATGCCTTGATGCAGCATCGGTACAACCCGATATTCCGGCTCCAGATGGTCGACCCGGATTGGTTCTGCCTCCAGGTTAAACAAGTTGATTGCGGGCGAACAATGCAGCCGGACGTTGTCGGCGGAAAACGGCATGTCAGCGGGATAGCGCTGGTCCAACACTACGTCGATTTCAAACCATGGCGTGGTTTCGGGCAGGGCGTTGATATCCAGCCCGCATAGATCCACAAACATGAATTTATCGCGGAACGTGAAGTATTCCAGCAGCATTTGATAACCACCGAAAGCATTGTCCGCTTTGGGCCAGAGCCGATCTGTTGCAGAAAAACCAACCTGGTCAAAATGCAGCTTCGCTGCGGGCACTAACGTTGGCGCACTGGTTTCACCACTGGGTGTGCGTACTTCAATCTGCAACACTTGCCGAGTCAGTGCTAGATGCAAAGCCGAGGCGACGGGTGTATCTGCATTGATAAACAGCCGGATCTGTGAAAAATCCAGTTGCTGGCGTTTGACTTGGGTTTCGATATGAAAACGCAAGCGGATCGCAGAGCGGCCATCGTTACGAACAGGCGCAGAGGCCTCGACCAGCCGTAGCGGTAATAGCGGCACCGCCTGTGTCGTGCGATACAAGCAGCGAGCTTGTTCGGGGCCAATCGGGCTGCTGCGCAGTACCAGCCCGGCAGGAACGGCTTCGGCATGCTGTAGTGCGTCCATTTGCGGCGTGAGTTCGACGATGGTAAGCGACGGAATCATGCGCAGGTAGTGAGGCCAGAGCAGACTCATCAATCCTTCCGTTAGCTCGGGCAGATCGTCGTCCAGTTTTTGCCGCAAACGACCGGTGAGAAAGGCAAACCCCTCAAACAGTCTTTCAACATAAGGGTCGCGATCGCCAACCCGATCAAGATTCAACAACGCTGCGCGATCGGGATGGGCTTGGGCAAATTCTTTACCGGCCTCTCGCAGATAGCGCATTTCTGCTTCGTAATATTTGAGAACCTGGTCATCCATAAAAAACCCTGTGCTCCAGCGGTGTAGGTTGTTGAAAGTGTCTAGAGGTGTTCATTTCTGATGCCATCACAGGGAAGAGCAAGAAGCATCCGGGATGGAGAAGGAACGGGATAAAGTGTCCATTCATGAAGGCGCACTCAAAGCTAATGTGCGCAATGGGTCCAGCGCGGTCATACTTTCAACTAGACCATCCATACGGCTCGCAAGAGTGATTTTGTCTACATCCTTGCGTTGATATCGCTGCCGCAACAGGCGTAACTGACGCACCTTGATTTCGAAGGCCAGGCCAGGCTCCCAGCGGCCTAGCTGGTAAACGTCGATATCCCGATCCAGTGTGACCAGCAGGTGCATTGCCATATCCGCACGACCATGGTTTTCGGCCAGGCTGGCCAGCAACAACTGACGCATGAGCCGGTTACGTTCGCCCGGTATGACGGGTAAATCGCGTAGCCATTGAAAGGCATTTTCCAGACCCGCACTGGCTGCCAGTTCTATCGCTTGCCGCTCGGTTTCCTGCCAGTCGACATCGCCACCGCTCGGCGTTGGGGCAAGTACGGTTTCGCCCGCATCCAGGTTACGGATCACGGCATGGGTGGCGATCCACTCCAGAGTGGCATCTTGTGCAAATGGCGTGCCGTCGCTGAAACAAAGTCGCTCCAGACCAGTCAGCCGATCCAGCATTTGTGCAAAGTCGGTCAATAACATGTCGCGGCAGGCCAGATATTCAGGCCCTGCCTGGCCCTGGGCTTGCCAAGCGTAGTATTGCAAATCCAGCCAGAAGTGATTCGCACCTTCGGCAAACGCCAGTTCGACACGTTCCAGTAGTTCGTGCCATTGCTGTTGTAAAACCAGACGTTTCAAGTGTTGGTGCAACTCGCTGCGCGGCGGCGGAAGGCGGGTTTTGCCTTGGGGATCATGCGGCGGCGCGTTGGTTACGGTATCCCAGCGGATGCAACGCAACAGCCGGTACGCCGGCAGGTAACCGGCAGCCTGGCGTCGCAAATGCACCGCCATTTCCCGTGCCCGATCCAGCAGTTCACGCGCTGAGGCTATTTCACCACGCGTGGGCACCAAAGTGGACGTACCAGAGGTCTGCTCCAGGCTATTTGCAGTACCCAAGCGGTTGCTTGAGCCGGGTTGCTCGCTGGCGTCATTGGCTTCGATCAACGCTTCGAAGCGATGAATGAGAGGTTGAACAGAAGGCCGGAAGGCGGCATCCCACTCTCCTACCAACTGTTCAATCAGGGCCAGCGCCGAACAGGCGCGTTCCAGATCGGTACGAGCACCGCTACTACGCTCCAGAAAAACCTGGAATCGCTCGCCATTGAGCCATTCCAGCGCCGCTTTACGGCTTTCCGGGCGATGGGGAAGGATGGTTTCCGGGTAGCGGACCAGCAGGGCGGCAATGAGCTCCAGACCATCGGCCAGGCCCGCAGCGCCGTCCGTGCGCAGACGAGAAAACGCGTAATACCCGGCAGGACGCAAGTCTTTGCAATGATTGCGCAGCAGCGCCTCACTGGTGTTCAGGATCAGCGCATCATCCAGACCGCCCAGCTTGGCCACCTCTTCGCGCAGCGCAAGAAAGTCATCGTCGTAACCTGGGTCGTCTCCGACCTCGGATGCCCCAGGAATAGGGCTCAACCAATCTTGCCACGTAGCCAGCCGGTTACGCGCCAGGTCTGCGGGTTCGGACTGACCAAACAGTTTTTTGAGAAACGAGGGCAGGGACATACGGTCTCTTTGGGTTAACTCAGAATCAGGAGTAATGGGCATCAGGACGGTTTCGCTGCGGGGCTCTTGATCCCCGTTGGCGCGCTCTCCGGTTTGGGGGCGGCGATTTCTCGTCCCGTCACAAATACCCGCTCTGGCAACTTGAACCCCTTAAGCTGCAACAATTCCAGCGGCCCGGCTCCAGCCTGAGTGCGCACTGCGTAACGCAGGCGGATATCGTCATCCAGCGTCCACTCAACCCGGTAGCTGGCCCGATCAATTTGTTCAACTTTGGCTTTGGCCAACAGCCGCACAAAGCCCCATACGCTGTTGAAATCCTCTTTTTTCTGCAGGCCGGCTTGCAACGTACTCCAGGTCAGGTGGGCTCCCGCTTTTTCTGGCGTACCAGGCCAGGTGAAGTGTTCCCACTGCTGTTTCTGATTGAAGTAATCCAGCGACTGGCCGTCGATGGACAACACACTGTCTATGAGTTTTGGATGGCCCATGGCCATGATGTCGAAACGGTAGCGGGTATCGCCTTCGGCATACATGCGGCTGGCCAGACGCGACAGCTGGTTAAGCCCGTTAAGAAACTCGGTATCAAACTTGAGCGATTGGGCATAGCGCGGATTGGGCACCCACTGATCGCCCTGCAACACCAGGATGCCACCGAGCTGGGTCTTGGCAAATTGAGGGACAATCCCTTGCGGCGAAATGAACCTGGCCAGCTCCGGCAGACCGACTTCGTTGTCGGTATTGTTGAACGGAAAGCGTCCACCCACCGCACTGTTGAAAGGCAGCCAGACGCTGGTGGTCCACAGGCTGTTCAGGCTGGCCGAAGCCGGTTGCATGAGCGTGCGCCAGGACTGATCGAACGGCTTGAGGAACAGATTCTGGCCCATACCCGCATAACCGCTGCCCAAGCTGGCGGCCACCAGTTCGGCATAATTGCGCGCATCGACCAGATCATTCGCCTGCCCCTGGAACAGCGACTGAGCCAGTTGCAGGGCAAATGCATCCGGGTCTGCTGCGGCATTGACTTGATCCAGCTTGAGGCGGGTAACGCTGACGCGATCCAGATAACGTTGCAAACTAAGCGTGGTATCGGCACTGGCGCCGCCTGAGGCAGCCCCGCTGGCGGCATTGCTACTCCCATCCGCATTGTCAACCAGCCGTAACAGCGGGCCGAAAGCCTCGGCGAGCGGGGCGCCGGATTTTGGGCTGTCCTGCGGAGTAGCGGTAGTTGCCGGATACCCATCCTTACCCTTGAACACGTTCTGGGCTTTTTCCACCAGTGAATCGGCCAAGCTGTGTTGCTGGGCACCCGCCTGGGCTTGCCAGGCAATGGTTTTCATCAAAGCCGAAAGCGGCGATTGCTGGGCATCGGCATAAACACGCAATTGTTCTGCTGTACCAGACAAATTGGCCTCTGGCACCCAGTTCAGCCGGTTGAGGAAGTTCTGCCAAGCGTAACCGAAGTCCGTGAAATACCGTTTGGTCAGGCTGGCCTGCAAGTCTTCCGGTTTGACCGCGTTTGGGGTGGACTGCTGGCCCAGTACCCAATCGCCATTGGTGACCGCCTGCCTGGACATCTGCGCGATGGCATCACGCACGTAGCCTTCATAAGCCTGACGGGTGAACGTACCCGGCAAGCGCCCCTGCACGGACCACAGCCCGCGGGAATCCCGTCCTCCCAGTAACATACCCATGGTCGGATCGGGATAGCGGGATTTTGTATTGTCGAGCAATTGGCCATACAGCGTGTCGTCTGCCTGCTTGAGGTCGATCAAGCCGGAAAGCGTCTGCCGAGCGGCAAACAGCACGTCATCATTTTCGGCCAGCTTCCATTCCGGGTGGTCGGCAAGGTGGTTAGCGTAGAACTTTGTTACCTGTTCAACACCATCCACACTGAGTGACGGCCATACGGCTTTGCCGGTTTGCGCCAGACGCGGAGCCAGGAACGGAGCATCGGTGTGTTTGGGTTGTGACAACATCAACCAGGTTTTAAGGGTGTCATACCCCATCTGGCCGATGGCGTCCCGGGATGTCGCACCCGAGTTTGTGTTGTTACCGGTACCTTCATTTTCGTCATCATTTCTGGCCGCATCCATGCCATCTAGCGGCACGGCATTGAGTACTTTAAGGTGCGAGGCCAGTTGTGTCTGCACCGGCCGCATTAGCCATTTGTTGGCGGCGAGCCCATAAGGTTGCCACGTGGCTGCCAGCAGCTCAGCGTTATGGTTTAGCCCGAAACGGGTAGTCCATGGCGCGCCGTTTTTCTCCCGCGCCTCTAGCAACGCCATGTCGTTCTGTACCGCCAACAGGGCAGGGAAGGCCTGCTTCAGTTTTGGGGCGGATTGCAGCGTTGCGATGTCAGCGCGGATTTCCTCCGCCAAGGCTCGATTTTGCAGGTACGACACCACGGTACCGGCACACCACAGCCCTACACAAACAGCGAGCACACTCCAGAACCAGTCAAAGCCGCTGAAATGCAGTTTGGGTTTGCGGGCGCGGCGGAAGGTCTGCAGCCATGGGCCTGGCAAGGTGATGTTATCACCTGCCACTTGGGCCAGCTCCACATGGGCGGCATCATCGGCCCCAGTCAAGGCTTGCGGGTCACTGACCAAAGCTGGGGCAGGTGTGAACCATATACCTGCCAGCACCTGCCGTCGCTGCAGGTTTCTGGCCAACTGGCCAATCCATTTGCCTAATGTGTCGTGACGTTGCTCCAGAAAAGCGGACAATCCGGCGTCGAAATATGCCTTCCGATTTTTGAGCAAAGCCCAAAGGCCGGTTTGCGAGAGCGGATCCACCAATTGCTGTAGAGCTGCACTGATCTGACCTGTGTCATTTGCCACTTTGTGATGTGTTTGGAGCAATATAGCTGGACTTTCCTCTCCGCGTTCGCCGGGTACTGCGGGCGACAGCACGAGCTGGACTGGTAAGGCGTAGCCGCAGTCGCGGGTCAGATTGGCCAGGACAGAGCCTTGCTGCGATGCTCCATCGGTTACCAGTACGACTCCGTCAGCAGGTTTACGCAAGCGCCCACGCAAGTAGCGCCAGCCTTTGGCAGGGGCGGTAACACCGTCACCTGCCCACACCAGCACAGCCCGTGGTGTATCCAGCCACTTCTGATCAAGCAGACCCGGGAAATGGGGCCTGACCAGCGACTCTGCGCCGGTGACCAGCAGCCATGGCTTGAAACGGCGTTCGAACCAGCCATAGCGGCTTTTTTGGTCATCATGCAAAAGGTCGAACGGCGTTTTAACCTCGGGGGCAGGTGTCTTGTTGATGGTCACCACCGCAGCACTGCCCACGTCCTTGTCCGCCTCTTTTTCTTTCTTGCGCCGGACGAAGGCTAACCAGATCACCAGGCTCAACAAGTACAGCAGCGCGATACCAGCTACGGCAAGCCAGCGTTGTTCCGGTGTGGCCAGACCCAATCCGGCACCTTTGTTCAGAACGTAGAGGGAGATACTTGCAAAGACCACAAGCAGTGCGGCAAGACGGAAGTTGATACGGTTAAACATAAGGCAGGGAATCCGTAAAGATCAGGCGTGCGGCGCGACAATGGCCAGCGTCATATGGTCTGGAGTGGAAAGGCTGAGTAACTGTTTGCGGGTGGTGCTGCCGGCATGGTCAGCTGCAAGGGCAACTGCCAGCCATTGCGAAGCGATACCGCTTTGGCCCACCGCTTGATCAATATCGTGCTGACCCGCCAGTTCGGGCGTATTCATGATTTCAACTTTTTGATCTTCGAAGCTGCTGACCAGTGCACGCTGCAGGGGCGACTGAGCACCGCCGGTGAGCCACTGGCTCGCGATATCTGCACCTTTGGCGTGGCCCCACAGCAAGGTCTGGTACAGCCCATGCGACAGATCGGCCTCGGACGGTGTTTCGGGCCGGTGCAGATAGGCCATGGGCACAACCTGGTGTGTCTGCGCCATGGCAAAGGGCAGCAACAATACAGCGACCCCGGCTTCTGCCGAGCCTTCAGCGGGGGCGGCGTCCAGCAGTGCATTGAGCTGCACCACGCACAACAATGTGGCGCCATCCGTGGCAAGCTGGCCTTTGCCGTCCAGCCACAGGTCAACCTCTGCCAGTTCTGGCGGTTTCGGTTCAATCACCGGTTTGGCGGTATCGCGCAGCCCCTGCGCTTGCCAGGCTTTTTGCCACTCTGCCTCGACCCACGCTGTTTCAAAAACGGGAGAGGTGGCCAACGTGATGTGCAACGGAATATGCGCCGGCAGTTGCTCGACTGCACCTGCCACAGGCTGGATCAGATGTGCGAACACCCAACTGAGCAGGTCTTTTTGCCGGGCGATATCCGCCTCGGCATCTCGACCGGGGTAGACCCGCTCCGGGTGTTCCAGCCAGCGGGCTTTGATCTCGGCGCGGTCTTCGGGAACACGCTGCCTTGGTACCAGGCGCAATGTCCGTCCAACCACTGCCGCAGCAGTGTTCTCCTCCGGCTGGCAGGAGAACACAAACGCGCTAGCCAGCACTGGCAACGAACGGCCACCTTCAGCACAGGTCGTTGCTAGTTTCTGTTGGCGGGCACGATTGCGGTCCCGCGCCTTGTCTTGAGCATTTTGTTGTACGCCCAGATCCAGCAGCACCAGGGCAAGCCACGCCATGACCGGGAACACCACCACCCGGGTCCAGAACCAGTCGGTTTGGGTTGGTTCGCCTTTGGGCCACAGGTAAATGGCCAGCGCCGCACCGCCACCGACAATAAGCAAAAACAGCACGACATACCACACCCACGCGGGCTTGATGGCGGGGATGGTGTATTCGGGCTTGATCTGCCGGACATCAAACGCCATCAGTGCACCCCGGCCCCTGTCCCGCTGGCAATCAACGTGCAGCCGCAGGCCGTTTTATGGCCGTGCAATGCCACCGGCACACCGTCATCAGTCAGCGTAGGAGAACCCTCAATAATCGGATTGGTGCCGTGGCCCTCTTTGGGGCAGGACACCATGTCGCCCTTGCGGGCCACCGGACGACCATCGATGCTCATCCGGTTTGAGCCATTCAGCACTTTACCGCCGTGGCTGGTGCCATCACCGACGCAGATTACGTATTGCATTGCTTCCTCCTTGAAGTTGGATAAAAAATGGTCGCACCAACAGCTACCATCTAGCGTTGAATAAAGCATTCATATCAACAACTGGAGGGGTATAAATATCTGCAGTGGGTGGAGCGGGTGGTGGTTTTGGCGGGGAAGGTGGCATGACGATCTTGCGGGACACTTGTGTGGCTTGGCCGCTTGCCACTTTACGGCCAAGATATTCCACCCGGGTATCGCTGCCGATATAGAACGCACGTGGCCAGCCGTAGCCGCCCGGGGTGGGTTCGTGGAAAGTGGGGGTACGGAACCATGCACGTGAGTCATGCATGTAATCATCGAAGAGCGTGCACGCGGCTTCGTTCGCCTTCATGGCCTGCCATGCTGTTTTGCTGGTGCACTCTTTCAAAAACGGCACAAAGTCTGGCTCCGGCATCACGATGCCGTCTAATGCCATTGCTTCGAGGCCGGATTGCGTCATGATCAGTAACTTGGCACTGGCAGGGGGCACGTTGTCGGGGTGAAGTGGATCAGCATGCCGGATGCTCCATCTTTCAATGGTCTGGGCCATTTTCGTGGGGGTCAGATCTACCCTGATTGTCTCCGTCGTAGTGGAGTGGATGACGCCCAAACCCGGCTGCTGTTCGGGATACAGATAGCCAAGCAACAGCTGGAATTCTTCGTTGCCCTCAAGCAGATCCTTTTTATCCTGGGGAAGGATATCGCCGACGTCCCCGCCAGGGGGCATGCTGCCTTCGGGCTTTCCTGCGACACCGTCCATCACTTTGGCGCGCCCGTCGGGGGTTTGCAGGAGATTGGTCAGCTTGTCCAGTTCTGCCCGGGTTTGTGAACGTTGTGCCCAGATCTCTTTGCCACTTTGAGTGCTTTGGTCCACAAACACGCCACCCATCTGATTCTGGGCCTGTTGACTCAGCTTCACCTGCTGCTTTTCCAGCGACCGGATTTTGTCCTCGTACTGTTTCTGGAGCACGGGTCGCTGAGCACCAGATTCCGGTGCGTTTTTGTAAAAATCCTTCCCGGTGATGTAATCAGACTTCTGTGCCCGCAAGGTGTGCCAGGCCATGCTTTGTTTGAAGCCATATGTCAGGGCAGCTTCAATATCTGAAAAGTCAGGGGTCTGACTAATCCAGTCGTTTACTGCTTTTACCAGGTTCTCGTCCACCCGGAAGTCCGCCTGCAATTCGGCGGACATCTGTTCTTTAAGGCGCAACGGCACGCCCGCCTCCAGCGCGGCTTTATACATGTAATGCAAGGGGATCTGCCCCATCTTCAGACTCAGGTTCCTCCCCAGGGGAGAGTTCGGCGCGCCAGTTGAAAGTAGGGATTTGCGGGCTTTGCCCTGGTCACCGGGCGGATACCCGCCGCCGACATCCGAGTGCACACCGGGGCAGCCAATTTCCTGATGCTTGGCGGCATATTCCTTGCCCATACGGATGGTATCGAGCGGAAAACTGCGGCGTTGCTCATTGATCGCCACCATATGCAGACAAGGGACATTTGGCGGTACATTCAGAGCCCCCTTGTTGCACCACGCCCAATGACCATCGAACCCTTCTGCACCCAGTACCGTGCGCAGACCATCTACCCCGCCAACCGACGCAACGGTGTCAAAAATGCCCAGAAAACTCACCTCATAGTCGATCACTCCGGCAAGTTTCTGGCTTGTGCCCCACTCTTTCATCAGCTGTGACACAAATACCCGAGCCCCAGCCGCCCCGCGGGAAAAACCAAACGCGCTGATCCACACCTTGCCAACCTGCTTGTTTTTGGGCGCTTGCTGCTGGGTCTTGGCCAGCTTGGCCAGCTTGTCTGCAATCAGGTTACGGCCTGCCGCATAGTCATAGGCAATCAAGAGCGGGCCACTCAAGGCCCGGCGTACCGACATGCCGGTGCGCTGCACATCCCACCAGGTGGCCGCAGTTCTGGCCTCATCATTGCTGAACAACGGGTTGGTACTGCGGGTAATGGCGTGATAGACCGCATTGAGCACCCGGGTGTACGCCCAGCCCACCCGCATGCCAAAGCCCACCGCAGTGCCCTTGCCCAGGGTGGAGTACGCGTCTTCTCCCAGCTCCCGAAACTGCGTGCCTACCCCCTGCAGATAGAACTTGTAGCGGCGTTCCTCACCTGTCAGCGCCGCACTTGCATTTTGTTCAGCCAGAGCTGCGCCTGGAGACAACCCCTCACTGGCCTCGAACAACCGAGCCACATTGGTATACGAGCCACCTCGCCGATCAAAGCTGCGATGGTTTGCCGTGCCGTCAAAAAACAGATTGACGAAAATCATCTGCGGGCAGGTGTCACAAACCTTCGGCTCTTTCTGGTTGCTGGATTTGAAACCATTGGCATGAGGAAAGAAGCCTTCTCCATTGGTATTCGTAGGGAACTTCTCCATTCGCTTAAATTTGCTCATGACCAACACCTATTCAGTAGTAGCGTATATCGCAAGGGCCTTCCGGAACGTCAGCCCCAGCACCTATCAATTTTTTGCATTGGGCTGCGGCAGCTTCGCAAAGCTTCTCTGCCTTTGATTGATCAATGCCGCGCTCATGCAGTGGCTGCATACAATTGCTAATGACCTTCTTTGCTTTATCCGATATGTCCCACCGTTCTTCCCTATCGCTATCTGCTTCATCCCTGGCTTTGCGCTGAGCTGGAGTCAAAGCGGCTTCCGCAGCTGCAGCCGAGGCATCTGCCGCCTGGGCTGCATCAAAGTCTTTTTGCCGCTCCGCCGTTGCCGCCTTGTCCAGTTCGCCCTGACCGGTAAAACCATCCTCCTTGTCGGTCAGGCCGGGTGTTTTCCAGTGTTTCTCCCCGTATTTCTTGTTCATGTCGTCAATAAAAATTTCGCTATTGACATAAACGCGCACCCGATCGTCAGGCAGGAAGGTCACGACCAAATCATAGGTACCACCGCCATATTCAGGAATCGGCACTTCTGCCCGGTACACATTCACCCCGCAGCTATTGGGCTTGGCATACATGGCACAGCGTTCCCGTTCCCAGTGGATGATGAACTTCAGGCCGGGCGTCCAGTTTCGGGGGAAGCGGATACAGCATTCCCCGCCGGTGCCGGTATAACGTTTGCCCGCTTCACTTTCGTAAACGCCGTTCATGCCACCCAGTTCACCCAGGTGGACGTCATAGCTGTTGTTGATCTGCACCCAGTTGACCGGGTACTGGGTGTAGTTGACTCCGGTGGCGTCACCCCCATCCGTATCGGAACCGGAGTGGGCGTCGCAGGCAGTGAGGCCAAGGATGCATAGAAGGATCATCAGAACGTTACGCATGACAGTCTTTCCTTGACGGCTGAGGCAACACGGTTTGTCAGTAGGCTGGAAATGATCTTTTGGAAGGGAATCATTTCAAAACCACCGTGGATGGATTTTTTGACTCCAGCAGTTTTTTTACTTGTACATAAAATTGCTCACGGCTTGATTGATCCTGATCGTGGGGATCGGTTTTTTCGAGCAGATTCCATATGGTTTTTCCATTTTTACTGCGTATTGCCGGATCTGCGCCAAACTGCAACAATGCCTGTATGCACTTCAACGTTTCCATATCGGTTTTATCTTTTTCTCTTTGAAAAGCTATTGCCGCATGTAATCCCGTATATCCTTCTCCATTTTGTTGATTGACATTTCCACCTTTTCCTATAAATAACTTGACTGTCTTTTGGCTAGGACACTCAAACAAGAGAGATTGATGCCAATCATCAACTACATCTGCGCGAGCCCCATGCAACAAAGCGTTTTTTACAGAATCATTGCGCGACTCCTGCCTGAAATAGGAGCCCCAATAAGCCGTCATTACCGTAGGGGATGTCATGGAATGGCTTTTGCAATAGGAATGAGTATCTTCAAACGTTGCCGGCAAATTTTTTCTGTTATTGGCTATCCATACTCCATCGATGGTTATTCCCGCAGAAGCCAAAGCATCCACGTGTTTCCAGTCACCCCAAAACGCATATTTATTAACAATAATCTGTTTGGCCTTAAGAACCATGTCGGCAGATATCGTTTGACTGGATATTTCAGATGCCTGTTCTAGGGTTTTTATTTTTCCAAGTTCTTTTTCAAAATCGCGATCCACCTGCGTATCTGCAGGAGATTTGTATCCAATAAAATCGTTGTAGTAGTCTGTCCGGTCACAAAAAATAGTGAGTATGTTTAGACTTTTATTTGAATCCAGGAGGCTTATCAATTCATCTGGATTTTGAGATTCAAGCGCCTCTTCAATGCTATTTTCTGCAGTAGATTTCAGCTGATTTTCTTGTTCAAGTATTTTTTCTTCTTTTGCGCTTTTATTTTCATAATGCCAATGCATTAGCAATGGATAGCCATAATTCAAGACAAAGAAGAAGGCAACGACACCGGTAATCCACGATTTCTTTTTCAGAGAAACACGAAGAAGTCTTTTGTAAAAAAAATATCCACCAAAAATAAAGCCAATTACCGCTGAAATTGGCGGTATAACAAACATTGCAGGTATGCCTATATACATGAGTAGCCAAGCAGTTTGTGAATTTGAGCTGGACATGTAGTTAACGGCAGCAAAAGCAACAACCGCGCATGCCGATACAGCAAGGAGGACACCAAGCAAGCCGCCAAACAGGCTAAACCCCTTCTTTTCTACTTCCAGACGGGGAAGGGCAGATTCTTTTTCATTTTTTGTCATGTCTAATGTCACTCCAACAATCCAGTGATTGCCAGATAAGGAGGCAGGTTCAGTACAATCAGACCAGGAAGTGCTTTAAGCGAGGTTTGCTCAGCCAGCAGGCTGTGCAAGACGGCCGTCGTTTCGGGCGTCCGGTCAAAGTCCTCACCATTGCAGCAGCAATATCTGCAGAAAATTTCAACGTCCCGCGTATTGCTGAATCCCCATGCGCGAGCACGTTTCGCATAGCGTTCCAGTTGTGCATGGCGCTGTGCGTAAGGTAGGCGGGCATCGATAAAGCCGCCTTTGGCAAAGCGATAAAGCATGTCTGCCGGTTGGGCATGCTCTATCAACTGGTCTTCCTGCGCTTGTGTGAGCGTGATTCGGGGCAGGAACGGCTGGCGCGGCCGGTTATAGCCCACGATTTGTTGCCACTCGCTTTCATGGGGCCGGTAATGCAGGTCGGCGAGCGGGGACAGGAAAGCCTCCCGAATCCCTGGCGACCAGATATTCAGCACAGCCGCGATGTTGCGCGCATCGAAATACCTGACCATATAACGCAGGCCTCCTTCCAGATCGGCATAGAGGAAGCCTTGCAAGTGACCGGCGAGTGACTCGATATCCATTGAGGTGCGAACGTGTATCAGGCAGGGATCTTGCCGATGCAGTTCGACAAGCGTTGTTAACCACGATGCGTCGGGGTCTTCAAGCTTCATCACGAAAAGTCTGGCGTCGCCTGGGTCGGCATCACGGGCTTTTTCGTCGAGTGTGCCTGCGTAAACGGAAGCCCATTTGAGTCCCAAGGTGTAGGTAACCAGAAATCCGATTTGCTCCGGATGCTGGGCGCCATCCACCACGACATAACTGCTGAGCTCGTTGGAAATTTCTTCCTGAGGATCAACATGAACGTGCTGATTCATAGTGTGCTCCACGTGACCGCATTCAAGTTTTAACGAACGTGCCGCCACTCTTGGCTGCATCCAGCAGACAGGGCAAGCAGACGTTACTGGGTTTGAACGTGGGCAAAGTCACCGGCATATGACCCGAGCCATTGAGGTTCATGGTGCTTTTGACGTCGATCGGATTGGGCGAGCCGATGGTGATGACACCGTTGGCGAGCTTGATATAGGCACCGCCACCATCCACCAGGGTGATGCTTTTCTTGCCCTGGATAATGATGTTTTCTTCGGTGCTGTTGATGTGCAGGTTCTTGGCTGCAGTCAGCTCCAGCTCATCTGACTGGGCCTGAATCTGGACCTTGCCCTTGTTGGCGATCAGCTTCATGCCCAGCTTGTGTGCACACAGGGTGATGGCCTCACCGGCAGCTACCGTGAATTTCTTCAGAATGCTGAAGTCAGCATTGCCGCCCGCAGAAACGATGTGGTTTTCCTGCGCACTGAGCTGGAGTGACTTGGGTGTGACTGCGGCAATGCCAGCCGGGGCCGAAAGCAGGATTGCGGCATCCTGCAGCGCTTTCAGCACCGAATCCATCTGCGTTTGCTGTGTGGACACGTCCAGCAAGTCCGCTTCTGCGACGCCATTGGCTTCCGACAGGGCCTGGGCCTGTTGCAATGCCCGTTGCAACTGCTCTAGGGCGGGCTGCATGTCCAGTTGCTTGCCGCCGGCACGACCTTGCTCATCGGCACTTAGAAACAGCCCCTTGCCGGACCGGACAGCACCCCAGCCATCGGTACGAAGTTCAAAGCCGTCACCGCGTTTTTCGCGACCGGCGTTCACCAGATGCCCAAGGTTTAGCTGGCTCTTGCCGTATTCAGTACTGACCTTGATGTGCTGTTGGTCGTCTTTATCCTCTAGCCGGATCTTGTTGTTGCTTGGCGTGCGAATGATGTTGCGGGTGTTGTTCTTGTTGGTAACGTGGTCTGGCTTGGTCTGGTCGTGCAAGGCATGGGCGATGTAGGGGCGGTCGATATCGCCGTCCACAAACGCCACTTGTACTTCTGTGCCATCAATTAGCGGAAAGTGCAGGCCGTAGGTGTCGCCAGAGTAGGGTTTGGCCAGGCGAACCGGGCGGCTGCTGCCGGCCGGGGGCCATTCGTTGTTGTCAAAGTTGAACGAAATGCGATAGCGGCCGGATTCATCCAGATAGGCGTTGGTATAACGGCTGGGGCTGGTAACGCGGGCCGGGATGGTGCCGGCGATCTTGGGTTTTTCAGTTTTGGAAGGCAGCCGGTATATGCGGTCCGCCGGGATGGCAGTGTACTCGTTGGTGTAGGCGTCTTTACGGTTGGCTTTGTGCTCTACAGAAACGATTACCCAGCCAAATTCGGCGTCCGGGTCCACCATATCGGGGCGGAAAACCTGGCCGGGGGTAAAAGCGATGACGTTGCCAATGCCAGAGGCGATGACTTGCTGCGCTTGTGCTGCTTCAAACCGCAATTTGCTGGTTGTTTTGCCCTCGTCGGGCGTTTTCTGGTGTTCGCCAAAGCGGTAATCCTTGCCGACAAAGCCGGGCTGACCGGGGTAGGCGCCGGTTTCGCTCCGTAAGGACTGGCCACCGGATTGGCGATAGTTGTAATCCTGGCGCTGAAAAGTGCCAATAACCGGCTGGACATGCACATTCAGCGAACGGATTGCCTCGGCTTGAGCAGGGCTTTCAAGGCCGGCACTGGCACGCTGCAAGGTGATATTCAGTGCCTTTTGATAGTGCGTTTGGTCGTCACCAAAAACGATGATCTCGCGATCTTCGGTTTGGCGAAAAAAATAGAACAAGCCGCATTCTTCACACAGTCGGCGAATAAAGGTCAGCCCATCTTCGCGGTAGCGGGTGACGTGTTCTTTAACCGGATAAGTGCCGGTGAGCTGGAAGACGAAGTCATTGCCTATCAAGCCGGCATCGCTACGCAGCGTGGCTTCGATAACGCCGGGCAAATCCAGGTTCTGGTGTAACACCGTATCGACATGGTTTTTCAAGCGGGCGAGCCGTGGCTCTAGCGTGAACTCGTAGACGGTCTCATCAATGGAGCTGGAAAGCCGGGCACTACCCGTAATAACGCCATGCCATTGCCTTGTTGGCTTGGTTGCGGCCAACGCGGAGAGGCTGTTATCCGGGTCTAGCGGTGTTATGGAAAAACTGGCAGGTTGATCCAGCAGCTTGAGCAGCGGTAACGCTTCGTCCGGGCTGGTGAGGCGGATCACCGCTTTATAGGGCCTACCTAACGATTCTGTGAGCTCAAAGGATTTAACGGATAACGCGGACTTAACTACAGGAACATCCAGCACATAGGCTTGGTGTGTTGGTCTGGCCCGGCCTCAACGGACACCGGGTTAAGCACTGAGTGCTGAATTACGCAGCTCGAATTCCGCCGGGGTCAGATACCCCAGCGTCGAATGGCGGCGATGATGGTTGTAAAACCGGATGTAATCGAACACATCCG